>CABZLS010000001.1 GCA_902526645.1 uncultured Pelagibacteraceae bacterium
AAAAGATATAGACAAAAAAGTTCATCTTTTAATTATAGGTCCAGATGAAGAAAATATTAAACAACAGGTAGGATCAATCTGTAAAAGACATTTGGAAAGTATTCGTGTTATGGACTTTACTGATGAACCAGAAAAGTTTATGGCTGCAGCAGATATATTCTGTCTTCCAAGTTATCGAGAAGGATTTGGTATGGCAGCTTTAGAGGCAGGTGCTTGTGCGTTACCTACAGTTGCATCCAAGATTTATGGATTAACTGATGCTGTAGGTTTTAACTCTGGGTTATTTCATAATCCAGGAGACATTATAGGCATAGAGAATGCCATATTAAAATTAGTAGAGGATAAAAATCTAAGATTGAAAATGGGAGCTAAAGGCAGAGAAAGAACTAAGAATTTATTTGAGAAAAGTTATGTAACTAATGAATTTGTTAAATATATAAAAACTTTAGATAATTAATCAAATTTTTTAGATTGAGATAAGTTGCTAAAATAAAATCCAAGCGGCATGTAATACACTATTGACATCCAATTATTAAAAAAATTTCCTGTGGGGATTATTGGCCAAATATTAATAAAAATTGCTGCCATTATACAAATCATAAAATCAGACATATGATTATTACCCAGTATTAGATTTTTAAAATGAATTATAGTTTTAAAGAAAAAAGAAATCACAAAGATCATAAAAATTGAAAATCCTGCTAAACCAGTTTCAGCTAGTAATTGAATGTAAGTGTTGTGTGGATGAGTATTCCAAGAACTTTCACCAACTTTATATCTTTCATCTCGACTGACTTTTCGATACATTTTTGGGCCGATACCCAAGAATTTGTTTTGATCAAACATTTTAAAAGATGTTTTATAAAGTGAGTCATGAACGTTAGTTAACACATATTTTTTTTCAAAAGTTTCTGTTAAAGCAGTAATTGGATGTAACACCATACGATTTTTTAAAGCTTCATCCTTAATTGATAAAGTTACGATAACTAAAACGGATATAATAAAACAGAACAATCTAATGAGTTTGTATTTTTTTGTAAATATCAAAATGAACAATATCGATAGCATTGTTAAAAAGAACGCCGATCTTTCCATGCTAATAAAAATTAAAATATCAACCAAAATTATCAAAACTACTGATAAAAAAATGTAAGATTTTTTGTTTGTTCCAAAATAAATTAAAAAAGCAATTACAATAGGCATCATTCTCGCCAAATAACTTCCAAGCTTCAATTCTTGTACAAAAAAACTTGTTATTCTATCAGGATGTACATGATGCAATCCAAGTATATTATAACCCATAAAATACTGAAAAAGTCCGTCAAAAGTTAAAATTGAAAATGTTATCAATGCAATTTTAAAAAATAATCTTAGAAATTTATCTTTATCATGATCAATTATATAAATGATTGCTAATGCAAATATACCATGTCTAAAATATGGAACAGAAGATTTAAGAGAGTAAAAAACATTTTCACTATTTAAAGAGGAAAAAATTAAAATTATATAAAAGATAAGAAAAAAAATAAAAAAATTATTTTTGAAATACTCAAACTTTTTTGTTTTAAATATTGTATAAAAAAATAAAAAATTAATTATTACAACAAAGCCATCTGCTATAAATGGACCCGCAACCAGTGCAGGAGGGATTAAACAAATAAGATATAATAGAGAATTATTTATATTCTGCATTTATACTTGAATATATTTTGAAAAAATATTCTGTAAAATATTTAAATCATTTTTCGAATTTGATAATTTAATTTCGTCTTTTATTTTATCTATTTCTTCAATTGAAATATTGATATCGCAATTTTCTTGAAATATTTTTTTATTGGTTGAGGGTAAAATCTTATCTTGATGGTAAAGTTCTTCGTGAAGTTTTTCTCCTGGCCTTAAACCAATCATGTTTATTTTAATACCATTTTTTTTATTTTCATTATATAACTCAACATTACTATCATTTAATATTTTAAGTATCATAGAATAAATATTAATTGGTTCCCCCATGTTCAAAACATTGATAAGACCTTTGTTTTTCATATTACTTGTTTCAAGAGTTAAATTAACTGCATCCTGGACAGTCATAAAATATCTTGATGCAGCTTTGTCAGTTATTGTAATGGGCCCACCTTTAGATATCTGTTCGTTTAAAATAGGTATTAAACTACCTGAGCTTCCAATTACATTTCCAAATCTTACACAACTATAGTTATTTTTTGGATAAATTTTATTCATTGAACAAACAATTATTTCTCCCATTCTTTTACTTTTACCCATATGATTGATTGGATTGACAGCTTTGTCTGTAGATACAAAAATAAAAGTTAAATTTGTTTGTTCTTTGGTGCACTCAAGTATGTTAATTAAAGATGATAAATTATTACTAACAGCCTCAATAGGATTTGTTTCAACTACATCTACATGTTTATAAGCTGCAGCATGAAATATAAAATCTGGATTATGATTTTTTATAATTTTATTCAGTAAATTACGATTATTTAAATTAATTAAATAAAAATGTTTACTAAAATTTATTTCATTTGAAATATTATCAAAGTCCTTTTTTAATTTTGATAAGCTTAATTCATTAAAATCTATAGCTATTAATTCATTAATATTTAATCTTGAGATTTGAAACATTAACTCTTTTCCAATAGTTCCACCAGCTCCAGTAACTAAAACTTTTTTATTTGAAAATTTTTGCTTTAATTCTGAGGAAAAACTTTGATCTAGAACAGTATTGTGATTAAAATTAATCTTCTTATTTTTCATATTATCACTATTTAAAAAGTCGTCTAATGAAGAAATATTCTTATTATTAAGAGATAAATTTGAGAGATTTTTTTCAATATCTTGAACTTCAAAGCTAGATGCGCTTGGCATACACATTAAAACTAAATCAATTTTTTTCTTTTCTTTTTCAAGCGCTTTAGGGGATAGAACTTTTATGCCATCAATTGTTCTTCCAATTTTATTTTTATCGTCATCAACAAAATATAAAATTTCAATATCACCATAATTTTGAATTATTTTTTTTAATTCAACACCTGTTCTTCCAGCTCCATAAATAATATATTTTTTAAAATCATTTCTTGAACTTTTGTCTTGATTTTTAAAAAGTATGTATTTTGCTAAAATCTTAATTGAAATATTAAAGAATATAAAAATACCAGAATAAAGTGTTAGTATTTTAATATTCAAAAATCTAAAAAAAATCTTTGTGTTATCAATTGCAAAAAAACTTATTATTATTAAAAATAAAGAAGTTAAAAAAAGACTTATCAAGATTTTTAAGATGTTTTCGTAATCAAAAAATTTAGTGAACTCACTGTATGTATTAAAAAAATATAAAATAGTTATTTGAAGCGAAATAATTATCAGACCCAAAGCAATATAGGATTTTGAAAGAGGCAATAATCTTTCAGCATTAATAATTATTGCTAGATAAAGTGAAATAAAAACAATTGAAACGTCTGCAAGAATTTTAATTAAAAGTTTAAGATTATTTATTGGTAAGTTCATTTATTTTCAAACTGGTCATTTAGTAGCTGATAGAAAAGTTTGTTTTATAGATAAAATTATGTTTTGCAATTCCTTAAAATTTATAGTGTGATCTACCTGAAAAGCTATTGAAGATTCACTTAATTTTTTTGCATTTTGAAGTCTCTTTTTTGGAGAATGCCCAACTTTTTTGAAGGACTTCTCTCTATAAAGCTCAGAACAAGAACCTTCATTGCATGGAACGCCTTTTTTAATCAATTTTTCGATTATTTTATGTTTAGTCCAGCCATTTTTTAAATGATTTTTATTTACTTGTATATAGCATCTGTAAAAAGCATGGGTTATTTTTTTTGGAACAATCGGAAGATTTACAGATTTAAATTTTTTTAAACTATTCAATATTTTAATTGAATTTAAATTTCTTATTTTGATAAATTTTTTGAGTTTTCTTAATTGTATTCTTCCCACAGCAGATTGAACTTCTGTTAATCTTAAATTTGTTCCAAATGTATCGTGTACCCATCTATACGAAGAATTGTTATGTTTTCTCATCATTAATTTTCTTACTTTGCCAATTTCTTTTAACTGCCAAATTCTTTCAAATAAATTCTTATCATTCGTGGCAATCATACCACCTTCACCCAAGGTAGAAATAATTTTGTCGTTACAAAAACTCCATACAGATATATCTCCAAAAGTACCAACATATTTATTCTTGATTTTTGCACCATGAGCTTGAGAGCAATCTTCAATAATCTTTATCTTAAATTTTTTACATAGTTTAAGTATACTTTCCATATCACAAGGATATCCACCGAGATGAACGCAAATAATAGCTTTTGTTTTTGAGTTAATTAATTTTTTTATTGTTTCTGTTGTTATATTTTGACTATTCAAATCTATGTCAGCAAAAACCGGTTTTGCATTTACATTAATTACACAACTAGCTGATGAAACATAAGATTTTGATGGAACTATTACTTCATCACCTCTGCCTAAATTTAATGCTTTAAGAGCACATTCTAAACCCAATGAAGCATTAGCAATAGCAGAGGTATATTTTATTTTAAAAAATTTTGAAAATTCCCTCTCAAATTTCTTTCCCTCATTTCCTGTCCAATAATTAACCTTATTACTTTTTAAAACTTTGTTTACTTTTTTTGCTTCCTCTTTACTATATCTTGGCCAGTTTGTTTTCATTCTTAATTTGTTCCGTCAAATTTTTCTTTATCTCTAATTTCTCTTTTTTTTATTGATTTGATAATTATTAATAATGTTTTAATTATGATTTTTAAATCTAAAAATATATTGTGGTTGTTGGTGTACCACACATCTATTTTAAATTGTTCAGACCAAGACATTTCATAAGAGTTTTGAATCTGAGCCAATCCGGTTAAGCCAGGTTTTACATTAAATCTTTTAATTTGTTCAGATGAGTAAATTTCTTTATATTCATAATGCAAAGGTCTTGGACCAACGATGCTCAAATCACCTATTAAAACATTTAAAAATTGAGGTATTTCATCTAACCTTGTTTTTCTTAAAAAATTATTAAAAGAGGATACTTTTTTAGTATCATTTTCCATAGTTCTAAATTTTATAATTCTTATTTTTTTTCCTTTAAAACCACCCCTGTATTGTAAAAAAAAAATATTTTTTTTGTTGAAAATAAAACAAAAAACTAAAGTTAAAAAAAAAAGCGATATTATTAAAGGAGAAAATAAAATAATAAATATTAAATCAAAAATTCTTTTTATCATTACAATAAGAAATAATTTCCCTAATTTGTTTTTTTTTTGAACAAGTTAAAATTATATTTTTTATATTTTTATAATTCATAGAGTAGTTCAACAAGAAATTCAATTTATGCTTTTTGGCTAATTTTAGTCTTCCACCAAAAGGTCTTATTATTATAAATTTAAATTTCTTAAATCTATGAATCAATTTTTTATATTCTTTTTCAACTGGATTTAAATAAACACAAGCCCCGTTAAAAATATTTGAGGATATTGATTTTAATAAAAATTTTTCTGTATAGGGAAAAACGTATATACCACTTATTATTTTTTTTTTTAAAAGCGAATTAAATAATCTTTTTATTTTTAATCTGTCTTTAAGAAAGTTTTTAATTCTAATATCATCTTGAGATAAATTTCCTCTCCACATCCACTGAATATAAATTATTTGATCTTTTCCTAATTTGTTAATATAAAAATTAAGTTTTTTAATAAATCTTTTTGTCGAAAATCTTTGATGATTAAAATTTGGTTCTGCAAGTTTTAAGATTAATTTAGTTTTTTTTTTTCTTTAATAATTTTCGAGACTAATTTGAATGAGTGATATTCAGATGAAAGATGAAAATTTTTAAAATTTTTTAAAGCATAATGCATTAAATTTTTAGAAAATTTTTGACTATTTATCGACATAGTACCAAAAACAAATTTATTAATTAATTTCATGATTAAATAATTATTTACCTAAGTTGACTGCACATTTCCATAAAAATCTTTCTGAACTTTCTGATGCTATGAAAGAATTTCTTCCATGAAGTAGCTCTCTATCTTTCCACGTTACAGCATCTCCTGGTGTAAGTTTAACAGATTTAATCTTTTTTTTAATTTTGTCTGAATTGCACAAATAATCAAAAAATTTTTTTGCCATTGATAGTTTTTTTGGATTATTTGTCTTTGAAATACAATAATAATTAAAATTAATTAAATATTTATTTTTCTCTAATTGATGAATTATTTTTTCTGTTCTTTTATCTCCTGATCTTTCGTGAACAAAATCTTCAGAAAGTAAGTCATTTAAAAGTTTAACATCATCTTGTTTTAAACATTCTACTAAATCATTAACATCTAAAAAAATTGTTTCACCACCTCTTTTTGAATTAGCAACACAGCACATTAATGTTGCGTTAGGAAAGTTTGGTATATAACTTCCATCTGTATGAAGTGGTTGTTCAGAGGACGAATGTCTGTAAGCATCCTTAAAAGATGGATCAAATCTTACCTCCATCCATTTTTCGTTAGTCCTTTGATTATCCCTGTCTCCCTTCCTAACATCTTCCGCTAACTCATAAATTTTTCCAAACGATTTGCAAAAAAATTCATAGAAATTTCTTATATCATCTCCAGTCTTATCAGATTTTAAAATGAAAACTTTATTTTGCTCTTTTTTCCAAGCATCTAATATATTTTCACCTGTATTTTGAAAAGTATTTTCGTTTATATTAAATTCTAAAATCATTGTTAAATTAATTAATTATGTTATTAAATTTTATATTACAATAATGTATAAAAAAAAAATAAAAAAAAAAATTTCATTTTTTGCAATAATTCTTATTATAATTGCTAGCACATCATCAATATTTTATTTTTTAAAAGTAGAAAAAGAGAAAAATTATATTGCAATAGTTGAAATTAAGCTTGGAAAAACAATCGATCATATTTTTCTAGACTCTAATGCTGATAAACTTATCTTGGAATATGCAACAAGAAGTCTTGAAAACTATTTACCCCAATACAAATGGGAGTTAAGCATCACCAATCAAATAGAGGCAAAACTATATACAAAAAGTAAAAAAATATTTTATAAATCTGAATTACCAAATTTAAGAAAAAAAATTAAAAAAGAAATTGTATCAATTAATAAAGGCATACAAGACTCATTTGCTGATTTTTATAAAGATAATGTTACAAACGATCTGTTACGTGAGAACGAGTCTGGAAATAGTGTTTTTTATTGGAGATTATCAACAAAACCATTTTATACTGGTGATATTAAAACCAAAGTTAGATTTAGAAAAAATCAATTGACTGATTTTGAGTTCGTATCGATAACAATTTTTATTACATTAAGCTTAATTGTTTTTCTAATTTCTTATTTCTATATCAATAGAAAACGAATTAAATAATTTCATCTTCAATATTTAATTCTCCATTAAACTTTTTATTTATCCATATTTGCATATTTAAAAGAGAAAAAATTAATTCAGGTCTAATTTTAGAATTCCTAGTCTTTGTTAATAACATTTTGATTCCATTTTTTTTAAAGATACTGTTTTTGGATGTTAATATGTTTTCTATTTTTTCTTTTTCTTTATCTCTTTTTAAAATATCAATAAGTGGAAATGAAAAGCCTTGTTTTCTTTCATAGATAAAGTTGTTAGGCAAATATTTATGTCCAATCTTTTTTAAAAAAATTTTTTGATCTTTATTTGATACAAGATCTGATGATTTTAATTTTGTAAGAGAATACTCTACAACATCTTTACTTAAAAATGGAGATCTACTCTCTACAGAATTAAGCATAGAACATCTATCTAACTTATTTAATAAACTTAGTGGCAGAGTATAATTAATATCGATAAATTGAGATTGTTTTACTAAGTCAATATTATCATTTTTAAATTTTAAATGTTTGGCATTTTCAAAAACTCTAAAATCTAATATTTGAGTTCTTAAATTATTTTTTAAGAAAAAAGGAATTTTATAAACAAAGCTATTGTTTGATAAAAAACTTAGATATTGTGCTCCTTTAAAGTTTAAGTTTTCTATTTTTCTAATCAAAAAATTTAAAAAGGTGAGATTAAAATTAGCTAAATTATTTTTAACTAAATTAATTTTATTTAAAATTCTGTAATGATTGTACCCTCCAAAAATTTCATCACCACCATCTCCCCCAATTGCAACTTTATAATTATTATCGCGTAAATTTTTAAAAAGAATATAAGAGGGTATAATTGAGGAATCTAAAATTGGAGTATCTAGCTTCTCAATTATTTCTATTATTTGATCAAGAGAGTAATCATTTATTTCAACTTCGTGATGATTAGTTTTAAAATATTTTGAAATTTTTAATGCATGATCTCTTTCATCAAATTTTTGATTTTTGAAAACAATTGAAAAAGTATCAATTTTTTTTTGCTTTGATGCAATTGAGGTAATTAAACTCGAGTCAAGACCACCACTTAGAGTAACACAAGTTTTTACATCAGATATCAAACATTTTTCAATACTTGAATTTAAAATTTTATCAAAGTCACTTTCTTTTATTGAAGAGGGTGAATTTACTTTAATTTTAAAATCCCAATAATTTCTTTTAATGATTTTTCTATTTTTTAAATCAATTTTAACCATTTGCCCAGGTTCCACCTGAGCAATATCTGTCAACAATGTCTCATCTCTTTTTAATGGAAAGCCATTAAGCAAAGTCTCATTTAGATTTTTTTTATCTATTTTTGAGAATGAGTAAAACGAGGTTAATTCTGAAGAAAAAAGAAAATATTTAGTATTAGAAAAATAAAAAAGTGGTTTTTCTCCCAATCTATCTCTAGCAAGAAAAATTTTTTTTTCATTTTCATCAAATAATGCAAATGCAAACATACCTTCGATTTTATCTAAAAAATTTTCACCCCATTTTAAATATGATTTAATTATCACCTCAGTGTCGCTATTAGTAATAAACTCAAAATCATTACTGAGTTCTTTTTTTAATTCTAAAAAATTATATATTTCACCATTATAGGTAATAGTTATGTTATTTATGCTATCGTTCATGGGTTGAAAGTTTTTATCAGATAGGTCGATTATAGATAACTTTGTGTGTCCAAAAATTACATTTTTTGAATTTGAGATCCAAATTTTTTCATTGTCCGGACCTCGATGAGAGAGTAAACTTATTTTGGATTTTATCCATTCTTCATTTTCTTTATATGATTCTTTATCATAGTTTATTGATCCTATAATTCCACACATACTCTCTCTATATTTATAAAAATAAATTTAACCTAATTGTTTTTCTATTTATTATAAGCTAATAACAAAATAAAATATCTATAAATTTTAATGAGAAACTTTTATTCATTTATTTTAAAATTTATACCAAAATTTATTAAATTACTTTTTAAAGATATTTATTACTATCATACAGGTAATTATATTACAAAAAAGCAAAAAGGTAGAAAAGAGGACTACCTAAGGTTATTTAATTTAGTCAAAGACAAAGAATATGAAAAGGTAAATAGTTTTATAAGATCAAAAAATTTATTAGATATCGACAAAAAATTTTTAAACAATCTAGCTTTAATTTCCCAGGTTTCAATTAAAGAGTCTGAGATTAATTACCAGCACGGAAGATTAATATATTCTATTTTAGATCTTTATTTAAAAAAACAAAAAATTAAAATGGACAAATTTTTATTTGTTGATGTGGGTACTGCTAAAGGTTTCTCCTCAATTATTATCTCAAAATGTGCGAAAGATAATAATGTAAATTTCAAAGTTTTTAGTTTTGATTTAATTCCACACAAAAAAAAAATTTTTTGGAATTCTATTAAAGACTTAGAAGGTAAATTTACAAGAGAGGATTTATTAAGCGATTATTTAGTTTATACAAGTAATATAGTTTACATTGAGGGAAGAACAAAAAATAAGTTTAAATTAATTTCAGAATATGAAAGAATAAATTTCGCATTTTTAGATGGTTCACATGATTATGATGATGTAAAATTTGAATTTAATTTTATTAAACAAAAACAAAAAAAAGGTGACATAATTTTTTTTGATGATGTTACAGATAATCATTTTGATGGTATTGTAAAATTAATTAATGAGATACAGGAAAATTCTGAGTATAATATTGAGAAAATTCAATCAACGATTCATAGAGGCTACGCTGTTGGAATAAAACTGTAAATATATTATAAAAGCTGATTTATTTATAAAAAATTTACTATCAATTCACTTATTATTAAGCTTTGACTTTTTTAAAATTTCTTGTATTAAAGTGTGCCTGGTAATTATTGCGAAAGTGTAATACCCGATCCCATTCCGAACTCGGAAGTCAAGCCTTTCTGCGCCAATGGTACTTTGTCTTAAGACACGGAAGAGTAGGTCGTTGCCAGGCTAATCTTGAAATGAAAAATCTTATTATAGTTACTGGTGGAGCAGGCTTTGTTGGCTCCAATTTGATTGAGTTATTTTTAGAAAAAACAAATAAAAAAATTATTAGTTTGGATAACTATTCAACCGGAACTAAGAAAAATCATATCAACAATAAAAGAGTTAGATATATTAATGGTAAAACTGCAAATATTGATAAAATTTTATCAAAATACAAAAATAAGATTCATACAATTTTTCATTTCGGAGAATTTGCTAGAATATTTCAAAGTTTTTTAGAATTCGATAAATGTTACGACTCTAATACTATAGGCACTAAAGCAGTATTTAAATTTTGTTTAGATAACAAAATTAAATTAGTTTATTCTGCAACCTCAGCAAGCCTTGGCAATTCAGGAATGGATAAAAATCTTTCTCCATATGCTTTTACAAAGTCAAAAAATTTAGAGTTGTTAGAAAACTTAAAAAAATGGTTTAAATTTAAGTTCGAAATAATTTATTTTTATAATGTTTATGGACCAAGACAAATTCAAAGTGGAAATATGGCAACTGTGATAGGAATTTTTGAAAATCAATATATAAATAGGAAACCTTTAACGATAGTTAAACCTGGATCTCAGACTAGAAGATTCACTCATATAAGCGACACAATTGATGTTTGTTATGAAGCATGGAGAAAAAGTAAATGTTCTCATTATAGTATTTCAAATAAAAAGTCATATTCGATTACAGAGGTAGCTAAAATGTTTAAATCTAAAGTTGTTTTTTTGAAACCTAGACCAGGAGAAAGATATGCCTCAGCTCTAACAAAATTTTCACATAATAATAAAATAATCAGAAAATATGGAAAAATAAATTTGAAAGATTATATAAGTTCGTTTATTAAAAGTGTAAATTTATGAAAATTAAAAGTTCATTAAAATCAATTAAAAAAAGAGACCTTAACTCTAAACTAGTTAGACGAAGAGGTAGGGTTTATGTCATAAATAAAACTAACCCGAAATTTAAAGCAAGACAAAAGTAATTTTATGGATAATGAAAACCATAAAAAAACTTGGAATAATTTTACAAAATTTGTTTTGTGGGGGTCAGTGGCTGTTGTTTTAATTTTAGTTTTAATGGCAATATTCTTATTATAAATTTAAAGTTATTTATGAAAATAGTTTCAATTTTAGAAAATTTAGATCAAGAGAAAAGAATTTCAATTACACCTGAAATAGCAAAGAAATATATAGCTAGTGGTTTTGAAGTTATCATACAAGAAAGTTATGGTAATCATTTAGGGTTTAAAGATAATTTATATAAAGATTTAGGAGTTATCATTAAGAAAGATGAGAAGTCAATTTTTGATGGAGCTGACATAATTACACAAGTTGGTCTACCGTCCAAAGAAAAATTGAGTCTTTTAAAAGAGAATCAAGTTTTAATTGGAGCTTTAAATCCATATTCAAATAAAGAAATTATTGAAAATTTAAGTAAGAAAAAAATTAAAACATTTTCTTTAGAATTATTACCAAGAATTACGAGAGCACAAGCTATGGATATTTTGTCATCTCAAGCTAACTTAGCAGGTTACAAAGCTGTTATAGAATCTTTTGCAAGCTTTGAAAAAGCTATTCCTATGATGATGACAGCAGCTGGAACTGTTCCTGCTGCAAAAGTATTGGTTGTTGGTGCTGGTGTTGCTGGATTACAAGCAATTGCAACTGCAAAAAGAATGGGGGCAATAGTTTTTGCTACAGACGTAAGAATGGCATCAAAAGAGCAAGTAGAAAGTTTAGGTGGAAAGTTTTTAGTAGTTGAAGGATCTGAAAATATGGAGACGGAGGGCGGGTATGCTAAAGAAACCTCTGATGAATTTAAAAAAAAACAAGAGGAATTGTTGGTGGATACTTTAAAAAAAATTGACATAGTGATTTGCACTGCTTTGATCCCTGGAAAAAAAGCTCCTGTAATAATCCAAGATAAAATGATAAATGAAATGCAGGTAGGAGCAATTATTTATGACTTGGCCGCTGTTCAAGGAGGAAACACCGCGTTAACAAAGGTTGATCAGTTAGTTGAGAAGAATGGAGTAAAAATAATGGGTGAAAGAAACATTTTAAATAAATTACCTATTTCTGCATCTAGTCTTTATGCAAAAAATATTTTTAATTTTGTAATGAATTTATATGATAGTAAAAATAAAAAGATTAATATTAACTTAGAAGATGAAATTATAGAAAAAACACTTATTAAATGATTATGGAAATAGATCCTTTTATTTTTAGATTAAGTATATTTATACTATCAATTTTTGTAGGTTATTATGTTGTATGGAGTGTAACACCTTCACTTCACACACCTCTAATGTCAGTTACTAATGCGATTTCATCAGTAATTATTGTTGGAGCTATAATCGCAGCTTTAGCTGGTTCCTCTGAGGTCGTTTTTGAAACATCAAGTATTTTTGGATTTCTTGCTATAATTTTGGCCGCAGTAAATATTTTTGGTGGTTTTTTAGTTACTCAAAGAATGCTTCAAATGTATAAAAAAAAGAAAAAATAAAATTATATGTCAGCAAATTTATCAGCAATATTCTATTTGTTATCTGGTATTTTATTTATACTTGCTTTAAGAGGATTGTCTTCTCCAGAAACATCCAGACAGGGAAATCTTTTTGGTATTATTGGAATGACTATAGCAATCCTTGTAACATTTTTGTCAATTAATAATTTTAATGTTGGTTTTATTTACGTTCTTGTTTTCTTATTAATTGGTGGTTCAATAGGAGCATTCATTGCATTTAGAATTCCAATGACCGCAATGCCAGAACTGGTTGCTGGATTTCATAGTCTTGTAGGTCTTGCTGCAGTGTTTGTAGCAATATCTGCATTTTTAAAACCAGAAGCATTTAATTTAGGAAATGTTGGCAATATTAAACTTGCAAGCTTGATTGAAATGTCGCTTGGAGCTGCAATTGGAGCGATTACTTTTTCAGGGTCAATAATAGCCTTTTTAAAGCTCAGAGGAATCATGTCTGGAGCCCCAATTGTTTTTAAGGGTCAACATTTAATAAATTTAATTTTAGGTTTAGCAATTATATTTTTGATATATTATTTATGTAGTACTCAATCATCAAGTATGTTCTGGTCGCTAGTGGCTATTTCATTCTTGGTTGGTGTTTTGTTGATAATACCTATTGGAGGTGCAGATATGCCTGTAGTTATTTCAATGTTAAATTCATATTCTGGATGGGCAGCCGCAGGTATTGGATTCACATTAGAAAATACTGCATTAATAATTACAGGTGCTCTTGTTGGATCATCTGGAGCAATTTTATCGTACATAATGTGCAAGGGAATGAATAGATCTTTCTTTAATGTCATTTTAGGAGGATGGGGTGCGACTGATCAGTCTTCAACTTCACAAAATAAAGAACAAAAACCGGTTAAAAATGGCAATGCAGATGATGCTGCTTTTTTGATGAAAAATGCTTCCTCGGTCATAATAGTTCCAGGATATGGTATGGCAGTGGCACAAGCTCAACATGCCCTTAGAGAAATGGTGGATGCTTTAAAAAAAAATGGAGTTAAAGTATCTTATGCGATTCATCCTGTAGCTGGAAGAATGCCAGGACATATGAATGTATTATTAGCTGAAGCAAATGTTCCATATGATGAAGTTTTTGAGTTGGAGGAAATTAATAATGATTTCGCTAATTGTGATGTAGCTTATGTAATAGGAGCAAATGACGTTACTAATCCTGTAGCTAAATCTGACCCTCAAAGTCCAATTTATGGAATGCCAGTTTTAGATGTTGAAAAAAGCAAATCAGTCTTATTTGTCAAAAGAAGTTTATCACCAGGGTATGCTGGTATAGATAATGATTTATTCTATAGAGATAATACTTTAATGTTGTTTGCAGATGCAAAAAAAATGACAGAGGAAATAGTAAAGAGTTTGTAAATTGACAAAAATCTTTTGTGATATCGCAGATGTAAATTCAATTAAAATTTTTAATAAAAAAAAATTAGTCAAGGGATTTACCACTAATCCAAGTTTGATGAGAAAAGCTGGAGCAAAAGATTATAAATCTTATAGTGCTAAAATACTTAGATTAACTAAGAAACCTGTTTCATTAGAAGTTTTTGCAGATGATGAAAAAAATATGATTTACCAAGGATTAAAGATAAATAAATGGGGCAAGAATGTTTACGTTAAAGTACCAGTCTGTAATTCAAAAGGAAAATTTATGGGAAAAGTAATAAAATCACTTAATAACAAAAAAATTAAACTAAATATTACTGCTGTTTATAACTCAAACCAAACAAGGAGAATTTTGAAAGTTATTGATAAAAAAACTAAAGTAATTATTTCAATATTTGCAGGCAGAATGGGCGATATAGGAAAAGACCCAATCCCAGAATTTAAAAATAGTATTAGATTAGCTAAAAATTACAAAAACGTGGAGATATTATGGGCAAGCACTAGAGAACCTTATAACTTTACACAAGCAAAAGATTTAAATTGCGATATTATTACTATACCTCCAAATATTATTGAAAAAATTGAAAAATTTAAAAAAAATTACAAAAAACTTTCTATTGATACTGTTCTTGGTTTTTTAAGAGATAGTAAAAAATCAAAATTTGTTATCAAATAATAGGTTTATAAGTTAATAGAAATTTTATGGACTCAAAATATTGTAAAAAATTTGGTGATATCTTTTGGCTCAATAGTGCTGGAACAAGAAATTTATATAAAGGTGGAAATGAAAAAGATCTAAAAATTCTTGAAAATGTAGATAGGAGAGATGATAAAGATTTAGCCGATGTTGGAGGTGGGAATGGTTATTTTACAAATTTTATAAAAAAAAAATATGGATTTAAAAAAGTTTTTAACGTCGAAATTAATAAATCATTGTGCGATGTGTCATCTAAAAGATATAATGAGATCCATACAATAAATGATAATATTTTAAATTTAAAAGTTGATAAAAAATTAGATGTAATAATATTTTTCAATTCATTCTTTTACATCCCAGACAATGAATATTTAGATCTTTTTAAAAATTTGAAAAAAATCTTAAATCAAAATGGTGTAATTTTTGTAAATAAACATTTTAGCAATAGAGAGAAAAATTTTGGTCCTATAGAACTCATCAAAATAAAATTATTCAATTTAAAAACATATTTTTTAACGGATAAATTTAATTTTATGACTGCAATAAAATTTTTTTTTTCAAAATTTGAGATTAATCGTCAGAGATCTGAGCAATTGTTTATCGATGCATTAAATAATAATAATTTTGAATATTCTTTTGATCAAAAATCGAATTTTTTTACAATAAAAAATAATATTAATTAAATAAATATAATTGGTTGCGGGGGACGGATTTGAACCGCCGACCTTCAGGTTATGAGCCTGACGAGCTACCAGACTGCTCCACCCCGCGGTTTATTAAATTCTATTTTTAAGTTTATTTAATTTTTTAACTCTTTTTATGTTTTCTTGTTGAATTCTTTTTTTCTTTTCTGACGGTTTTTCATATGTATTTTTAAGTTTAATAACTTTAAAAAAACCATCTCTTTGAAGCTTTCTTTTTAAAACTCTAAGAGCCTGTTCAACATTATTATCTTTAACTTCTATTTTAATAAACACCTCCAAAAAAATGAGTAATTAACATCTTTATAATTTTATGTCTATGCATATTATTTGTTATTTTTTTCATAAAAATCTAATTTTTATTTAATTTTTCTTTTTCTTTTTTTTCTCTTTTTATTCTTCTTTCAGCCTTTTCAATTGCATCTATCAAATCTTTTTGAGAAAATAAATTTAGAGCGACAGGATCTTTCGGATTTAGATTATTAAAATTCCAATAACTTTTATTCCTGATAGTAGTGACAGAATTTTTGGTAATTCCAACTAATTTTGCTATTTGTGAGTCTTTAAGTATACTATGCTGTTTGATTAACCATAAAGCAGAGTCTGGTTTATCTTGCCTTTTAGATAAAGGTATATATTTTTTTATTTTTTTTTCAGAGTTTGAGATTTCAACATCCCTTCCTTTCATCTCCAAAGGTCTATTTTCGTCTTTAGATGATAATTCTATTTCTTCTCTAGATAATTGACCTGAGATTATTGGATTATATCCTTTTATTCCTTTCGCAACCTCACCATCGGCTATACCTTGAATTTCTACTTCATGAAGTTTACAGAAATTTGCAATTTGTTTGAAAGTCAAAGTAGTGTTTTCAACAAGCCATACAGCAGTAGCCATTGGCATTAATGGAGCATCTGACATCTAATTTTTTTTATCTGATTTAAAATTTTGAAATTTTTTATTAAACTTACTAATTCTTCCTTTATCTAATAATTTTTGTTTACCACCTGTCCATGCTGAATGTGATTTTGGATCAATTTCTAATTTTAATAAATCACCTTCAGAGCCCCAAGTTGATTTTGTTTCAAATTGAGTGCCATCTGTCATCTCTACTTTAATATTATGATAGTCTGGGTGTGTATTTTTTTTCATGACGAGACTTATAACAAAAGAATTTTTTAAAACAATTAAAACTTATTAAGTTTTTTAAGCAATTTTGCGTTAATATTTGGAGTTGATGCTAAAATTTTAATATTTTTATAAACTGTAAGATCAATTTGATTTAATATCCCTCCTGCCTCCTGAACTAATATAATTCCTGCTGCAATATCCCAAAGATTGAGGTCATATTGAAAATATCCATCATATCTTCCAGAAGCTACATAGGCCATATCCAGTGCTGCACACCCTGATTTTCTATATGGTAAATCAGTTTGCACTTTGATTTTACCTCCAGTTACGAACAAACAATCGTTTAAATCATTTCTTTTTGAAACTCTTACTCTGTGATTATTAAAAAAAGCACCATTATTTTTTTCAGCATAAAACATCTCATTCTTAATTGGATCAAAAATTAAACCTGATACAATTTCATTATTTGATTTTAAGGCTATAGATATTGCGAAATGAGGTATGCCATGTAAAAAATTTATAGTTCCATCGATTGGATCTACAATCCAAGTGTTATTTGTATCTTTGTTATTTTCTATTCCATTTTCCTCACTGATGATCGAATAATTTGGTTTTGCTTTTTTGAGTTCTTCAATGATTATTTTTTCTGTTTTTAAATCTGAATTTGTAACAAAATCATAAGGTCCTTTTTTTGATACTTGTAATTTTTCTATTTCACCAAAATCTCTAATTAATACCTTTGATGCTTTTTCACTAGCTTTAATCATAATATTTAAATTAGGAGAAATTGAATTCATTAAATTAGATTTTTTTTACGTATTCTAAGTTTCTGGTATCGATAATTATTTCATCTCCTGACTCTATAAAAGGTGGGACTTGAATATTAAGACCATTATCTAATATAGCAGGTTTGTAAGATGATGAAATAGTTTGTCCTTTCAAAGCTGCATCAGTCGATTTTATTTTAGTTACAACTTGATTGGGTAAATCTACTGAAATTACAGAGTCATTATAAAAATTTACTATCACCAATAAATTTTCAGTTAATAATTTCCCTTTTTTTCCAACAATATCTTTTTTTATTTCTATTTGTTCAAAAGTTTTAGGTTCCATAAAAAAATAATTGTGTTCATCCTCATATAAATAATTATAGTTTTGCTCTTCTAACGAGGCTTTTTCAACCGTCTCGCTTGATCTAAATCTTTCATTAAGTTTAGTATTTTTATTTACACTTTTCATTTCAACCTGTGCAAAAGCACCACCTTTACCAGGTTTCACATGTTGAGTTTTGAGCACTTGCCATAAATCATTTTTATATTCTAAAAGCATACCCACTCTTATTTCACCTGCATTAATTTTCATTTTAAATATCTTATTGCCTCAATTGGATTTAATTTTTTATTTTTCCAAATGTAGCCTGAGATAGCTAAAAAGTTTGCTTTATTCAATAGTAGTTTTTTATAATTTTTTGAATTAATACCACCAATTACTACAATTGGAGTTTTTGTAATTTTTTTTATCTTTTTAAGAAGAGTTAAATTTGCTTTATGTTTAGTCCTTTTTGTATTTGAAATATTGAAAGCTCCAAAAGCTAAATAATCAGCTTTACCACTCATAGCTTTTTTTGCTAGTTTTATTGAATTATGGCATGTAACTCCAATGATTTTATTTTTTAAAATTTTTCTTGCTTTTATTAATTTCATATCATTTTGTCCTAAATGACAACCATCAGCATTTAACTTTTTTGTAAGTTTTACGTCGTCGTTTATTAAAAATTTTGTCTTATATTTTTTACAAATTTTTTTAATTTTCTTACCTATCAATATTTTGTTTTTGAAAGAAGTTCTTTTAAGCCTTAGTTGAAAAAAACTCGTTTTATTTAATCTTAAGATTCTTATTAAATCATTATAAAATGTATCTTCTATTTTGTTTGGGGAAATAAGATAAATGAATTTTTTTTTATTAATTCTCAATTTCTTTGGACCATTTTCCTTGAGCAGCCAGTGTATTCATTTTTGCTCGGTGATTAAATATCTCTTGTGTACCATCGATATTCTTTGTATCTTTCGCCCAAAATTTAAGTGCACTTTGCTGAAGAGCTCGTCCATAGGAATAACTCATTATAAAATTAGTATCATTAAATTTGTTTATTAAATGAAGATTTTCTGTTGCCTCCACCTCTGATTGTCCACCAGATAGAAAAGCAATCCCTGGAATTTCTGATGGAACAGAATTTTTAAGACAATCTAATGTTAATTTTGCAACTTCTTCACCAGGTATTTTTTCTTGCGATTTATTTCCAGCTAAGATCATATTTGGTTTTAAAATAACTCCTTTTAAATCAACTTTATGAAATATAAGCTGATCAAAGCATTTTTTTATTACTTCTGAAGTTTTTAATAGACAATCTTTTGCAGAGTGTTCTCCATCCATTAATACTTCTGGCTCAACAATCGGTACCATATTATTTTCTTGAACTAAAGATGCATATCGAGCTAATGCATGAGCATTAGTTTCTATTGATAGTTTGCTTGGAAAGTTTTTAGAAATACTATAAACACCTCTCCATTTAGTGAATTTTGCACCAAGTTTATAATACTCTTTTAATCTTTCTCTTAAACCATCTAAACCTTCAGTAATTTTTTCTTCGGGTGAACCAGCTAAGTTTTTAGCACCTGTGTCTACTTTAATACCAGGGTATGAACCCATACTCGAAATTAATTCAGGCACACTTATATTTTTTGAGGTTTTTTGTTTTATAGTTTCATCATATAGAATTACACCACCTATACACTCAGACATGCTTGTGGAACTAAAAAGAATTTCTCTAAATAATAATCTGTTTTCTGGATTTGAAACAATTCTCACTGCATCAAGTCTCTTAGTCATTGTTCCAGTACTTTCATCAGCAGCTAAAATTCCTTTTCCTTTTTTAAGAATATTAAGGGCTATATGATTTAGTTCTGACATTTTAATTTAAAGCCTTTATACCAGGAAGTTTTTTTCCTTCAAGATATTCTAGAAATGCTCCACCAGCAGTTGAAACAAAGTTAAAATCTTTTACTGCTTTGATTTGGTTTAAAATCGCCACTGTATCTCCTCCTCCTGCTACAGAATAAATTAGGTTGGCTTTATTTTTTTTTATAATAGTTTTTGCTATTTCAATACTACCATTAGCAAAATTTGGATTTTCAAAATATCCAGCGGGTCCATTCCACAGAACAGTTTGACTTTTATCAATTATATTTTTAATTTCTAATATTGTTTTTGGCCCAATATCTAAAATTAAATCATCATTTGTAATTTCGTTTAATTCCTTAACCTCTGATTTATCTTCTACACTTTTACCGACCAAAACATCTTTTGGAAAAAAAATTGAACAAGAGTATTTTTTGGCGGTTTCAAAAATGTCTCTAACAATCGAGTCACAATTTTGCTCTTTAAGTGATTTTCCAACTGAGTAACCTTTGTAACTTAAAATATTATTAGCCATTCCTCCCACAATGACAATATTGTTGAAATTTGGTATCAAATTTTTAATTATTCCTATTTTTGTAGATATCTTTGATCCACCAATTATGCAGGTTATCGGTTTTTTTATCTCAGTAGTAATTTTTTTTAATGCATTTATCTCAGTTTCAAGCTGTAATCCAGCATACGAAGGTATAAAATTTGTTACTTTACATATTGAAGCATGAGCTCTGTGTGAGCATGAAAATGCATCATTAACATATAAATCAGCAAGTTCTGCTAAATGTTTTGCAAAATAAATATCATTTTTTTCCTCTCCCTCATAAAATCTTATATTCTCTAAAAAAATTATCTGGTCACTAGGATTCTCGAATAAATCCTCTTTTTTTAGATTAAAAATATCTTCTTTAATTAATATAATTTTTTTATCTATTTTTTTTTCAATATTTTCACAAATTGGCTTAAGAGAAAGGTCTTTATTGAATTTACCTTTTGGTCTACCAACATGGGAAATTACTAGAATTTTTGATTTTTTTTGAATTAAAAAATTAATAACTGGAATGATTTTATTTATTCTTGTTTCATCGGTAATTGATCCATTTTTAAGTGGAACATTTAAATCTAATCTTAACAAAACTTTTTTTTGATTTAGATTTTCTTGATCTATAATTTTTTTCATTAAGAAATTTTATGAATATACTCTGCAATATCACACATTCTATTTGAAAAACCCCATTCATTATCATACCATGCAGAGATTTTACCTAAATTCTTACCCACAACATTTGTTAAACTTGCATCAATAATTGATGAAGCAGGATTGTGATTAAAATCTATAGAAACAAGTTTTTCTTTTGTTATCTCAAGAATTTTGTTCTTTTTACTAAAATTCTCGAATGCTAAATTTATTTTTTCAGCACTCAAATTTTTTTTAGTATAAAAAACAAATTCAATTAAAGAGACATTTGGAGTGGGAACTCTCATTGCTATACCCTCTAATTTACCTTTTAAGGAAGGAATAATTTCACCGATTGCTTTTGATGCCCCTGTTGAAGTTGGTACAATTGATTGAGCTGCAGATCTTGCTCTTCTTGGGTCTTTATGAGAATTATCTAAAATTCTTTGATCACTCGTAAAAGCATGTATTGTTGTCATAAACCCTTTTTCAATTTCAAAATTTTCATTCAAAATATTTGCGACTGGTGCTAGACAATTTGTTGTACATGATGCGGCAGAAATAATTTTATCCTCTTTTTTCAATTCTTTTTCATTTACTCCAAAAACGATAGTCTTATCAGCATTTTTACATGGGGCAGAAACAATAACTTTTTTCGCTCCATTATTCAGATGTGGTAGTAATTTTTCTTTAGAATTAAATTTTCCAGTACATTCAAAAACATAATCGACATCATATTTTTTCCAATTAATTTTTTTTAAATCTGTTTCTTGGCTAAAAGTAATTTTGTTCTTATTTATAATAAGGTGTTTTTCATCAAAACTTATATCTGCATTAAATCTTCCATGAATAGAGTCATATTTCATAAGAGCTGAACAAGCTTGTGAATTTGTTTTGTTATTAATATGTTTTATTTCAATATTCTTATTATTGTTTTCTATAATAGAACGAATAATCATTCTGCCTATTCTACCCATTCCATTAATACCTATTTTTACTTTCATAGTTTTTTTTTAATCTTTTTTATAATGTTTTCTGAAGCCATTCCAAAATGCTCATATATTTTATTATATGGTGCACTTTTACCAAAATCATTAATTCCAAAATTTAATCCATCTGTACCAGTATATTTTTTCCAATAATTTGTTTCGGAAGCCTCTATAGATACAACAAGCTTAGCTTCAGATAAAATTTCATTTTTATAGCCTTCACTTTGTTGATCAAATAATTCTTGGCAAGGCATTGATATTATTTTTGAATAAATGCCATCTGTGGCTAATTTATGACCAATATTAATTGCAAGGTTTGTTTCTGATCCAGTTGCTATAATTGTTAATTTGATTTTGTCTCCAGTTCTTAAGATTTCATAAGCACCAACAGCAGATTTATTTTTTGGTGTATTTTTTTTACGCACAGGATTAATTCCCTGTCTGGACAAAGCTATAACGCTAGGAGTGTTTTTACTTTCAAGAGCCAATTGCCAACATTCAAATGTTTCAATTAAGTCAGAGGGTCTAAAAACATTCAAATTTGGTATAGATCTTAAACTTGCTAATTGTTCTATTGGTTGATGAGTTGGACCATCCTCACCAAGACCTATTGAGTCATGTGTAAATACATATATAACTTTTTGTTTCATCATAGCCGCAAGCCTAATGGATGGCTTACAATAATCACTAAATATTAGAAAAGTTCCACCATATGGTATTAGGCCACTATGAAGAGAAATACCATTCATAATTCCACACATTGCATGTTCTCTCACACCATAATGAATATAATTTCCTGAAAAATCGTTAGGTTTAATAATTTTATGATTTTTTGTTTTGGTATTATTTGAACCAGCAAGGTCAGCTGATCCACCTACCAGACCTGGAAGTTTGGAAACAATTTCTAAAAATTTTTCAGAGCATTTTCTGGTTGCCATTGGCTCTAAAGTTTTTAAATAATCTATTTTTACTTTTTCTATATCCCTAAATATAGCTTCTCTTATAATGTTATATCCTGGAGGAAAATCTTTTTTAAATTTACTTGAGAGACTCCATCCTAACCAACCTAATTTTCTAAGTCTCTTGCTATAATCTTTTTCCTCTTTTTCAGCTTTTTTTGATGCTTTTTCTCCAATTGATTTCCATTCATTAATTAGATTTTTTGGAATTTCGAAAGGCTTATTGATCCAATTTAATTTTTTTCTAACTAGTTTAATTTCATCTTCACCTAACGGACTTCCATGAGACGAGGCTTTGCCACCTTTATTAGGAGATCCATAGCCAATTGTTGTTTTGCAAGAAATTGCTATAGGTTTTTTTGATTTTTGTGCTCTTTTAAGAGCTTTAGTAATCTCTTTATAATTATGACCATTAATCTTTAAATATTCCCAACCATAACTCTTAAACCTTTTTTCGTGGTTATCTGAAACTGCTAAATTAGTGGGACCATCAATTGATATTGAATTATTATCAAATAATAAAATAAGATTTTTTAACTTTAAATGTCCAGCAAGACTTAAAGCTTCATGACTTATCCCTTCCATTAAACATCCATCACCTGCTAGAACATAAGTTTTATGATCAATTATTTTTTTCCCAACTTTATTTTTTAAAATTTCTTCTGACAAAGCAAAACCAACTGCATTTGATATTCCTTGTCCCAGAGGACCAGTGGTAGTTTCAATGCCTGAGTTTGGATGATATTCTGGATGACCAGCGCAAATACAATGAAGTTGTCTAAAATTTTTTATATCATTAAGAGAAACACTTTTATATCCAGTAAGATACAAAAGAGAGTATAACAACATAGAACCATGACCTGCCGAAAGAACAAATCTATCTCTATTTATCCAACTTGGATTTTTTGGATTAAAATTAAGAAAATCTTTGAATAAAACAGTCGCCACATCTGCCATACCCATAGGCATACCTGGATGACCAGAATTAGCTTTTTGCACAGCGTCAATTGATAAAAATCTTATACAATTAGCTAATTCTTTATATTGTTTACTCAAAAAATTATCCTGTCTAGACTAAGAAGATTCTATTTAATAATATGTTTATATATATATGAATTCTGTGATCGAAAAAGAAAAAAAATTAAATTCAGCGTTAACAAAATTAAAAAACTTAAAATTCAAAAATCCACGAACTAAAAAAGATATAGAAAATTTAAATGCTCAAAAAAATCAATTAGAAATTGAAAAAATAGAATTGGAGCATAAATATAAAAGTTTAAGGGATGATTATAACAATTTAACTCACAAATTAAATGAATTACAAAATAAGGAAAAAAAAGACCAAAAGAAACAATCAGAATTTTCTGAAAAAATTGATGAATTAAATCAAGAAACAGATACTTTATTGGAAGAAATAGATAAATGGCAAACGTAAGTATTAAATTTAATGGAAAAGAATTTTTATTGTCCTGTGAGGATGGACAAGAAGAACATTTAGAAGAGTTATTAATTCAAATAAATAAAAAATTTAATAAGCTTAAAAATGAATTAGGAAATTTGGGTGAAAATAAGTTGCTATTGATTACAGCAGTTAAGGTAATGGATGAGTATTATGAAACTTCCAAAAAGGTTGAACAAAAAAAAATAGAATTAAAAGAACTATCAAATAAATTTAGAGAATTAAAATCACTAATTTATGATTATAGGGATAAAAAAGAGCAAGAAATTAATCTTCTAAGTGATAATCATAATAAAATGAAAAATGAAATTGAAATTAATCAAAAAAATTACGAGAAGTTAATTGATGAAGCAGCTGATGAAATTTCGAATTTTGTAGAAAAAGTAAATTTAGAAAATCTATCTCAATAAATTTTGTGAATAAACCAGATATAAGAAAAAAGATTCTTCAAATTAGAAAAAAAAAATATACAAATAATGTTGAAATAGATTTTAAGTCAATAATTAGAATTTTAAGAAAAAAAAAAATTAACAAAAAAATTATAGGTGGATATTACGCTTATAATTATGAGGCTAATATTATGACAATTTTAGAAAGGTTTGAAAAATTAAACTTTGAAATTTCATTACCAAAAATAGAAAAAAATTTTCAAATGAATTTTTTTCACTGGTCAACTAAAGATCCAATGAATATAAATGAATATGGAATTCCAGAACCAATTTCTAGTAAAATTAAATATCCTGATATCTTGTTAGTTCCTTTAGTGGCATTTGATAAAAATTTTAATAGAGTTGGTTATGGCGGGGGATTTTATGACAGATATATCAAAAAATTAAAAAAAATTAAAAAGATTATTACAATAGGTATTGCTTTTTCATTTCAAAAAGTAAAAAAAATTTCTGCAGGCAAAAACGATATCAATTTAGATTTTATTATTACAGAGAAAAAGACTAAATGAAAATATTATTTTTAGGCGATGTTGTTGGAAATTCTGGATGTACAAAGGTTAAGGATAATCTTTCTGATCTAATAAAAAAAAATAATATTGATTTTGTGGTTGTAAATAGTGAAAACGCGGATGAGTCAGGAGTAGGTTTATCACAAAAGATATGTTTAGAATTTTTTAATTGTGGTGTGGATGTTATTACAACAGGTAATCATGTATGGGATCAAAAAGAAATTATGAAATTTATTGATAAAGAAAATCGATTATTAAGACCTAAAAATTTATTTGAACCAGCACCTGGAAATGGTTTTGGAATTTTTAAGTCAAAAAATAATTTTAAGATTGGAGTTTTAAATCTCATGGGCAATGTTTTTATGAAAAAATGTGATGATGTTTTTGAAGTTTCAAAAAAATTTATGAATGAATATAAATTAAAAAAAGATTTCGATTTTCTAATTATTGATTTTCATGGTGAGATAACAAGTGAAAAAAATGCAATTGGTCATTTTTTTGATGGGAAAGCGACTTTAGTTATTGGAACCCATACTCATATACCAACCAATGATGCGAGAATTTTAAAAAATGGAACTGCTTATCAAACTGATGCAGGTATGTGTGGAGATTATGATTCAGTCATTGGGATGAATACAAATAACTCTTTAAATAGATTTTTGAAAAAAGAATCTGTTAAACACTTTCCTGCAATAGGTGAGGCTACTTTGAGTGGTGCTATTGTAGAATGTAATATTGAGACGGGATTAGCAATTAAAATTGAAAGTTATATTTCTGGAAATCTATCAAATAAAACTTAAATTAACTATGGCTGGACATTCACATTGGGCAGGAATTAAACATAAAAAAGGTAAGGCTGATAAAATAAGATCAAAAATTTTTTCAAAATTATCAAAAGAAATAACTGTAGCTGCTAAATTAGGGGATAAAGATCCAGCAATGAACCCGAGGTTAAGATCTGCTATTCAAGCTGCAAGATCTGCAAATATGCCAAAAGATAATATTGAAAGAGCAATTGACAAATCTAATATTAATACTGAGCTGAATTTTGATAATTTAAGATATGAGGGTTTTGGACCAGATAAAGTGGCAGTTATCGTTGAAGCTTTAACAGATAATAAAAACAGAACTGCATCAAAAATACGGACTATTTTTCAAAAAGCTGGAGGTAATCTTGGCACCCAAGGCTCTGCATCACATAATTTTAATCAATTAGGTGTTATCAAAATTGATAAAAAGGAAGTTACTGATGAACGTATCTTTGAACTTGCTATAGAGGCTGGAGCTGATGAGTGTAAATCAAATAAAGATTTTCATGAAATTCATTGTTCAAAAAATGAAATTTATAATGTTAAAAAAGAGCTAGAAAAAGAAATCAATAATTTTATATCTACAGCAATTGAATGGATACCTCTCAATAATGTTGAAATTTCAAAAGAAAAAAATGAGGATTTGATTAATTTTTTTGAATCATTAGAAGAGGAAGAAGATGTTCAAAACGTATATTCAAATGCAGAATTTATTAAATAAAATATGTTAATAATTGGTATAGACCCTGGAATTTCTGGATCAATCTGTTTTTTTGAAGATGGTAAAATAATTGATGTAATAGAAATGCCCACAATGACTGAGGGAAAAAAAAGTAAAAAACAAGTTAATGGATCACAAATATATAATGAAATTTTAAAAAGAATTAATAAATTAGAAAACAAAGATATTAGAGTAATTGTTGAGCAAGTTTCTGCAATGCCTGGACAAGGGGTAACAAGCATGTTTAATTTTGGTCAATCATATGGAATATTAAAAGGAATTTGCTCTGCTATGCAATTGCCTATACATTTTGTGAGACCTGCAAAATGGAAAAAATATTTTAATCTTATTAATTCTGAGAAAGACGCTAGTCGTACAAGAGCAATAGAAATTTTCCCTTATTATTCCTCACAATTATCAAAAAAAAAGGATGCAAACAAAGCTGATGCTATTTTAATAGCATTTTTTTATTATGAAACTCGTAAAATAGATGAATAAATATGAATTTTTAAGACAAAATCATGACACATTTAAGTGTGAGAAGACATCATGGAAGCTGATATTTCTACTCAAGCAGTAGGTCTTGCCTCAAGTGCAGACTTTTCTTTAATGAATTTATTCATCAGGGCTGACATAATTGTTAAAGCTGTGATTGTTTTACTAATAGTTTGTTCTATTTACTCTTGGGCTGTAATAATTGAAAAAATTAGGTTGTTTAGAAAAATTAATGAAACGACTGAAGAATTTGAAAAAAAATTCTGGAATTCCAAATCAGCAGAATCTTTTTATAATAGTCTCCCAGCAAACACTGAGGATCCAATGGCTTTAGTATTTAAAGACGCGATGCAAAACTTACTTAAAAAAAGATCTAGAAGTGATTTGAATAATAGAATGACAACATTACTAGAAACAGGGATTGAAAAACAAATGTCTAAAATCAGCAAAGGATTTACTTTTTTAGCAACTGTTGGATCAACAGCTCCCTTTATAGGTTTATTTGGAACAGTTTGGGGTATTATGAATTCCTTTCAATCGATTGCTATTTCGAGAAATACAAGCCTAGCTATAGTAGCTCCAGGAATAGCAGAAGCACTCTTTGCAACGGCCCTAGGTTTGTTAGCAGCTATTCCTGCTGTAGTTGCTTATAATAAATTTAATAATGACTCGATTAAATATTCACAAAAGTTAGAAAATTTTTCAAGAAGATTTCTTACAATAATTTAAGATGGCATTTAAACTAAATCGTTCAACCAAAGAACCAATGAGCGAGATAAATGTAACTCCGTTTGTGGATGTGATGTTAGTCCTTTTGATTATTTTTATGGTGACAGCTCCTCTATTGACAGTTGGTGTACAAGTGGATTTACCAGAGAGTTCGGCAGACTCTTTACCAGAAGAAACTGAGCCTCTTACACTAACTATAAATTCTAAAGGTGAAATTTTTATCCAAGAGTCAAAAGTTGAATATGAAAAAATAATTGCTAAAGTTTTAGCAGTATCAAAAAATAGAACAGATACACGAATTTATGTAAGAGGAGATAAAACCATTAATTATGGAAGAGTTTTAGAAATAATGGGTCTTCTTTCAGGATCTGGTTTTACAAAAGTAGCATTGATTTCTGAGCCTTATAAAGAGAGATAAAAAATGGGTAGAAGTATTTTAATCTCTTCCATTTTGCATACATTATTAATAATGATAACTGCGCTTAGTCTCCCCTTTTTAGCAAAAAAACCTATTAATCTTCCACCGATAGTATCCATAGAGTTAATTCAAATAACAGATAAAACTAATATACCATTCGCACCAAAGGCAAAAAAGATAATTGAAAAAGTTAAAGAGAAAGAAAAAAAACTTGTTTCTGAGCAAGCTCCTCCAAAAAAAGTAAAAAAAATTAAGCCCGAGTCAATTCCCATGCCAGATGATAAAGTGAAGAAAGTGGAGGAAATTAAGGAGGATAAACAAAATCCAGAAAAAATTGATGATGAAATTAAACAGGTTTCTGAGTTTGAAAAAAAAGAATTAATTGATCCAAATAATATAGCCGCTTTAATTGATAAAGCAAAAGTCGAAAATGCAAAAACTACCAACAAAAAAGATAAAATTACTCAAGATCAACAAAGAAGTGTTGAGAATATTGGTTTATCTTTAAGTGAGGAAGACGCTTTAAAGGCCCAAATATTTGGATGCTGGAGTATACCTCTTGGCCTACCATATAATGAAAATTTATTAGTCAGGATTAAACTTGAACTAAATCCAGATGGTACTGTTTCACAATCAGAAATATTGGATCATGCAAGAATGAACAAACCTGGTCAAGGATTTTATAAAGTTTTAGCAGAAAGTGCACTAAGAGCTATTAAATTATGTCAACCTCTAAGAGTACCAACTACTGGATATGAAAGATGGAAAGAATTACAATTAAATTTTGATGCAAGAGAAATGCTAGAAGGGTAATATAAATTTATGAAAAAATTTTTTTATTTAATTTTAATATTTGTTATACCTATAAAAGCTTTTGCTTTGATTGAGGTTGATATTACACGTGGAAATCTAAATCCATTACCAATAGCGGTTTCACCTCTTTCTATAGATGATAATTCTAAGAAAAATTTTGAAAAAATATTAAAAAAAAAAAATATTGGTTCAGAAATATCTTCGGTAGTAGAAAATAATTTAAAAATTTCTGGTCTTTTCAATCCATTGAACAAAGATGCGTTTTTACAAGCTCCAGAAATTGCAAATTTAAAACCTCGATTTGAGGATTGGAATTTAATAAAAGCCCAAGCCTTAATAACTGGAAAAGTAAATTACGTAGATGAAAAACTAAGAGTAGAATTTAGATTGTGGGATGTTTTAGCAGGAAAAGAAATGATGGCATTAGCCTTCACAACTGTGCCAAATAATTGGAGACGTGTAGGACATATTATTACTGACAAAGTTTACGAGAGACTTACTGGAGAAAAAGGTTACTTTGATACTAGAATTATTTATGTTGCCGAGGAAGGTCCAAAAACAAAAAGGATTAAAAAATTAGCTATCATGGATCAAGATGGAGCAAATAATAAGTTTCTTACATTAGGAAATGAACTTGTTTTGACTCCAAGATTTAATCCAACAAGTCAAATGGTAACTTATTTATCATATTTTAGAAATCTACCACGGGTATACTTATTAGATATTGAAACTGGTATGCAAGAGGTAGTTGGAGATTTTCCAGGGATGACTTTTGCTCCAAGGTTCTCTCCTGATGGAAAAAAAATTATAATGAGTTTTGCAAAAGATGGTAACTCAGATATTTACACAATGGATTTAGAAAATAGAATTGTTGAAAAAATTACCAATCATCCATCTATTGATACCTCACCTTCTTACTCACCAGATGGAAAATATATTTGTTTTAATTCTGACAGAAGTGGTTATCAACAAATCTATGTAATGAAAAGTGATGGAAGTAATGTAAAAAGAATTTCCTTTGGAAAAGGATTGTATGGAACTCCAGTTTGGTCTCCAAGGGGAGATCTAATAGCATTTACGAAATTACATAAAGGCAAATTTTATATTGGTGTGATGAGAACAGATGGAAGTGGAGAAAGGTTACTTACAGAGAACTATTATCAAGAAGCACCCTCTTGGTCTCCTAATGGGAGGGTTTTAATTTTTTACAGGGAAACAAAAACGAATGATAAAGGGGAAGGTTTTTCAGCAAAATTATGGTCTATTGATTTAACTGGGTACAATGAAAGGCTTGTAAAGACCCCGGTAGATGCATCTGACCCATCATGGTCATCTTTATTGAGCAATTAAACCAATTTATCTTGATTTTTTAACTTGAAACATCTATCTAGTTGTGAAAAAGTTAAGAATTAGAAATATTGATCAAGGAGCAATAATGAAATTAAACAAAATTCTAAAAAACACATTATTATTAGTGGCAGCGTGTATTGCACTATCTGCGTGTGCTACATCGAAAAAATCTACAGGTCAAATGCAAGGAGATGTTTACACAGGCAAAGATACTGTTGAATATTTAGCTTCAGGGGTGCCAGACAGAGTTTTCTTTGCTACAAACGAGTCAGTTTTAACAACAGCTTCAAGAGAAACACTTAGAAAACAAGCTGCATGGTTAAGAAAAAATTCTGATGTAACAGTTGTACTGGAAGGTCATGCTGATGAAAGAGGAACAAGAGAATATAACTTGGCTTTGGGCGAAAGAAGAGCTAATGCTGCAAAAGATTATTTGATGACTTATGGAATTTCTTCTGACAGAATTTCAGTTTTAAGTTATGGAAAAGAGAGACCAGTAGATTCTGGATCTAATCCTTTAGCTTGGTCAAAAAACAGAAGATCTGTCACTGTAAAAGCTAATTAATCATTTAAAAATTCAAGACCCTACAACAATAAATGTTATAGGGTCTTTTTTTTGCCACTATTATACTCATAACCTGCCATATGCAATGGCCAATTAAATTTTTTATATTTAAGATTTTACTAATATTAAATTTTTTTATGAGTTCTATTTTGTTTGCAGATAATCATAATATTTATGAAACTCTAGAGCAAATTCAGAGTGATATTAAGACACTTGAGAAAGCGGTTTATTCTGCATCTAATGAACTAAATAGTAACTCAAATAACTCTAATTTAATAATCGATAGCAATTCAGAAGATGTACTAACTAGACATTTACTTAAACTTTCAGAAATAGAAAATCAATTTCAACAACTCACAAATAAATTTGAAGAAATAAATTTTAAATTAGACAAATTATCTAATAGACTTTCAAAAGTTCAGTCAGATAATCAAATTAGGTTTCAAGACTTAGAAAGTGCAGTTGCAAGTGGAGGTGAATTAAAAAAAGTAACAAAAAAAAATGAAACTAATTTGACTTTAGCTGGAAGTTCCGAACCACAAGATTTAGGATCAATATCATACAAAGATACTGAAACAAATGAAACTTCCCAAAAAATTCAATCAATTGATACAACTGCAACAATTATTACAGAAACTTTTCAGGCTGAGGAGAATATTCTTCCGAAAGACACTCCAGAGAAACAATATGACTTTGCGACAAGTTTTTTAAAAGTAGGAGACTATTCTACAGCAGAAAGAGCTTTTAGAGAGTTTGTAAATTCTAATCCTGATCATGAGTTAGCAGGAAATGCTCAATATTGGTATGCTGAAACTTTTAGAATTAGACAACTTTATACTGATGCAGCTTCAGCTTACTTAGAGGGTTATCAAAAATATCCTAAGGGAGAAAAAGCCCCTGTTAATTTACTAAAACTAGGTGTATCCATGGTTCAGATAGGAGAGAAAGATCAAGGTTGTAAAATGATTAATGGTGTTGCAGACCAATATCCAAAGGCAAGTCAATCTGTGATTCAAAAAGCTAAATATGAGTCTCAAAAATTTGAATGCAATAAAGAAAAATCATAAAGTTTTTTATAAAAAATTAAGATTTAAAAGGATTGATCAAATTTATAAAAAATTTGAAAAAAACTTAAGTTTAAATAAAAATTTTGCTGTTGCTGTATCTGGTGGACCTGATAGCCTTGCCTTAGCTTTTTTGTCAAAAATTTACTCAATTAAAAAAAATTTAAAATCTTATTTTTTTATTGTTGATCATAAGCTAAGAAAAGAGTCAACCGAAGAGGCAACAAAAGTAAAAAAGATTTTAAAAAAATTTTCAATTGATTGTAAAATTCTTACTTGGAATAAAAATAAATTTTCAAAAAAAACTCAATCAGAAGCAAGAAAAAATAGATATAAGTTGTTATTTTCTGAATGTAATAAAAAAAAAATTGGATCTATCCTTATAGGACATCATCAAGATGATTTATTTGAGAACTTTTTTATTAGAATGTTAAGAGGTAGTGGTTTGAGAGGCCTAGTATCACTTAATAAGATTACACAAAATTCAAATATTAATTTAATTAGACCATTGCTTGATTTTAAAAAAGAGGACTTAATTTATCTGTCAAATAACGTATTTAATTTTTATGTTAATGATCCCTTTAATAAGGATAAAAAATATAAAAGAATTGTAGTTAGAAATATTTTAGAAGAGCTTGAAGAACATGGTTTAGATAAAGATAAGTTAAATTTAACAATTCAAAATTTAAAAAAATCAGACGAAGTTATAAAATTTCATGTAAGTAATAATGTAACAGAAAATAGTTTTTTTCACGATAGAAGGAATCAGTTAATTTTGAATGATAAATTTTTTAATCAACCAAGAGAAATAGTTTTTAGATCTTTATCTGACATGATTAAAAAAGTTGGTCAAAAGTACTATTTAATAAGAGGAAAAAAGCTGGAGAAAATCATTAGCTTAATAAAGAAAAATTCTTTAAAAAAAGCAACCTTAGGTGGCTGTTTAATCAAAAAGGTCAACCAAACTGTAATTTTGTCTAAAGAAAAATGAATTATTGCGACAAAATACAAAAATTGAGACTTGTTAATTTAAGAATAATTCTTATTTTATAACTATGAACTTTAAAAACATAATCATGTGGGCTGTAATTGTATTCCTAACAATAGGTTTGTATAATATGTTCAAGAATCCTCAGACAAATATGAGAGGTGGAAATAAAGTTATATTTTCAGAATTTTTAGACTCAGTTGAAAATGGAGAGGTCGTAAAAGTAGAAATACAAGGTAACAATATTAAAGGTGTATATTCTAATGGAAATAGTTTTTCAACATATTCTCCAAATGATCCAAACTTAATTGAAAAACTTTCAGATAAAGGTGTGAGTATTTCTGCTGCACCATTAGAGGAAAAAATGCCGTCACTTTTTGGTGTTCTACTTTCATGGTTTCCGATGTTATTGCTTATTGCTGTTTGGATTTTCTTTATGAGACAAATGCAAGGTGGAAAAGGTGGAGCAATGGGCTTTGGAAGATCAAAAGCAAAAATGATGAACGAATTAAAAGGTAAAGTTACTTTCAATGATGTTGCCGGAGTTGAAGAAGCAAAAGAAGAAGTTGAAGAAATTGTTGAATTTTTAAAAGATCCTAGAAAGTTTAGTAGACTAGGTGGAAAAATTCCGAGAGGAGCATTATTGGTTGGACCTCCAGGAACAGGTAAAACATTATTAGCTAGAGCTATTGCAGGTGAGGCAGGTGTTCCTTTTTTCACAATTTCAGGCTCTGATTTTGTCGAAATGTTTGTTGGGGTTGGCGCTTCTAGAGTAAGAGATATGTTCGAGCAAGGTAAGAAGAATTCACCATGCATTATATTTATTGATGAGATTGATGCTGTAGGAAGGAGTAGAGGTGCTGGTTTAGGTGGAGGAAATGATGAAAGAGAACAAACATTAAATCAACTTCTTGTAGAGATGGATGGTTTCGATACTAATGAAGGTGTGATAATCATAGCAGCCACAAACAGACCAGATGTTTTAGATCCAGCTTTATTAAGACCAGGAAGATTTGACAGACAAGTAGTTGTCTCAAATCCAGATATAATTGGAAGAGAAAAAATATTAAAAGTACATGTTAAAAAAATTAAGATGGCTCCAGATGTAAATTTGAGAACTATTGCTCGAGGAACTCCAGGTTTTTCTGGTGCTGACTTAGCAAATTTAGTAAACGAGTCTGCCTTGCTGGCTGCACGAAAAAATAAAAGAATTGTAACTTTAAATGAGTTCGAAGAGGCTAAAGATAAAGTCATGATGGGAGCAGAAAGACGTTCAATGGTGATGACTGAGGATGAAAAAAAATTAACAGCATATCATGAGGGTGGACACGCTTTAGTTTCATTTAACATGCCTAGTTATGATCCAATACATAAAGCCACAATTATACCTAGAGGCCGAGCTTTAGGTATGGTAATGAACTTGCCGGAAAGAGATAAACATGGTCACTCAATTAAATATTTAAAAGCGCGATTAGCAGTATGCTTTGGTGGCAGGGTGGCAGAAGAAGTAATTTTTGGAAAGGACAATATATCAACAGGTGCAGGAGGAGGTACTGGATCAGATATTAATCAAGCAACTCAGCTTGCTAGAGCCATGGTTACAAAATATGGAATGAGTGAGGAAATGGGGCCAGTCGAATATGGTGAAAATCAAGAAGAAGTATTCCTTGGAAGATCTGTAACTCAAACACAATCCGTTTCAGAGGAAGTGGCTCAAAAAATAGATAAAGAAATTAGAAAATTAGTTGATGAGGGCTATAATAAAGCTAAGGAAATTTTAACTGAAAAGATTGATGATTTACATAAAATAGCGAAAGCCTTAATAACATATGAAACTTTAACAGGTGAAGAAATAGAAAACATAATAAATAAGAATATATATCCAGCTGATAAACAAGATCTTAAAGTTGATGAAGAGAAGAGCTCTGCAATGGGCGCAATGGGACTTAAACCTAAAATAGTTCATTAATATTTAATGGTAAAATATTACACAAGAGCGTGTAATTTTTACTTTGGACAATCCTCAATAGAAAGAATAAAAAAAAGATTATCATTACCACTTCATGGATATAAACAAATTTCTTTTGATACAATAGAAATCTTGTCAAGAAAAAGTATAAAAAAGATCAACATTAAAGATATCAAAAATTTAGAAAAAAAAATTAAAAAAAAAGTACTAAGTGACATAAAACAAATTTCTAAAAAAAAAAACTTAAAAGGATTAAAATTTTCAAAATTTCCTCTTATTATGGGCGTCTTGAACTTAACCCCAGACAGTTTTTCAGATGGTGGTATATACTTAAAAAAAAACTTAGGTGAAATACATGCAAAAAGATTAGTTAGGGATGGATGTGATATTATAGATATTGGTGGAGAAGCAACAAATCCTGGATCAAATGAAGTACACATTAAAGATGAATGGAAAAGAATTTTTCCAACTTTATCAAAAATTGGAAATTTAAAGTCTTTTATTTCACTTGATACTAGAAAGAGTGAAATAATTAAAAAAGCTTTAAAATATAAAATAAATCTCGTTAACGACATCTCAGGTCTAGATTATGATCCTTACACTTTAGAAGTTTTGAAAAAAACCAAAATTCCATTTGTAATCCATCACATGCGAGGAGATCCGAAGACAATGCAAAAAAATCCCAAATATAAGAATGTTCTTTTAGACATTTATGATTTCTTTGAAAAAAAAATTAATTTTATTAGATCAAATGGCATAAAACATAATAATATAATTTTAGATCCTGGTATAGGATTTGGTAAAAACTTGAAACATAATATTACTTTGATTAGAAACATTTCTATTTTTCACTCCTTAGGTTTTCCTGTAATGTTAGGCACTTCTAGAAAAAGATTTATAAAAGGTTTGTCTGGTTTAAATGATAGTAAGAATAGATTAGGAGGAACTATATCATCGAATTTATTTGCTCTCATGCAAGGAGTACAAATTTTAAGGGTACACGACGTCAATGAGGTTAGGCAAAGTATAAAAGTTTTTAATTCTCTAAAATTTTAATATGTCAAAAAAATACTTTGGAACTGATGGAATAAGGGGAAGAGTGAATGATATTAAGATAAATGGAGAAATGTTTTTTAAATTTGGTTTGGCAGCAGGAACATATTTTAAAAATCAAAAAAAAATTAAACAGGTAGCCATTATAGCAAAAGATACAAGATTATCTGGATACACCTTAGAGCCAGCTTTAGTATCTGGTTTAGCCTCTGCTGGGATGCATGTTTATACACTTGGACCATTACCCACTAATGGTTTGGCGATGTTAACAAAAAAGATGAAGGCTAATTTAGGAATAATGATTACAGCCTCACACAATCCATTTTATGATAATGGTTTAAAATTATTCGGACCGGATGGGCTTAAATTATCAGATAGAATAGAAAAAAAGATAGAGAGATTAATAGATTCTAAAATTGTAAAAAATTTAGCAAAACCAAAACTTCTAGGAAGAGTAAAAAGATTGGAGGATGCTAATGATAGGTATATTGAAATATTAAAAAGTAACTTTCCAAGAAATTTCAGTTTGAAGGGAATGAAGATAGCTATAGATTGTGCAAATGGTGCTGGTTATAAATCAGGACCAAAACTTTTAGAAAGTTTAGGAGCAAAGGTTTATCAGTATGGTGTTTCACCTAATGGTTTTAATATTAATGATAATTGTGGGTCAACTTTTCCGAATAAGATTAAATTTTTTGTAAAGAAGCATAGTGCAAATATAGGAATAGCCCTAGATGGTGATGCAGATAGAATAATTATATCTGATGAAAAAGGAAAAATTGTAGATGGTGACCAGATTATTGCTATGTTGGCAAAAAGATGGAAAAGAAAAAAAATATTAAAAGGCGGGGTGATTGGAACCTTAATGTCAAATTATGGATTACAGCATTATTTTAAAGATCAAAAAATAAAATTTATTAGAGCTAATGTTGGAGATAGATATGTTAAAGAAAAAATGCAGAAACATAATTTTAACTTAGGAGGAGAACAATCAGGTCATGTTATACTTGGAAAATTTGCTACAACAGGAGATGGTTTATTGGTTGCACTTGAAGTTTTGTTTTCAATGAGAAAGGGCAAAAAAGCTAGCCATTTATTTGATACATTTAAAGCAACACCACAAATTTTAGAAAATGTTAAAGTTAAAGATAAGTCTGTAATAAATTCAAAAAATTGTAGGATTGCAATCAAGAAATCTGAAAAATTAATAAAAAATAAAGGCAGAATGCTTATTAGGAAATCTGGCACTGAACCTAAGATAAGAATTATGGGAGAGTCTAACAATATAGCACTATTAAAGAAATGCATAAATATTGTTAAAAGATCTATTAAATAAATTGAAAATAAAATCTAAAATATTAATAATTGCAGGATCAGACTCTTCAGGTGGCGCAGGCATACAAGCAGATATTAAAACTATTACAAGTCTAGGTTCTTATGCTTTATCAGCTATTACTGCAGTAACAGTCCAAAATACTAAGGGTGTTAAATCAGTTGTGTCTATACCAGCTGATGAGATTAAAAACCAAATATTGTTTTCAGCTACAGACATAAAACCAGATGCAATTAAAATTGGAATGTTACATTCGAAACCTATTATTAAAAATGTTCTAGTGTCTTTAAAAAAAATTAATGTTAAAAAAATTGTGTTGGATCCAGTAATGATAGCTAAAGGAGGAGCAAAATTAATTAACAACAAAGCTGTTGAGATTTTAAAAAGTCAGCTTATTAAAGAAGTAAACTTAATCACCCCTAATATACCTGAGGCTGAAGTATTATCTGGAGTAAAAATTTATAATAAAAATGACATGATTTCTGCTGCTAAAAAATTGATTAATTTAGGCGCAAAAAATGTTCTTATAAAAGGAGGTCATCTAAATTCAAAATTGGTCTACGATATATTTTTAAATAAGTCAGAAATAAAAATTTTTACAAGTAAAAGATATAAAACAAAAAATACTCATGGAACTGGATGCACATTATCAAGTGCAATTGCAACTTTTTTTTCATGTGGAAAAAGTATGAAGAAAGCTTGTGAGCTAGGAATTAAATATGTAAATTCAGCAATATCAACAAATCCAAAATATGGAAAAGGGAATGGTCCAATAAATCATTTGAATTCAATGATAATTAAAAAAAGATATAAATAATGAATAATATTGTAGTTGTAGGCTCGCAGTGGGGTGATGAGGGAAAAGGTAAAATTGTTGATTGGTTATCGGAACAAGCTGATGTTGTCATAAGATTTCAAGGGGGTCATAATGCAGGTCATACTTTGGTTATAGATGGAAAAATATATAAATTAAGACTTTTACCCTCTGGAATTGTTAGAAAAGATAAGGTTTCTATAATAGGAAATGGAGTTGTAATTGATCCTTGGGCTTTGATAGATGAAATAAAAGAAATAGAAGATCAGGGAGTTAAAGTTGATATTAATAATTTAATAATATCTGAGTCAGCAAATTTAATTTTGCCATTTCATAAAGAGATGGATGAAATAAGAGAGGATGCAGCTGGAAAAGGTAAGATAGGAACAACAAGAAGAGGTATAGGTCCAGCTTATGAAGACAAAGTTGGAAGAAGATCAATTAGAGTGATGGATTTAAGATCTGAAAAAAATTTAGATAAAAGATTAGATTCCGTTTTAATGCACCATAATGCTATAAGAAAGGGATTGGGAAAAAAAAAATTTGAAAAAGAAAAGCTTAAAAAAGATTTGCTATTGATAGCTCCAAAAATTCTTAAGTTTTCCCAACCAGTTTGGATGAAAATTGATGAGTTAAAGAAAAGAAATAAAAAAATTTTATTTGAAGGTGCGCAAGGTATTTTACTGGATGTTGATCACGGTACTTATCCTTTTGTTACATCCTCTAACACTGTTGCTTCAAGTGCTGCTACAGGAACAGGCTGTGGATTAGATACAATTAATTATGTTTTAGGTATTACAAAAGCTTATACCACACGGGTTGGAGAAGGTCCGTTTCCAACTGAACTAAAAAATAAAACTGGAGAATTGTTAGGTGAAAGAGGTAAAGAATTTGGAACTGTTACAAGTCGTAAAAGAAGATGTGGATGGTTTGATGGTGTTTTAGTAAGACAAACAATTAAAATTTCTGGTATAAACGGAATTGCATTAACAAAACTTGATGTATTAGATGATCTTGATGAAATTAATATGTGCGTAGAATATGAACTCAATGGAAAAAAAATTAATTATTTGCCAGCATCTGTAGAAGATCAATTAAAGATAAAACCTGTATATAAAACTTTCCAAGGATGGAAAACCCCTACTAATGGAACTAAAAATATTAATGATTTACCTCAGGCAGCTAAGGATTATATTTTTGCAATTGAGGATTTTGTTGGAGCTAAAATTTCAAGTGTATCTACTAGTCCTGAAAGAGAGGACACAATATTAATTGAAAATCCGTTTGAAATTTAATTAGCTGGTAATAAGTTTTTAGACTTAGCTAACAATAACATATGTTTTTGTAGCTTTTCAAAGGCCTTATTTTCAATCTGCCTAACTCTCTCTCTACTTATCTTATATTTTTTACTTAAATCCTCTAGAGTTACAGGATCATCATTAAGTCTTCTCGAGTATAAAATTTCTTTCTCTCTATCATTGAGAACTTTTATTGAATCTTTTAATAAATCTTTTCTTTGTTCCATTTCTTCGTGTTGTGCAAATTTTAAATCATGATCTAATTGTTTATCAACCAACCAATCTTGCCATTCGTCTCCATCTTCACCAACTTGTGCATTTAAAGAAAATTCTTTACCAGATAATCTACGATTCATAGAAACAACTTCTTCTTTGCTAACATCTAATTTATTTGCAATTTTTTCTACATGTTCGTTTCTTAAATCACCCTCTGATTGAGGAGCAATTTGATTTTTTAGCTTCTTTAGGTTAAAGAAAAGTTTTTTCTGAGCTGTTGTTGTCCCAATTTTAACTAAACTCCATGATCTTAAAATATATTCTTGAATTGAAGCTTTAATCCACCACATTGCATAAGTTGCTAGCCTAAAACCTTTTTCAGGTTCAAATTTTTTGACAGCTTGCATTAATCCAATATTACCCTCCGAAATCATTTCGTTTACAGGCAAACCATATCCTTTATATCCCATAGCAATCTTCGCAACTAATCTCAAATGACTAGTAACAAGTTTTTCTGCAGATTTAATATTTCCTGTTGTTTTCCAATTTTTTGCAAGCATATATTCTTCCTCTGCATCCAACATGGGAAATTTTTTAATTTGATCGAGGTAGGCGGATAACCCCCCTTCATTACTTATTGTTGGCAAGTTATTGTTAATAGTTGCATTCATGAGCTTTTATCTAATTTATTTTTTTCATTTTTCAATATTTTATTTACACGTATTTCTTAGCATTTCTAAAATTATTTCAAGATTTTGTGGCAAATTTGAGCTAAAAATCATTTCTTTGTTATTCTCTGGGTGGATAAAGCCAATAGTTTTAGCATGAAGAAATTGTCTGTTTAAATTTGTTAATCTTTTTTCTAATACTGGATTGATATTTTTTAATTTTTTAAATTTTTTTCTGTAAGTATTATCTCCTACAATACTATTACCCAGGTAATTCATATGTACTCGTATTTGATGTGTTCTTCCAGTTTCTAGTTCACATTCTAACAAACTAAGTGTTGGAGTTTCTTTGTTTTCAAAAACTTTTAAAGTTTTATAGTTAGTTATAGCTTTTTTACCTTTAGCGAAACTCACTTCCATCATTTGTCTATTTCTAGAGCTTCTAGTGATAAATGTTTTAATTGTTCCTTTTGATGGTCTTAATCGTCCCCAAACTAATAATTGATAGACTCTTTTAATAGTGTGTTTATTAAATTGATTTGATAAAAATTCATGAGATTGATTATTTTTTGCTATTACAATTAAGCCCGAGGTATCTTTATCAATTCTATGAACTATACCAGGTCTAAGTTCACCTCCTATATTTGAGAGAGAGTTTTTATCGTAATTTATTAACGCGTTAACGATTGTATTGTCAAAATTTCCAGCCCCAGGATGCATTACTATTCCAGATGGTTTATTTATAACAATGACATGTTTATCCTCATAAACTATATCTAATTTAAATTTGTATGGTTTTAGAGAACCCCTTTTTGGTTCAGGCAAAATAAGACATATATTGTCGCCTAGAGAGATTTTTTTTGACGGGTTAGTAACTATCTTACTATTTATTTTTAATTTTTTATCTAAAATAAGGTTTTTTATTCTTGTTCTACTTATTTTACTTTCTTTTTTATTAATAAAAGTGTCAACTCTAATATCTTTTTCACTATCCTTAACAATCAATATTATTTTTTTTTCCATAAAATGATATATTAATATTATATGCGCTTGTAGCTCAATTGGATAGAGCGCCTGACTTCGGATCAGGAGGTTCTGGGTTCGACTCCTAGCAGGCGCACCAAATTATTCCCCCATATTAATTAATGTTCCTTTCACACGCGCTTTTATAAACGAGTAGTAAAATAATATAATGCCACAACCCAAATAGATTAGATTTAGCAAATACGCATATTTTAAATTTTCATAATCTATGAAGTTATTTAGTAGGATATTTCTTGTTTCATCAAAAATGTAAACTAATGGTAATGCTTTTGCTACTATTTGAAAAAAATGTGGTAATATATCAATAGGGTAATATATACATCCCAGTGGTGCTAATAAAAAAAGGGATGACCAAGCAATATTTTCAAAAGAGGGGCCAAATCTAATTAAACCAGCACTTACAAATAATCCTAAAGTTATCCCAAAAATATATAAGCTTAAAAATAACAATAGCAACGGCAATCCTAATTTTAAAATAGAAACACCAAATAAGGGTGAAGTTAAAATTATAGCTGGCACTAAACCGATTAAAGTTCTTATTAAAGCTGTAAAAATTAATGAAATAATTATTTCTTTTAATCTTAGAGGAGCGATAAATAAATTGGTGAAGTTTCTGCTCCAAATTTCTTCTAAAAAAAGCATATTGAAACTAATGCTTGATCTAAAAAGGATGTCATAAAGTATTGCACAAGTAAGAATAATTCCAATAGTATTATTATAATAATCACTATAGATTGAAAAAAATTTTGAAATAAATCCCCATAAAATAATTTGTATTGTCGGCCAATAAATCAAATCTAAAATTCTTGGAAGAGATCCTTTTATCAAATAAAAGTGTCTTAAAAACAAACCATACATTTTATTTAAATTCATGATATTTCCTTATTTATTTTTAAAAAAACTTCCTCCATATTTTTACGTCCATGTTTTTTAATAAGTTCTGCAGGAGTTCCATGATCAACAATAGATCCCTTGTTCATCATTAAAACAGTTGAACATAATCTCTCAACTTCTAACATATTATGTGACGCAAGAAGAATTGAGGTTTCGTTTTTTTTTTGATATTTTTGTAAAAAATCTCTTACGTAGTCTCCTGTTTCAGGATCTAGTGATGCTGTAGGTTCATCAAGTAGTAAAACTTTTGGATCATTTATAATTGATTTAGCTAAACTAACTCTATTTTTTTGACCTGATGAAAGTTCACCCGTTATTTTATATAGTAAGTCATTTAATTTAAGTTCTTCTGTTAGATAATCAATTTTTTTTTTAAGGTTTTCAATATCATAAAGTCTTGCATAAACTTCTAAATTTTGTTTAACAGTTAATTTTTTTGGAAGTTCTATATAAGGTGAAATAAAATTTAGTTGATCTAAAATTTTAACTCTTTTTTTTTCAATTTCCTCTCCATTGATTAAAATTTTTCCCTTAGATGGTTTTAACAAACCTAATATCATTCCAATAGTGGTTGTCTTACCACATCCATTAGGTCCAAGAAGACCGACAATTTCATTTTTATTAATTCTAAATGATATATTTTTTACAGCTTTTTTATTATTATAGTCTTTATCTAAATTTATAACTTCCAATGGATATGTCATTAGTATTTTGAAGCCCTTATCAATCTATCATTTATTGCTTTGCCCAAACCAAAATTTGGTATCTTAGTTACTGCAATAGTCTTATATTTACTTTTTTTAATTTTTCTTAGAGTTGAATATAAATTTTTTGCAGCTTCACCTAAATTTCCATTTTTTGATAAATAAAAATTATTTTTTTTATGTTTTTTATTTTTTTTAATAAATAGCCCAGCTTCATTTTTATTTATATTTTTCGCATTGAGTCGAATGGGTAAACCTGGAGAATAATGTAATTTTGATTGACCAGGTGACAAAACTGTTTGAGGATTTATATTTAGCTTTATTTTCTTTTTTATTACCTTTGAAATACTTGAAATTTTAAGTCCACCTAATCTCAAAATAATTGGTTTTTTTCTTAAGTCTATAATTGTGGACTCAATTCCAATTGAAGATTTACCTCCGTCAAGGATTAGTCTGATTTTTTTTCCAAAATCTTCTTCAACATCTGCGGCAGAAACTGCACTAATTTTGGAGGATAAATTTGCACTCGGTGCTGCAAATGGATATTCCAATGTACTGAGTAAGTTTCTTGCAATAGGATGTTTTGGAAATCTTACTGCAAGAGAATTCTTTCCATTTGTAACAAATTTTGAAATTCTTGATTTCTTTTTTAAGTTTAAAACAAATGTGATTGGTCCTGGACAAAATTTTTTATAGAGTTTAAAAAAGTTTTCATTTAAATCACAATCTTTTTTTAATCTTAGTAAGTTGTAATAATGAACTATGAGAGGGTTATATTTAGGTCTTTTTTTTAATCTAAATATTTTTTTACAGGCCTTGTCTGAGTATGCATTGCCAGCTAATCCATAAACAGTTTCAGTGGGTACAGCTACACAATCTCCTGTATCTAGTATTTTTTTAGCTTTTTTAATATTTGCAAGATTAATTTTCATGTATTATCTCAGAGTAATATATGAAAGATAAAAATTTACCAAATGATTATAATACATTATCTCTTGAAGATCTCACAAGAGAGGCAAATAAAATGATAGAAGAATTAGAAAATCAAAAAAATTTAGAAAATTCAATTAAAAATTATCAGAATTTATTAAAACTTAATTCAATTATTGAAAAAAAATTTCAAAAGGACGTAAGAAATATTAATGAAAAAACAAAAGAAAAGATATTAAAGATTACCTCAAAAAAAAATGCAAAATAAATTAAATAAGATAGCAAAAGACACAAACTTTTTTTTGAAAAATTTTATTAATAAACAAAAAAAATCAGACTTAATAATTCCGATGAATTATGGTTTATTTTCAGGAGGAAAAAAAATTAGATCAAAGATACTAATTGATGTTGGATCAATATTTAACATAAACTATAAATCTTTAATTATTATTGGTGCTGCAGTTGAATGTATTCATGCCTATTCATTAATTCATGATGACCTGCCCTGCATGGATAATGATAAACTTAGGAGAGGAAAACCTTCTACTCATATTAAATTTGGTGAGTCAACCGCTGTTCTTGCAGGCAATTCTCTTTTGACAATGGCTTTTGAAATTTTGAGTTATAAAAATTTAAATCTAAATGAAAAAGTTAAAAATTCTTTAATAAATCAAATTTCCCAATGTTCTGGTCATTTGGGTATAGCCGGAGGTCAATTTTTAGATTTAGACTATGAACATAAGAAGATTTCAAAAAAAAAAATTATAGAAATGGAAATTAAAAAAACTGGAAAACTTTTTAGCTTTTGTTGTATTGCTCCACTTATAATTAAGAAAAAAAATAAAAGAGAAATAAAAAAGTTCGAAGATTTAGGAGCTGATATTGGATTACTTTTTCAAGTTGCTGATGATTTAATTGATCACAGAAGTTCTTCATTAGTAGCTGGAAAAAAAACAGGGAAAGATAAAAAAAAAGGAAAGGCTACTTTAATTAGTTTACTGGGATATAAAAATACTATTAAATATGCCCAAAATTTAATTTTAAAAATTAATATTAAAACAAAAAAATATGGCTTAAAGTCGAAAGATTTATTAGAAACTTTAAATTATATTTTGAATAGAAATAAATGACAAAAAACTTTAATTTTTTAGATCAAATAAATTTTCCATCAGATCTTAAAAAAATACCAGAGTCTAAATTGCAAAAGGTTGCTGATGAATTGAGAGAGGAAATGATTGATGCAGTATCGATTACTGGTGGACATTTAGGAGCAAGCCTTGGAGTAGTAGAATTAACTGTTGCGTTACATTATATTTTTGATACTCCAAAAGATAAATTAATTTGGGATGTAGGTCACCAATGTTATCCACATAAAATTTTAACTGGAAGAAGAGACAAAATTAGAACTTTAAGACAAGGAGGTGGCCTATCAGGTTTTACAAAAAGATCAGAGAGCGAATATGATCCTTTTGGAGCAGCACATAGTTCTACATCGATATCTTCTGCTCTTGGAATAGCAGAGGCTAATAAACTTTCAAATAAATCAGACAATGTTATTGCTGTGATTGGAGATGGTGCAATTAGTGCAGGAATGGCTTACGAGGCCATGAATAACGCAGGTGCATCAAAAACAAAAATGATTGTTATTTTAAATGATAACGATATGTCGATTTCAAGACCAGTTGGTGCAATGGGAACCTACTTAGCAAAAATTTTTTCTGGTAAAATTTATTTTAGTCTGAGAGAAACGATCAAATTGATCACATCTGCTTTTTCTAAAAGGTTTAGTGCTAAAGCAAGTAAAGCTGAAGATTTATTAAGATCTGCTGTAACAGGAGGAACATTATTTAGTTCTTTGGGTTTTTATTATATTGGTCCAATCGATGGTCATGATCTTAATTCTTTAGTACCAATTTTAAAAAATGCTAGAGACACAAAACATGAAGGTCCAATATTAATTCATATTAAAACGAAAAAAGGAAAAGGTTATTCATATGCAGAAAAAGCTAAAGATAATTATCATGGTGTTTCCAAATTTAATGTGAAGACTGGCGAGCAAATAAAAGGTTCAAGTTCTGCGCCGTCTTATACAAAAGTATTTGCTAATACTCTGATCCAACATGCTAAAAAAGATAGTAAAATTGTGGCAATTACAGCAGCTATGCCGAATGGAACTGGAATAGATTTATTTAAAAAAGAGTTTCCTGATAGAGCTTTTGATGTTGGAATTGCAGAACAACATGCAATTACATTTGCTGCTGGTTTAGCTACAGAAAATTATAAACCGTACGCTGCAATTTATTCGACTTTTTTACAAAGAGCTTATGATCAAGTTGTTCATGATGTAGCTATTCAAAGTTTGCCAGTAAGATTTGCTATCGATAGAGCTGGTCTAGTTGGTGCAGACGGACCTACTCATGCAGGAAGTTTTGATACAACTTATTTATCCACATTACCTAACTTTGTTGTTATGGCAGCGAGTGATGAGGCTGAACTTGTAAGAATGATAAATACCTCAACGGAAATTAATGATAGACCCTGTGCATTCAGATATCCTAGAGGAGTAGGGACCGGGGCTATTTTACCAACTATAAATGAAACAATTGAAATAGGAAAATCAAGAATAGTTAAAGATGGAAAAAAATTAGCGGTATTAAATTTTGGTGCGAGATTGAGAGAAACTTTTAAAGCTTCTGAAAATCTTCAAAAGAAAGGAGTAGATATTACGATTGTCGATGCAAGATTTGCAAAACCATTAGATGAGAACCTAATATGGCAACTAGCAACTACCCATGAGGCTATAATGACAATTGAAGAAGGCTCAATAGGTGGTTTTGGTTCACATGTAGTTGATTTTTTATCTAAAAAAGGTCTTTTAGACACAAGTTTAAAATTTAGATCACTTACATTGCCTGATTTTTTTATCAACCAGGACACACCTGACAATATGTATAAAGATGCAAATCTTGACTCAAATTCTATTGAGGATAAAATTTTGGATCTTTTAAATTCAAATATTATTTTGCAAAAACAAAAGTAAAAAATTTAATCACATTGAGCTTTATTCATCAGATAATGATCTAATAAAACGCAAGATAGCATTGCTTCACCCACAGGAACAGCTCTAATACCAACACAAGGATCATGTCTTCCTTTAACAGATATCGACGTATTTTTTCCAAATTTATCAATTGTTTTTCTACTTTTTAAAATTGAAGAGGTTGGTTTGACTGCAAAAGAAACTATAATTTGCTGTCCAGATGAAATACCACCAAGAATACCTCCTGCATTATTAGATTTAAATTTTAATTTTCTATTTTTTTGGAAAATTTCATCAGAGTTTTCTTCACCAGATAATTGAGCAGAGTTCATTCCTGATCCTATGTTTACACCTTTGACTGCGTTAATACTCATCATAGCTGATGCTATATCAGAATCTAGTTTAGAATAAATTGGTGCACCTAATCCAGCAGGAACTCCGTTAGCTCTTACCTCAATAATTGCACCACAAGATGAGCCTGCTTTTCTGATACTTAATAAATATTTTTCCCATAAATTTATCATTGATTTGTCAGGACAAAAAAATGGATTTTTATTAATTATTTTATCCTCCCATTTTGATGTATCACACCCAAGAATACCAAGTTGTGTTACAGCCCCAGAAATTCTAAATTTTTTTCCTAATTTTTTTTCTAAAACTTTTTTTGCAATTGCCCCCGCAGCAACTCTAGCAGCAGTTTCTCTAGCAGATGATCTACCACCACCTCTATAATCTCTGATTCCATATTTTTTAAAATATGTAAAATCTGCGTGACCAGGCCTAAATTTATCTTTTATATCTTTGTAATCCTTTGAGCGCATGTCTTCATTGTATATTATTAGTGAAATTGGGGTTCCAGTAGTTTTTCCATCAAATATTCCTGAGAGAATTTGAACTTTGTCACTCTCTTTTCTTTGTGTAGTAAATTTTGATTGTCCAGGTTTCCTTTTATCCAATTCTTTTTGAATATCTTGCTCTTTTAATCGAATTAATGGTGGACAACCATCAATTATACAGCCAATTGCTGGGCCATGAGACTCTCCCCATGTTGTGAAACGAAAAACCTTTCCAAAAGTATTAAATGACATTATTTATATTGTATAGATTATTTTGTTAAAATTATGAATCAAAAAAATACACTTGGGCTTAATAAATGCTTTTTAGATCTTGAAAATCCTTTTGAATTATTTGAAAATTGGTTTGAGGAAGCTAAAAAGAAAGAGATAAATGACCCTAATGCTTTAGCTTTAGGAACTTCAAGCAAAGATGGTGTACCCTCCGTTAGGATGGTTCTTCTTAAAGATTTTGATAATGATGGATTTATTTTTTATACAAATCTTAATAGTCAAAAAGGAAATGAAATAAAAGAAAACCCTAATGCTACTATGTGTTTTCATTGGAAAAGTCTTCTTAGACAAATAAGAATAGTTGGAAAATTAAAACAAGTCGATGATGAAATTGCAGATGCGTATTATAATTCAAGAGCATATGAAAGTAGAATTGGAGCTTGGGCATCTAGGCAAAGTACTGTTTTAGAAAAAAGAGATGATCTTATCAAAAGAATAGAGGACTTTAAAAAAAAATTTAAAGATCAAGAAAATGTACCGCGACCAAAACATTGGTCTGGTTGGAATTTAAAACCATCTAGTATTGAATTTTGGTTAGACGGAGATAATAGAATTCATGAGAGGTTAAAATATATTTTAGATGAGAATAATAATTGGATAAAAAAACTTCTAAACCCTTAAAAATTTCTAGAGAGACTAAAAGAAGTTAAATTTTTAAGAGTTGTTTTTTCTTCACTATCTTGAAAAATTGTAAGAGAGTTTGATGCTAAACTTATATAATGATTTGCTTTTTGGTAACATTCTTTAATAATATCATATTTTTTAATCAAAGAAAAAGTATAATTTAAATCATATTCATCTCTGACTATTTTTAAAAAAGTTTTTTTAAGTTTATCTTTTTCTGATAAATTTGCTTTTTGAAATAATAAAATAATTGGTAGAGTTATTTTTCCTTCATAAAAATCTTGACCAATTTTTTTTCCAAATGATTTCAGCTCTGAATTATAATCTAAAGTATCATCAGCTATTTGAAATGTTAGACCTAAATTTCTTCCATAAAATTCTAAAGCTTCTTTTTCTTTAGTTTTTGTATTTGATAATATCGCCCCAACTTTTGTAGCTGCAGCAAATAATTCAGCAGTTTTAGCTGATATTATTTTTAAATAAGTTTCCTCTAACATATCTACTTCTCCTTTATGTTGGAGTTGCAAAATCTCTCCCTGAGCAATCTTTGAAGAAGTTGATGATAATAATTTCAAAACCTCAATATTTCCATCTTCAACCATCATTTCAAAACATCTACTAAGAAGATAGTCTCCAATTAAAACTGAAGAATGGTTATCCCAAATTTTATTTAATGTTTTTTTTCCTCTTCTTATTGAGCCGTTATCGATTACATCATCGTGCATTAAAGTAGCTGCATGAATTAATTCAACACAAGCAGCTAAATTTATATCTCTTACTCCCTTTGAATAACCGCATAGCTTTGCAGAACCCAATGTTAATAATGCTCTCAATCTTTTTCCACCAGTATTGAGATGGTAGTCAGTCATCTTTTGAACCAATTCAACATTACTAACTAATTTTGACTTGATCTTTTCCTCAACTAAAATTAATTTATCTTCAACTGAATTTTTTAGTTGAAAATAAGAATTGTTAACTTGATTTTTTAATTGGATTACACTTCCCATTTATTGAGCAAATTAGTATAATAGGTTTCATTTGATACTTATCAATTGACGCACCTAAATCTTCAATTATAAGGTGTCTTTATATTATTAAAAAAATTCTATAAATATTGTAGATGCTATCATTTTTTAAAAAAAAAAAAATTATTCCACACATAAAATTAATTGGTGTTATTGGAAATGTTGGTAAATTTAAACAAGGTATAGATTTTTCTGGTCAAGAGGAGATTATTTTAAAGGCATTTTCTCTAAAAAAGGCCCCATGTGTTGCTATAACTATTAACTCACCAGGTGGATCTCCTGTCCAATCTCATTTAATTTATAATCTTATAAGACAGCAAGCAAAAAAAAATAAAAAAAAAGTAATAGTTTTTGCTGAAGATGTGGCCGCATCAGGGGGTTATTTAATTGCATGTGCTGGTGATCAAATTTATGCAAACTCAAGCTCAATTATTGGTTCTATAGGTGTAATTTATTCATCTTTTGGTTTCACAGAATTGATAAAAAAAATTGGAGTTGAAAGAAGAATTCACACTGCAGGAAAAAATAAAAGTACTCTAGATCCTTTCCTAGAGGAAAAAAAAGAGGATATTGATAGATTAAAGAATATTCAATTAGACCTGCATAAAGATTTTATTAACGTTGTTGAAAATAGCAGAGGTTCTAAACTTAAGAAATCAGAATTAGAATTGTTTTCAGGAGAATTTTGGTCTGGAACTAAAGCAAAAGATCTTGGTTTGATAGATGAAATTGGTGATGCAAGTCAGGTACTAAGAGAAAAGTTTGGAGAAGATGTCATAATTAAAAAATTTGAAAAACCAAAAAGCTGGTTGAGCAAAAAATTATCATCATCAAATGATCATTTAGATCAGTTTGCAAATATACTAGATGAAAAATCTATTTGGCAAAAATATGGTCTATAAAAAAAAAAAAGATAAGTTTCAAACTTTTCAGGATATAATATTAAATCTCCAAAAGTTTTGGAGTATGCAAGGATGTATAATTTTACAGCCTTACGACATTGAAGTAGGTGCAGGGACATTTCACCCAGCAACTACTTTAAGATCACTTGGACCTAAACCATGGAAAGCAGCCTATGTGCAACCATCAAGGAGACCAACTGATGGAAGATATGGAGATAATCCTAATAGACTTCAACATTACTATCAGTTTCAAGTAATCATAAAACCTTCTCCTACAAATATAAAAAAACTTTTTTTAAAAAGTTTATCAGTAATTGGTATTGATCATAAAAATCACGATATAAGATTTGTTGAAGATGATTGGGAAAGCCCAACTTTAGGCGCAGCAGGACTTGGTTGGGAAGTTTGGTGTGATGGTATGGAAATAACTCAATTTACTTATTTTCAACAAATGGCTGGTTTTGAATGTAAACCTGTTTCTGTTGAAATTACATATGGCCTTGAAAGAATTTGCATGTTTACTCAACAAAAAAAAAATGTTTATGATTTGATTTGGAATAACGAGGATATAAAATATAGAGATGTTTTTCATCAATCTGAGAGAGAGTTTTCTGCCTACAATTTTGAGTATGCAAATATTGAAAATTTATTTAAAATATTCGAAATGTTAGAAAGTGAAGCTAAATCATTAATTGAAAAAAAAATTTCTTTGCCAGCCTATGATCAATGTTTAAAGGCAAGTCATGTATTTAATATACTAGATGCTCGTGGAGCAATAAGTGTTGCTCAGAGAGCAGAATATATTTCAAGAATTAGAGAGATAACTAAATCTGCTGCCTCGGTTTGGATTGATACTCAAGAATAAAATGTCAGAATTTTTTTTAGAGCTTTTCAGTGAAGAAATTCCTGCAGGACTTCAAAAAAACTTACGTGAAAAAATTTTGGAGGAATTTCGAAAATTTTTTTTGAAAAAATCTATCAATTCAAAAAAAAGTTTTTCATTGTCTACACCAAATAGATTATTAGTAGTATTTGAAAATTTAGATAAAGAAATCAAGATTAAATCTGATGAAATTAAAGGTCCAAAAATTAATGCTAATGATGAAGCATTAGAGGGATTTATAAGATCAAATACAATTGAAAAAAAAGATTTGTATAAAAAAAAAACTGAGAAAGGAGAATTTTATTTTTATAAGACAAAATCTAAAACACTCAAAACTCACGAACTATTAGGTGAATTTATTCCAAAGGTACTTGATGATTATAAATGGAAAAAATCAATGAAATGGGGGGAATTTGATTTAAATTGGGGAAGACCACTCAAATCAGTTTTATCAGTATTTGATAAAAGAATTATAGAATTTAAATTTCACCATATTATATCATCAAACTCTACCTTCATTGATAAAGATTTTGAAGATAAGAAAAAAATTTTTAAAGACTTTAAATCCTATGAGAAATTTTTTTATAAACAAGGAATAATTGTTGACCAAAATAAGAGAAAAAAAATAATTTTTAAAGAATTTTTAAAAATATCAAAAAAAAGAAAATTTACAATTCAGGATAATCCAAAATTATTCAATGAAGTAGTAGATTTAGTTGATAACCCAAATATTTTATTATGTAGTTTTGATAAAAAATTTTTATCTATACCTCAAGAAATACTATCCTTAACAATGCAGGGTCATCAAAAATATTTTCCCACTTTAGATGATAAAAACAATGTAACTAATGAATTTTTAATAGTCGCCAACAGAAAAGATAAAAAAGGTTTGATTAAAGAGGGAAATGAACGAGTTGTTGAAGCTAGATTAAGTGATGCAGCTTTTTTTTGGAATAAAAATAAAAAACAAAATTTACTAAAAAAAGTATCAGAATTAAAATTTATGAACTTTTTTACAGGATTGGGTTCATATTTTGACAAAGTTCAAAGAATGAGAAAACTGGGTGGAATGATTTCAGATGAATTATTAATCAGTAAAGATAAAGTTGAGTTGTTAGCCTCAATTTGTAAAACTGATTTAACCTCTGACTTAGTTGGAGAATTCCCAGAATTACAGGGTATTCTAGGTGGATATTTTTCAAATCAACAAGGATTTGATAAAGATATATCATTAGCAATAACTGAACAATACTTGCCTGTTGGATTAGATTCTAAAATTCCAAAAAAACCGTTTAGTATAGCTTTATCAATTACTGATAAGATTGATACTTTAGTTGGTTTTTTTGGCATAAATGAAAAACCTACAAGTTCAAAAGATCCATTTGCACTTAAAAGAATTGCCTTAGGTATAATAAGGATAATAATTGAAAACAAAAAAAATTTGAAATTGAGAGATTTATTAGTTTATTCCTCAAATTTATTTCAGGATCAAGGTTTCGATTTTAAAAATAAAGATTTACAAATAGATTTAAATAATTTTTTAAAAGATAGATTTAAATACTATTTAAAAGAAAAGCAAATTCGTTTTGATATAATTGAGGCTTCAATAGTTTCTTTTTCACCAGACAATCTATTCTCTGCTTTCGAAAAAGCAAAAAGCTTTAATAAAATTATTAATAGTAAGACTGGTTTAGATATAATTTCGAGTTTTAAAAGAGCCTCAAATATATTAGATGGTGAATTGAAAAATAATAAAATAGAAATATCTAATACAACTGACCCTGGTATTTTTAAAACTGATTTTGAGCAAAATTTATATAAAAAAGTCATTGAGATAAAAAAATATTATTCAACTATTGCTAACGATGAGAATTATGATCAATCATTATTGATTTTAGCAGACACAAAGAAGGAAGTTTTTGAGTTTTTAGATAATGTGAAAGTTAATGAAGAAAATGAAACATTAAGAAAAAACAGATTAGAGCTAATAAATATGTTATGTAAATCCTTTCAAAATTTTATAAATTTTTCGATTATAGAAAGCAAATAATGAATAAATTAATTTTAAATTTTAAATCTAAAAATTCTAAGAAAATAAAGAATCCTAAAAATTTCTTAGGTGGTAAAGGCGCAAATTTGTCAGAAATGGGAAGGATGGGTTTACCTGTGCCACCAGGATTTACAATATCAACTAATGTTTGTGAGATTTTTTATAAAAATAAAAAGAAATTAACTTCAAAATTAATAGGTGAAATTAAGAAAGAATTAAGAGTGATTGAAAATGATGTAAATAAAAAATTTGGGGATTTAAAAAATCCTTTATTATTATCTGTAAGATCAGGTGCAAGAGTTTCAATGCCAGGTATGATGGATACAATTTTAAATCTTGGTCTAAATGATAAAACAGTCGTTGCATTAGAAAAAAAAACATTAAATGGTAGATTTGCAAAAGATAGCTATAGAAGATTTATTCAAATGTATGCAAACGTTGTAATGGGTGTCGAAAACTATCATTTTGAGGAGTTGATAGAAAATTACAAATTAACAAAAGGAGTTTTATTAGATACAGATTTAGATGAAAATGACTGGGATGGTTTAATTAAAGATTTTAAAAACACTGTTAAGGAAAGAACTAAGAAAGATTTTCCCCAAGATGTATATAATCAATTATTTGGAGCCATTGGAGCTGTATTTTTATCCTGGGAAAGTAATAGAGCAAAAATATATCGAAAATTAAATCAAATTCCATCTGAATGGGGAACTGCTGTTAATGTTCAATCAATGGTATTTGGAAATATGGGAAATAATAGTGCAACTGGAGTTGTTTTTACGAGGAACCCTTCAAATGGTTCGAATGATATTTATGGAGAATATTTAATTAATGCTCAGGGAGAAGATGTTGTAGCAGGTACAAGAACACCGCAACACATAACCAAAAAATCAAGAATAGAAGCTAAAGAAAAAAAACTCTCAATGCAGGAATCTATGCCAAAAGCTTTTAACGAGTTACAAAAGATTTTAAGGAAATTAGAGAAACATTATAGAGATATGCAAGATGTAGAGTTTACAATTGAAAATGATAAACTTTGGATTTTACAAACTCGATCTGGAAAAAGAACTTCAAAATCTGCTGTAAAAATTGCAGTCGATATGGTTAAAGAAAAACTTATATCTAAAAATGAGGCTATTCTTAGAATAGATCCAAACTCTCTCGATACACTTTTACATCCAACTTTAGATGAAAAAAGTTTAATAAAAGTGATTGCTAATGGTTTACCTGCATCACCTGGAGCTTCAAGTGGTAAAGTAGTATTTTCATCAGAAGAAGCTGAAAGACTGAATGATATGATGCAAGATACAATTTTAGTTAGAGTAGAAACTTCTCCAGAGGACATACAAGGAATGCATGCTGCAAAAGGTATTTTAACAGCAAGAGGTGGGATGACAAGTCATGCTGCAGTCGTTGCCAGAGGGATGGGTAGACCTTGTGTTTCTGGTTCTAGTGAAATTGATATTGATTATGGTAATAAAGTTTTTAAGACATCATCTGTTGAAGTTAAAGAGGGTGATATAATTACAATTGATGGATCTACTGGAAGGGTAATTTTAGGAAAAGTTCCAACTATAAAACCCGAGATATCGGGGGATTTCTCAAAATTAATGGGATGGGCAGACAATATTAGAAAACTAAAAGTTCGTACAAATTCTGAAACACCTTTAGATACAAAAATTGCTCGAGATTTTGGAGCAGAGGGAATAGGCCTTTGTAGGACTGAGCACATGTTTTTTGATGAAGAAAGAATTTTGTCTGTAAGAGAAATGATTTTATCTAAAACATTAGAAGATAGGGCAAAAGCTTTAAAAAAACTTTTACCTCACCAAAAAAAAGATTTTATGGAGATATTTAAAATTATGCGTGGTCTTCCCGTAACTGTCCGATTGTTAGACCCACCTCTGCATGAGTTTTTACCAAAATCCGAAAAAGAAATTTTAGAGATAGCAAAGGTTATTGAAGCTGATGTCAATGAGGTGAGGTCAAGAATCGACGAACTGCATGAACAAAATCCAATGTTAGGTCATAGGGGTTGTAGATTAGGTATTTCTTTTCCAGAAATTTACGAAATGCAATGTAGAGCAATTTTTGAAGCTTTAACAGATTTAAAAAAAAATAAATATAAATCAGCTTTTCCTGAAATAATGATCCCACTGGTTTCAACAGAAGCAGAAATAAAAATTATGAAGGATCTTGTTATAAAAACTGCAAAAAAGGTACAAGATGAAAAAAGAGTTAAAATTGCCTTTCTAGTAGGTACAATGATTGAATTACCAAGGGCAGCAATCAAGGCCAAGGATATTGCAAAGCATGCAGAATTTTTTAGTTTTGGAACCAATGATTTGACCCAAACAACTTTTGGAATAAGTAGAGATGATAGCGGAAAGTTTTTAAATGATTATATAGAGAATAAGATATTTAGTATTGATCCATTTGTTTCCATTGATGAAGGTGTTAAAGATTTAATAAATATTGCTGTAAATAATGGGAAAAAACAAAACAAAAAAATTAAATTAGGAATTTGTGGTGAGCATGGAGGTGATCCGAAAAGTATAGATTTCTGCTCAAGTGCGGGTTTAAATTATGTTTCTTGTTCGCCATATAGAGTCCCGATAGCAAGACTGGCTGCTGCACAAGCTGAGTTAAAGAAAAATTAATTTATTAATTTTTCTGTAAAACAAACTCATAATTCATTTCATCAAAAGTATTTTTTATTTTTCTCGAGATTATAAGTTCTGAATTTTTAAACATTTTTTCTACACTTTTTGGATCGTTTATCAAATTTTCAGAATAATCATCTCCAGGATTGTTCAACTGAAGGTTTATTATAATATGCGAATTTTTTTTAGAAATTCTCTCAATTTCTGAAACAAATTTTTCTGGGTAGAGAGAATGGTCAAATATATTAGTAAATACAAAATCAAATTCTCCATCTTTAAATGGTATACTATGTATATCACCTTGAATTGTGTATGGTGGAAATGGAACTAGATCTAATCCAACTGCTTTAAGACCTAATTCTTGTAAGACTAAAACTTCTTGACCTGTTCTTGCCCCAAGACAAATAGCATTTTCCTTATTCTTAAGATAATCTTTATTTCGATCAAATAAATTTCTAAAACCTAAAATTTTTTTTTCCCATTCAACACCAGTCCATTTAGCAATTCTCTTTGGATCTTCAGTTTTTTCTATTTGTTTTTTTATATAATCTTTATAAGATTGGTGACGATCATAATATTGAATTTTACCCTCAAAAAATTTTGAAAAAAATTTATAATATAACTTTTTTGGGATACTGATTAACTTAAGAAAAGTTTTTTTAACAATTATCATCATTACAATTTAATTTTTGAACTTTAAAAGGGGCGTTCTGTTGCCAGGTGCCCCAAACCCCGTTTACTTAATTAAATAATTAATTAAGCAGCAAGTGCATAACTTTCGTTAGCAATTATAAATTAGCCCTTTACGGAGGAACAATTCCGAACGAAAGAATAGCCTTTAGTCACCCGTCGAATCTAGTTCACCCCCATAAGTTGTAAATGGTGGAGGTGGTGGGTACTGCCCCCACGTCCGCAATGGTTATTACGAAATTCGTTTATCGTCATAGTTGGAAAACCAACCTTATTAATATAAAAGGAATTACAAGAGATTCAATAACAATCATGAAATTAACTAAAGAACAACTCAAAGAAATAAAAAATCAGCAATCTCAAACTAATAATACAAAAAGAGTAATCTCACCCGAATTAGAAAAAATTCTTTATGATGCAATTCCAGCTCTTGATCATGGTTTTGTAAGAGTAGTTGATTATATGGGTGATGATACTTCAATAGTTCAAGCTGCTAGGGTTTCATATGGAAAAGGGACAAAACAAGTTTCAACAGACTCTGGCTTGATAAAATATTTGATGCGTCATTGGCATAGTACTCCTTTTGAGATGTGTGAAATCAAATACCATATTAAGTTACCTATATTTATAGCTCGACAATGGATTAGACATAGGACAGCTAATGTAAATGAATATTCAGCAAGATATTCAATTTTAGATAAAGAATTTTATTTACCAACTTCAGAAAATCTAGCAGCTCAATCTACAAGTAACAGACAAGGAAGAGGAAATGTTCTTGAAGGAGACCAAGCAAAAGAAGTTTTAAAACTTTTAAAGGATGATGCAGAAAGAACTTATGCGAATTACGAAATAATGCTTAATGAAAGATACGATGGATCAACAATTGATGAAAATAAAAAAGGTTTAGCCAGAGAGCTTGCTAGAATGAATTTAACATTAAATACTTACACACAATGGTATTGGAAAACTGATTTATTAAATCTTATGAATTTTTTGAGATTAAGAGCTGATCATCATGCTCAATATGAAATAAGAGTTTATGCAGATATAATGCTTGATACTTTAAAAAAGTGGGTACCCATTACATATGAAGCATTTATGGACTATAGAGTGGGTGGCACTGAAATATCAGCAAAAGGTAAGTTGGTTATTAAAAAATTAATAAAAGGTGAAGAAATCTCAATTCAAGACTCTGGTCTTTCAAAAAGAGAATGGAATGAACTTATGGAAGCATTTAATCTTAATGATAAGATGATTTAATTGATGACGAAAAGTAAGGAAAAATTACCTTCAAATAAAAATTTTGGAATAGTATTTTTCTTAGTTTTTATAATAATTGGTTTATGGCCTTTATTAGAAAATAATGAAATAAGATATTGGTCAATATTTACTTCATTAATATTTTTATTATTAGGTCTTTTAAATTCAAAAATATTAAAACCATTAAATAAATTATGGTTTTATTTTGGAATTTTGCTTGGAAGAATGATTTCACCATTAGTAATGGGAATTATTTTTTACCTTATAGTGACACCCATAGGATTGCTAATGAGATTGTTTAGAAAAGATATATTAAATTTAAAATATAATACGAATAGCAGATCTTATTGGATTAAAAAAGATGGTCCAAAAAGTAAAATGAAAAATCAATTTTAAAATGAGTTTTATCCGAGAATTTTTGGAATTTTTAAAAGTAAGAAAAAAATATTGGCTTTTACCAATAATTATTTTTTTAGTAATATTTGGAGGTTTGATAGTTTTAACACAAGGCACAGCTGTAGCTCCATTTATTTATACAATATTTTAAATCTTAAAATGACTTCAATTTTAGGTATTTCGGCATTTTATCATGATAGTGCAGCTTGTATTTTAAAAGATGGAGAAATAATTGCAGCTGCTCAGGAAGAACGATTTACAAGAAAGAAACATGATCCAAGTTATCCAAAAAACGCAATTAAGTTTGTACTAAGTTATGCAAATTTAAATTTAAGTGAGGTTGATCAAATAGTTTTTTTTGAAAAACCTTTTTTAAAGTTTGAAAGATTATTGGAAACTTATGTTGCATTTGCTCCTAAAGGATTTGTTTCATTTAGCAAAGCAATGCCATTATGGATCAAAGAAAAATTATTTCAAAAAAATCTATTATTTAACAAACTTAAAGAACATGATAAAAATTATAAATCCGATGAGAATATTTTTTTTTCAGATCATCACTTAAGTCATGCTGCAAGTGCTTTTTTCCCATCGCCATTTGAAGAAGCTGTTGTATTAACCGCTGATGGTGTTGGTGAGTGGGCTACCACCACAGTTGCAATAGGAAAAGGAAACAACTTAGATATTATGAAAGAAATTCACTTTCCTCATTCGTTGGGACTTCTTTATTCTTCTTTCACTTATTACACGGGATTTAAAGTAAATAGTGGAGAGTATAAATTAATGGGCTTAGCTCCTTACGGAAATCCTATTTATGAGGATAAAATAAAAAAATTGATAGATATTAAAGATGATGGATCGTTTAGATTAAACCAAAAGTATTTTAATTATGCTACAGGTCTAACAATGACCAATGATCATTTCCATAATTTATTCGGTCAAAAACCTAGAGATCCAAAAAATGAGAAATTAACACAATTTCATATGGATATAGCATCGTCCATTCAAAAAGTTACTGAAGAAATTATGCTAAAATTAACAAAAGCAATACGTGATGAATATAAAATTAAGAATTTGTGTCTTGCAGGTGGAGTTGCATTAAATTGTGTAGCTAATGGTAAAATTCTTAAAGAGAAAATCTTTGATAATATTTGGATACAGCCAGCCGCTGGCGATGCCGGTGGATCATTGGGGGCAGCCTTAGCCTTATGGTATATCGATCAAGGAAATAAAAGAATTATAAATCCAGATGATGATATGGCGGGTTCTTATTTGGGATCAGAATTTTCACAAGATCAAATAGAAGAAGAATTAAAATCTTTAGGTGCAAATTATGAGGTTGTAAATTATAAAGATTTGATTGATCAAACATCCGACTATTTATCCAAAGAAAAAGCAATTGGATGGTTTCAAGGAAGAATGGAATTCGGTCCTAGAGCTTTAGGAGGACGATCAATTTTAGGTGACCCAAGGTCTGACAAAATGCAAAAAAATTTAAATTTGAAAGTCAAATATAGAGAAAGCTTTAGACCTTTTGCCCCTTCAGTTCTTGAAGAAGATTTGTCAGTTTGGTTTGATATGAATGTGAATAGTTCTTATATGTTGTTGGTAGCTAATATCAATTTAGATAAAAAAATTGAAATGACTGACGAGCAAAAAAAATTATTTGGAATTAATAAATTAAATATTAAAAGATCAGAAATACCGGCTGTAACACATGTTGATTATTCTGCCAGAATTCAGACAGTATCATCAAAAAATAATAAACGTTTTTATGATTTAATTTTAAAATTTAAAGAAAAAACAGGCTGTCCAGTAATTATAAATACTTCGTTTAATGTAAGAGGTGAGCCAATAGTCAATACACCAGCAGATGCTTTCAATTGTTTTATGGGAACAGAATTAGATTATTTAATCATAGGAAATTGCATATTAGACAAAAAAAAACAAAATTCAGATCTAAAGAAAAATTATAAAGATCGTTTTGAGTTAGATTAAAGATATTGTGTTTTTATTTTTTCTGCCAGACTTAAATATATCTTTGATATTTCGTGGTCAGGTTTTTCTTCAACAATTGGTTTTCCTTGATCACCAGATTTACCGACATCAGGATTTATAGGAATTTCTCCTAAAAACTCTATTTGGAATTCTTCAGCAGTTTTTTTTACACCGCCATCTCCAAAAATATAATATTTTTTTTTATCATCACCGATGAAATAACTCATATTGTCAATCAGCCCTAATATTTTAACATTCAATTTTTCAAACATCTTAATTCCTCTTTTAACATCTAATAAAGCAACTTCTTGAGGTGTTGATACTATAACTGCACCATCCATTTTAATTTCTTGAGAAAAAGTAAGCTGTGTGTCACCAGTCCCTGGTGGCATATCTACTATTATAAAATCTAAATTCTTCCAATTTACTTTTTGAGTAAAAGTTTTTATTGCGCTTGTCACCATAGGTCCTCGCCAAATCATAGGTGTTTCCTGATCAGTAAGGAAGCCTATAGACATACATTGAATTTCATATTTAATTATAGGGTCTAATTTTTGCCCATCACTTTTTGGTTTTTCATTAATACCAAGCATTTTAGGAATTGATGGACCATAAATGTCTGCATCTAGCAATCCAACTTTACATCCAAGAATTTTTAAGGCTAAGGCTAAATTTGTTGCAAAAGTAGATTTTCCAACACCCCCTTTTGCACTAGAGACTGCTATAGTAAATTTAGAACCCTTAATAGGATTTTTCTCTGGTGTTTTTTTACTCAATTTAGCTCTCATTGCGTCACTTAATTCTGGTTTTTCCTTTGGCATTTTTAGATCTTAACTTGTTTTTCTTCATAAAGACATTATATAGATTGCCATATGTCAGATGATTTTAAGCAAAGTGGAGGCAGTCCTTGGGGAACACCCCCAGGAGGCGGAGGCGGTAATGGCTCAGGAAGAGGTCCAACGCCACCAGATGTTGATAAAATTATAAGAGAATTTCAAGAAAAAATAAAAAAATTTTTACCTGGAGGTAGTTCATCCGGTGGGAAACAAGCAATTTTAGTTTTAGTAATTTTAGGTTTTGTTTGGTTAGCGAGTGGGCTTTATAGAGTTTTACCAGATGAGCAAGGTGTAGTATTGCGATTTGGAAAATTTGTGAAAACAACCCAACCAGGGTTAAATTATCATATACCTTTCCCAGTGGAGTCTGTATTAACTCCCAAAGTTACTAAAGTAAATAGAATTGATATTGGATTTAGATCAGAGAGAGATAGTGGATTTTCCTCATCAGGTGGTGTTGCAGATGTGCCTCAAGAAAGTTTAATGCTTACAGGTGATGAGAACATTGTAAATATAGACTTCTCAGTTTTTTGGGTAATCAAAGATGCTGGGAATTTCTTATTTAAGATACAAGATCCAGAAGGAACAGTAAAAGCTGCAGCTGAAACTGCCATGAGAGAAGTTATTGCAAGATCTGATATTCAACCCATCTTAACAGAGGGGAGATCAGTTATAGAAACAGATACACAAGAAATTATTCAAAAAATCTTAGATGAATACACTAGTGGTATTCAGATAACACAAGTTCAAACACAAAAAGCTGATCCACCTGATCAAGTAATAGATGCATTTAGGGATGTGCAGGCTGCAAGAGCTGATATGGAAAGATCAAAAAATGAGGCTGAAGCTTATGCAAATGACGTTATTCCGAGAGCTCGAGGGGAAGCAGAAAAAATTTTACAAGCTGCTGAAGCTTACAAGAAAGAAGTAGTAGCAAAAGCTGAAGGTGAAGCTAGCAGGTTTTTAGCCATCTATAATGAATATAAAAATGCAAAATCTGTAACACAAGAACGAATGTATTTAGAAACAATGGAAAAAGTTTTAGCTGATATTGATAAAGTGATAATTGAAAAAAATGCAGGTTCAGGTGTAGTCCCTTATTTGCCTTTACCTGAATTACAAAAAAAGAAAGTAACAAATTAATATGAATTTAGGAAAAATTACAGCTGGAATTATAGTTGCTATATCAGCAATCGCATTCTTTTCAATTTTTATAGTTAAAGAAGTTAATCAGGCAATTGTTCTACAATTTGGAGATCCAAAAAGAATAATTCTAAAACCTGGATTAAATTTCAAAATTCCTTTTATTCAAAATGTTGTATTTTTAGATAAGAGAATTTTAAATTTGGATACACCACCAGAAGAAGTAATTGCTTCAGATCAAAAGAGATTAATAGTTGATGCGTTTGCTAGATTTCAAATAGTTGATCCTCTTAAGTTTTACATTTCAGTTGGAAATGAAAGAGTTGCAAGATCAAGACTAGCTACAATTATCAACTCAAGGATTAGGAACGTTCTTGGACAACAAGAACTTCAAACGCTTCTTTCAGAGGATAGAACGAAACAAATGGCTTTAATTCAAGAAGGTGTAAATAATGAAGCAGAAAATTTTGGAATTAAAATAGTTGATGTTAGAATTAAAAGAGCCGATCTTCCTCAAGCTAACAGTGATGCAATTTTTAGAAGAATGCAGACTGAAAGGGAGAGAGAAGCAAAAGAATTTAGAGCAAGGGGAGCTGAAATGGCAGTTACCATCACATCCACTGCTGATAAAGAAGTAACTGTAATTTTAGCTGAGGCTCAAAAAAAATCAGAAATTATGAAAGGTGAAGGAGATGGTAAAAGAAATAATATCTTTGCTGCAGCGTTTGGACAAGATCCAGAATTCTTCGCGTTTTATAGAGCTATGCAAGCTTATGAAAAAGCTTTAATAGGTGGAGAAACATCTCTAATTTTATCTCCGGACAGTGAATTCTTTAAATTTTTTGGAAATATAAAACCGATAACTGAATAGGTCTTTTATGAAGGAATTGATTATAGCCTTCGGTCTATTTTTGTTTATTGAGGGCATACTATATGCCATATTTCCATCAAAAATGAAAAGTATGTTAAAAAAATTAGAATTAATCTCAATCAATCAATTAAGAGTAGGTGGATTGATTTTTGCAATATTAGGATTTGCAGTTATTTACTATGCTAAAAATTAAAATGAATATTGTAAGAACTATAGTTTTTTCAATTATAATTACTTTTATATTATCTTTAAAATCTTATTCAAAAGATGTTCCAAAATCTTTTGCTGATTTAGCTGAAAGGCTGATGCCTTCAGTTGTGAATATTTCAACAACTACAACAATCACTACTCAAAATAATCCTTTTCCATTTCAATTTCCACCAGGATCACCCTTTGAGGATATGTTTAAAGAATTTGGAACTCCTCAGGAAAGAAAATCAGCTGCGCTTGGATCAGGTTTTATAATAGATGAGAAAGGAATTGTTGTTACAAATAATCATGTCATTCAAGATGCTGAGGACATTATTGTGAGACTCAGTGATGAAAAAGAATTTAATGCTAAAGTTATTGGTGCAGATCCCCTTTCGGATATTGCTGTTTTACAATTAGAAACAAATGAAAAATTTGTTCCTGTAAAGTTTGGAAATTCTGATAAAGCAAGAATAGGCGATTGGGTTATGGCAATTGGTAATCCTTTTGGTTTTGGTGGTACAGTTACTTCAGGAATAATTTCAGCGAGAAATCGTTCGTTAGGTTTGGCCAGGTATGAGGATTATATTCAGACAGATGCTTCAATCAATTCAGGGAATTCAGGTGGACCATTATTTGATATGAGTGGAGATGTTATTGGAATTAACACTGCAATTTTAGGAAGAAATGGATCTATAGGAATTGGTTTTGCAATTCCATCTAACAGCGCAAAAGTAGTAATAGATCAATTAATACAGTTTGGCGAAACAAAAAGAGGTTGGCTTGGAGTTAGAATTCAAGATGTCACAAAAGAAATAGCTGAAGTAGAAAATTTAGAAGAGCCTAGAGGTGCTTTAGTTGCAAGTGTAGCTAAAGGAAGTCCTTCTGAAAAAGCTGATGTAAAAGCAGGTGATATTATTCTTGAGTTTGATGGAAAAAAAATTCAAGAGATGAAACAACTTCCTATTATAGTTGCAAAAACAAAAGTTGGAAAAAAAGTTAAAGTAAAAATTTGGAGAAATAAAAAAGAGATTGAAAAAATAATTATACTTGGAAGATTGGAAACCTCAGAGGATTTTAAAGTAAGTGAAAACAAATCTCAAATTGAGGAAACCAAAATAGAAGATTTAAAGATCATTGTTCGTGAAATTACAAAAGAAGATATTAAAACAAGAAACTTACCAAATCAAACTAGTGGGTTAGTAATAACTCAAATTGAGAGAGACAGTCCCCTAAGTGGATCTATAGAATTAAATAGCATAATAATTGAGGCTCAAAAGAAAAGAATTAGAACAGCTGAGGATCTAAATAAAATTACTAAACAAGTTTTAAAGACTAACCAAAAAACAATCTTATTAGTAATTTATAATAGTCAAAATCAAAGAAGATATATAGGTATAAAATTAAATTAGAAATGGATTTTAAATCCAAAATTATTTTAATATATGGACCAACCGCATCTGGAAAATCAATATTTGCTACCAAGTTAGCTAAAAAAATTAACGGGGAAATAATTAATGCTGATAGTATGCAAGTATATAAAGAATTAAAAATATTGTCAGCTAGACCATCAAGAAAAGATTTCAAAAAAATTAGACACCATTTGTATGGTTTCCAAAGTGTAAAAAAAAAGTTTTCTACTGGCGACTGGCTTAAGTTGGTAAAAGAAAAAATTTTAATAGTAAAAAAAAGAAATAAAATCCCAATTATTGTCGGGGGTACAGGGTTATATTTTAAAGCTTTGACGGAAGGGTTAACAAAAATTCCAAATATTCCAGTCAAATATAGAAAAAGTATAAGAAATTTACATGCTAAACTTGGGACAAAAAAATTTTATTCAAAATTAATCAAGTTAGATCCTCATGTAAAAAACAAAATTAATATGTTTGACTCACAAAGAGCAATTCGTGCTTTTGAGGTTAAATCATTTACCAAAAAATCTCTTTATGATTGGTTTAAAAATACAAAAGCTGATTTTGAAAAGAAGGATTTTTATAAAATTTATATTGAATTCCCAAGAGCTGAATTGGTTAAGCGAATAAATATGAGAGCAGAGTATATGGTTAAAAACGGTGCAATTTCTGAGGTAAAAAAATTTGTAAATCTAAAAATTCCAAAAAATAACACAGCCTCCAAAGCTATAGGTATAGAGGAAATAAGACGATATCTTAGTAGAAAAATTCAAATATCTGAGTTAATTGAAAAAATATCAATAAAGACAAGACAATATGCCAAAAGGCAGGCCACTTGGGGCAGAGGTGCAATGGTAGGATGGAATAAAATTAAGTCGGATGAAGTAAATAAATTTTTGAAAAAAATTTAGATATTACGTACTTAGCCTTGACCAATCAGCTCAACTTCAGCTAGATTGAAAGAATGCCAAAATTATTTACAGGTGCTGAAATTGTATTCAAATGTCTTGAGGATCAAGATGTTGAATTTATCTTTGGATATCCTGGGGGCGCAGTTTTGCCAATTTATGATGAATTAAAAAATCACAATTCAATAAAACATATTTTAGTAAGACACGAACAAGGAGCAGGACACGCTGCAGAAGGATATGCAAGATCATCCGGAAAGCCAGGCGTTGTTCTTGTAACTTCTGGACCTGGCGCAACTAATGTTGTGACTGCATTAACAGATGCTTACATGGATTCAGTTCCATTAGTATGTATATCTGGACAAGTGCCAACACACTTGATTGGAACTGATGCATTTCAAGAATGTGATACAACTGGAATCACTAGACCTTGTACAAAACACAATTGGTTAGTAAAAGATATAAGAGATTTATCAAAAACTCTTCATGAAGCTTTTAGAGTTGCAACAACAGGAAGACCAGGACCAGTTTTGGTCGATATTCCAAAAGATATTCAGTTTGCAAAAATAAAATATTCTAAACCAAAAACTAAAAAAAAACTTAATGGAAAATCAATAAATTATTTTTCTCAAAAGGATATTGAATCTTTAATAAATTTAATGAACAAGTCAAAAAAACCAGTCATTTACTCTGGTGGAGGAGTTATTAATTCAGGACCCGAAGCTAGTAATGTACTGAGAGAACTCGTTCAATTAACTGGTTTTCCAATCACCTCAACTTTACAAGGACTGGGAGCTTATCCAGGAGATGATAATCAATTTTTAGGAATGCTTGGAATGCATGGAACTTATGAGGCCAATAATGCCATGCATGATTGTGACCTCCTTATAAATATTGGTGCAAGATTTGATGATAGAATAACAGGAAAGATTGATGAATTTTCTCCTAAATCAAAAAAGGTTCACATTGATATTGATCCTTCATCAATTAATAAAATTATTAAAGTAGATTTATCATTAGTTGGAGATGTTAAAAATGTGCTTAGAGGAGTAATTAAGACTTTGAAAAAGAAAAATTTAGATTTAAAAAAATCAAATAAACAACAGATATCTAAGTGGTGGGAACAAATCCAAAAATGGAGAACAAAAAATTCATTACACTTTAATAATAGTGATGAAACTATAAAACCACAACATGCAGTTCAAAGACTTTATGAAATTACAAAGCATAAAGATACTTTTATTACTACAGAGGTAGGCCAACATCAAATGTGGGCTGCTCAACACTATAAATTTAATAAACCCAATCGTTGGATGACTTCTGGAGGCTTAGGGACTATGGGATATGGATTGCCAGCTGCGGTAGGCGTTCAAATAGCCCATCCTAAAAAATTAGTAATCGACATTGCAGGTGAAGCCTCAGTATTGATGACAATGCAAGAAATGTCAACTGCAGTTCAATATAATTTACCGATTAAGATATTTATTTTGAATAATCAGTACATGGGCATGGTTAGACAATGGCAAGAATTACTGCATGAAAAAAATTATTCTGAAAGTTATTCAGAGGCTTTACCTGATTTTATTAAAATGGCAGAGGCCTATGGCTGCAAGGGTATTAAAGCAGAAAAACCAAATGAATTAGACGAGAAAATAAAGGAAATGATCGAATTTGATGGTCCTGTAATTTTTGATTGTCGAGTAGATCCAAATGAAAATTGTTTCCCTATGATTCCTTCAGGAAAACCTCATAACCAAATGATATTAGGACCGAGTGAAAAGGAAGAAAATAAAATTACCGGTAAAGGAAAAGCTTTAGTTTAATTATGAAAAGTCCAAAATCAGCTTATAGCGTTTCTTTAAAAAAAGAAAAATCAGATACCCATATAATTGTTGTTTGGGTAGATAATGAGTCGGGTGTTTTGGCAAGAGTAGTAGGATTATTCTCTGGTCGTGGTTATAATATTGAGTCTCTGGCTGTTGCAGAGGTTGATGCGAAAAGAAATATATCAAGAATTACCATTGTTACCACCGGAACACCTCAGGTAATTGACCAAATTAAACTTCAATTAAAAAAACTTGTACCAATTCATAAAGTTGCGGATTTTAAAAGAAATGACAAGGGTGTGATATTTAAAGAAATGGCTTTATTTAAAATTGTAGGCAATACTAATAAGATTAAAAAGGCTATTAATGCTTGTAAAAAGTACAATGCTGTAATATTGGATAAAACCAAAAAATCAAATGTAATTCAAATTACTGCACTTAGAAGAGAAATAGATAAAATGGCGAAAAATTTAAAAAAATTTGGATTAGTAAGTGTATCTAGAACCGGAGCAGTTGCTATGACAAGAGGGGATAAAGTTTTTAATTAATTACTTGGGAGAAAAATTATGAAAATGTTTTATGAAAAAGATACTGATGTTAACCTTATTAAAGATAAAAAAATTGCAATTTTTGGTTATGGCAGCCAGGGTCATGCTCATGCATTAAATCTGAAAGATAGTGGTGTAAAAGAAGTTGTTGTAGCATTGAGAGATGGATCATCAAGTATTGTTAAAGCTCAATCGAAAGGTTTAAAAGTAATGAATTTATCTGATGCAGCTGAATGGGCCGATGTTGTAATGATTTTGACACCTGATGAATTACAGGCTGAAATATACAGAAATCATATTGATCAAAGGATAAGACCAGGAACAAGTATTGCTTTTGCCCATGGATTAAATGTTCATTATGATCTTATAAAAGCTAGAAAAGATTTGGATGTTTTCATGGTTGCACCAAAAGGACCAGGTCATTTAGTGAGAAGTGAATATGAAAAAGGTGGTGGAGTGCCATGTTTATTTGCGGTACATCAAAACGGTTCTGGAAAAGCAAGAGATCTTGCAATGTCATATGCATCAGCCGTTGGCGGTGGCAGGTCTGGTATAATAGAAACTACATTTAAGGATGAGGTCGAGACTGATTTATTTGGCGAACAAACTGTACTTTGTGGAGGATTGGTTGAATTGATAAAAAATGGATATGAGACATTGGTTGAGGCTGGATATGAACCAGAGATGGCATATTTTGAGACTGTTCATGAGGTCAAACTTATTGTTGATTTAATTTATGAAGGTGGAATAGCTAATATGAATTACTCTATATCTAATACTGCAGAATATGGAGAATATCAATCTGGTCCAAGGGTTATAAATAAAGATGAAACAAAAAAAAGAATGAAAGAAGTTTTAGCCGATATCCAATCTGGAAAGTTTACAAAACAATGGATGGAGGAATGTAAAAATGGTCAAAAACACTTTCTTGCTACACGAGCTAAATTAGCTGAACACCCTGTTGAAAAAGTTGGAGCTAGTTTGAGGGCTATGATGCCATGGATAGGAAAGAAAAAATTGGTAGATAGTGACAAGAAGTAAATTTAGTTCCAAATTGGGACAATTGTAGTATTTTATTTTGCAATCTAAACGAGAGGTTGTATATTTCTTTAAATAAATTTTTAAATATGGCAAATAAAGAAAAAGTATTTATTTTTGACACAACAATGAGAGATGGTGAGCAATCTCCAGGGGCCTCAATGAGTGTTGAAGAAAAAATTCAGATATCTAGAGTTTTTGATGAGATGGGTATTGATATTATAGAAGCAGGGTTCCCAATATCCTCTCCAGGTGATTTTGAAGCTGTAAGTGCGATAAGTAAAAGCGTAAAAAACTCAATCCCTTGCGGGCTAGCAAGAGCAACAAAAAAAGATATAGATGCTTGTCATGAATCTTTAAAGTTTGCAAAAAGATTTAGGATACATACTTTTATTTCAACAAGCCCTGTCCACATGAAGCATAAATTAAATATGACAAATGAACAAGTTTTAGGAGCTATAAAAGAAAGTGTTACTTATGCCAAAAAATTTACTGATGATGTTGAATGGTCTTGTGAAGATGGTACTAGGACAGATTTAGATTTTATGTACAAAACAATTGAACTTGCAATTAAATGTGGAGCGACCACAATAAATATTCCTGATACTGTTGGATACTCAATACCTGAGGAGTTTGCTAAAACAATTAATCTTATTAAGAATAATGTCCCAAATATTGATAAAGCTATTATTTCTGCTCATTGTCATAACGATTTAGGTTTAGCAGTCGCAAATGCATTATCAGGCTTATCTTCAGGAGTAAGACAAATTGAATGTACAATTAATGGAATAGGAGAGAGAGCAGGTAATGCTGCGTTAGAGGAAATAGTAATGGCAATAAAAACTAGGGACGATCTTTTACCTTATGAAACTGGAATAAAAACTGAATTAATAAGTAAAGCCTCAAAAATAGTATCCAATGCCACAGGTTTTCCTGTTCAATTTAATAAAGCTATTGTTGGAAAAAATGCATTTGCACATGAGTCAGGAATTCATCAAGATGGAATGTTAAAAAATAGGGAAACATACGAAATAATGACACCCGAGAGTGTTGGAGTAAAAAAAACATCATTAGTTATGGGTAAACATTCTGGACGGCATGCTTTTAAAGATAAATTGAGTGATTTAGGCTATGCTGATGTTACAGACGATGTTGTTCAAGCAGCTTTTGGAAAATTCAAAATTTTAGCTGATAAAAAAAAACATATTTATGATGAGGATATTGTTGCTTTAGTTGACGATAGTTTGATTATAGACAATAAAATCAATGCGATCAATTTAAAATCTTTAAAAGTTTTTGCTGGGACAGGTGAACCACAAAGAGCTGATATGACATTAGATGTTTTTGGAAATATAAAAAAGACTACCCAAACAGGAGATGGTCCTGTTGATGCAATATTCAAATGTATTAAAGAGCTTTATCCGCATGATGTAAAATTGTCTTTGTATCAAGTCCACGCAGTTACAGAGGGGACTGATGCTCAGGCAACAGTTAGTGTTAAAATTGAGGAAAATGACAGAACTACTGTTGGGCAATCAGCAGATACAGATACTTTAGTAGCATCTGCAAATGCTTATCTAAATGCATTAAATAAAATGTTAATAAAAAGAGAAAAAAAATCTCTTTATAAAAATATAGAACCAAAAAAAATAAAAGGAGTATTTTAATGGGATTATTAGATAGAGTTAAGAAGATCTGGAGTCAAGATATGGCAATTGATTTAGGAACAGCTAACACTTTAGTTGTAGTAAAAGGCCAAGGAGTAGTTTTGAATGAGCCATCAGTTGTAGCAATAGTTGATCAAGGAGGAAAAAAACAAGTTTTAGCTGTAGGTGATGAGGCTAAAACTATGTTGGGTAGAACTCCAGGAAATATACAAGCAATTAGACCATTAAGAGATGGTGTAATTGCAGATTTTATAGTTACTGAGGAGATGATAAAACACTTTATCAAAAAAGTTCATAAGGGAAGCACTTTTGCAAATCCTAGAATTTTAATCTGCGTCCCTACTGGCTCTACTCCAGTAGAGAGAAAAGCTATACAAGATAGCGCTTTAGCAGCGGGAGCTAGAAGAGTTCAATTAATTGAAGAGCCAATAGCAGCTGCAATTGGCGCAAATTTACCCATATCAGAGGCAACAGGCTCAATGGTAGTAGATATTGGAGGCGGAACAAGTGAGATAGCTGTCATGTCTTTAGGTGGTTTAGTTTACTCTAAATCCCTTAGAGTTGCAGGAGATGCTATGGATGGGGCATTGGTTAACTATATGAGAAAAGAATATAATTTAATGATAGGAGATAGCACAGCTGAAAAAATAAAAAAAGAGATAGGAACAGCAATTCCAAGTAATAATAATACATATGCAGTTAAAGGTAGAGATTTAAGATCCGGAACACCTAAAGAAGTTAATATTACTGAGGAAGACACAGCTGAAGCATTAAATGATATTTTAAAACAAATGGTTAATGGTATTAAAGATGCACTTGAAAGTACGCCACCAGAGCTTTCAGCTGACCTAGTGGATATGGGTCTTGTTCTGACTGGCGGTGGGGCATTATTAAAAAATATTGATAAAAGGTTTTCAAAAGAAACTGGTTTACCAGTTCATATAGCTGACGAGCCTTTATCATGTGTAGCAGTTGGAACTGGTAAGGCGTTAGATCAAGAACAAACATTTTCGACTATGTTGACTGAGTATTAAGAGAAATGGCATCAAGCAGAGATGATTTTATAATTGCAATTAGATCTGCTTTTTTAAAAAAAAGTACACAACAAAAATTTTCTTTACTTACATTAGTATTTATATCGATATTTGTAATTGTACTTTCTAATTTAAATTTTAAAGCAATACAAATCCTTAAAACAGGGATAAATGAGGTGGTTTATAGATCATCATTTATTGTTTCTATCCCTGAAAATTTTATTAAAAATTCATATTTTAGCATTTTAGAATATTCAACTTTTTTTAATAAATATAAAGAAAATGAAAAACAATTAATTCAACTTAAATCATCAAATATTTCAAATGAAATTATTCAATATGAAAATGAAGAATTAAAAAACTTGATTAATGATTATGTTTCAAGTTCAGATAAGATATTAGCAAAAATAATTGTTGATCATGAAAGTCCTTTCCTAAAAAGTGTAATTATAAATAAGGGAAGCAATAATAAAGTTAAAATTGGAACTAATATTTTTGACCAATCTTACCTGGTAGGTAGAGTGGTTGAAGTAAATTTTAAAACCTCAAGGGTATTATTATTATCTGATCTTAATTCTAACGTTCCAGTTACAATTGCACCACAAAACATACAAGCAATCATGATTGGAGCTGGGGATGATTATGGTCAAATCAAATATATCAAAGATGGAATTTTTCAAAAATTTGACGAAAATAGTATCGTTTATACTTCTGGTACTGGTGCAATATTTAAAAGTGGTATTCCAATAGGAAAAGTAAGGCAAACTGAAAATAATTTAAATGTAGATTTTTTTAGTGATTTCTCCCAATTAAAATATGTATTTGCTGAAGTTGAGGTGAAAATGGAAAATCAAAGCCCAAAGAAAGAAATTGATGATAATAGTGATCAAAAAAATACTGCAATAGAGACAAAGATACAAATCTTGGAAGAAGAAAAAAAGATTATTGAAGATTCAAATTTAAAATTTAAAGAAGAAAATGAAAATTTAAAATTTCAAGTAAACTATCTTAATACCAAAATTTCTTCTATCGAAAATGAGGTACTTGCTCAAAAGGAAAAAATTGAACAATCTACAATAGATCAAGAAGAATTAGAATTTTTAAGATTAAATCTACTTTATAGTAACAAATGTCAAACAAGAAAGCTTTTTAGCACTGGTTTTAAAGTTGGGACTCCTGAGTATAAGAAATGTATTTTGAATAAAGGTAAAATTAATGACTAAATTTAAAAGAAAAGGATCATTATTAAAAATTTATTCTTGGATACCAATAATTTTTTTATTTATTTCGGTGTTAAATGAATTTGATTTTAATTATTTAAATTTGAAATATTTTTCTTTTAATTTTCCATTTATTTTAATTTTTTTCTTTACATTAAAGGATTTTAAACATTTTGATTATTTTTTCGTTTTTATTGCGGGTTTATTTAATGATACAGTCATTGGATTACCTTTAGGTATAAGTAGTTTGTCTTATATTTTAATTTGTATTGCAACAGCATATATTAGAAATATTACAATTAGGCCTAGTCCTTTTAAAGATTGGTTTTATTTTTTATTTATAATAAGTTTAATAAATTCTCTTAATTATTCTATTTTAACTTTATTCTTTTCTTTTAATTTGGATTTAACAAATTACTTAATAAATACTTTTTTTACATTTTCATTTTACATAGTGTTTGTCTCTGTCTTTAAATATTATTTAAGAGGTATAAATGATTAATTCATCAAGTGATAATGTAAAAAAATTAAATTCTATCAATAGACGAATGTTTATAACTGGATCTTTTAAATTTTTTATAATGGTAGGTATAGTTAGTAGATTATTTTTTTTACAAGTAAAAGAGAATAAAAAATATTTAACACTTTCAGATAAGAATAGAATTAGGGAATGGAAATTAGCACCTGTTAGAGGTGAATTTCAAGATTATTTTGGAAACGTTATTGCTGGAAATTTTGAAGCTTATCAACTTCATGTAATTCCTGAACAGGTTGAGGATTTCAGATATGTAATTTTTCGTTTAAAAGATTTACTAGAACTATCAGATAAAGAATTTAAAAAAATACTTAAGAAAAAAAGAGAAATAAAACCTTGGGAAACTTTAATTGTTTCTGACAATTTAAGTTGGCAAAAATTTTCTAAAATTAACAATCATTTATATGATTTAAATGGCGTAAAACCAGTTATATCAATTTCAAGAAATTATCCATATAGTGAGAATTTTACACACTTAATTGGTTATGTGAGCCAAGCAAATCAAAAGGATATTGAAAATTTAGACTCAATTAAGAAAAACTTTGTTCCAGGTCTTAAAGTAGGAAAAGTGGGATTAGAAAAATCATTTGAGGAAAAATTAATAGGATCAAATGATATTGAGAGATATGAAGTTAATGCTTATGGTAGAAGAATTAGTCAATTAGAATTTCAAAAAGGCAAAAAGGGTGAGACTTTAAGACTAACTATTGATACTGAAGTTCAAAAATTAACTAGCAATTTACTTAAAGATAAAGCTGGATCTATATGCGTGATGGATATCTATACTGGTGCAATCATTGCAATGAATTCTTCCCCGTCTTTTGATCCAAATTTATTTGTTTTTGGAATAAGCAATGACGATTGGCAATTAATTCGTAATGATCCTTTGAAACCATTAGTAAATAAAACTCTTCAAGGAAATTACTCTCCAGGATCTACAATTAAACCAATTGTTGCTTTATCAGCTTTAGAAAATGGAATCATAAATACTAATTTTACGGTAAAATGCACTGGTAAAACTGAAATGTATGGTCAAACTTATCATTGTTGGAAAAAAAAAGGTCACGGATTTGTAAGTTTGAGAAATGCAATGAAACAATCATGTGATACTTATTTTTATGAAATTTCACGTAAACTTGGTGTTGATAAATTAAGTGAAACTGCAAAGAAATTTGGCTTAGGAGAAAAGGTTTTTGGAAACCTATTTGAAATTGAAAAAAAAGGATTGGTACCAAATACACAATGGAAAAAAAATGCCTTAGGACAAGGATGGTTATTAGGAGAAACAATGATAACTGGAATTGGACAAGGATATATTCAAACTACTCCAATACAATTATGTTTAATGACAGCTCAAATAGCCAATGGTGGTCATAAAATTTACCCTCAAATAGTTGTTGGTCAACAAATAGAAAATCAATCAATTGAAAAATTTTCACCATTATATAAAAATTCAAAAAATATTAAGATTGTTCAAGATGCCATGTTTGGTTCTACAAATGAGGTAATGGGAACCTCGTATAAATCAAGAATTGATAATCCTAAATATCAGTTTGCTGGTAAAACTGGAACTGCCCAAGTAAAAAAAATAACTGAAAGAGAAAGAGAATTAGATTTAAAAACTTTTCAAATACCTTATGAACAAAGAGATCATGCGCTTTATGTAGCTTTTGGACCTTATAAAAATCCAAGATATGCCTTAAGTATTTTAATTGAGCATGGTGGAAATGGAAGTACTACAGCTGCTCCAATGGCAAAAGAATTATTTAAATTAATAATTGATCGTCATTCAATTAGAGAATCGATAGATTCTAAAAAATATTTGGAGATATAAATGTATCAACATACAAGATTAAGCAATAACAATTTTGGTATTTTGCAGAAATTTAAAAATTTTGATTATACGTTGTTATTCTGTATTTTGTTATTAGGTTTTATAAGCCTCACAACAATTTATTCAACAGATGGAGGTGAAGTATTATTTCATACTAAAAGTCATTTTACCAAGCTGGTAGTGTTTACTTTAATGATGTTAATTATTTCTTTTATAAATATAAAATTTTGGTTTTCACTTGGTTATTTATCATATTTAGCAGTCATTGGTTTGTTAGTCTGGACATATTTATTTGGAATAACTTCTTCTGGTTCTCAAAGATGGATTAATCTTTATTTTATAAATTTACAACCATCTGAATTGATGAAGATTTTTATAATTCTTTGTCTTGCAAAATATTTTCATAGAATGAAATTAGAAAATGTGAACTCAATATATACTATTTTGACATCCCTTATCATCATTATGCTTCCAATGGGGTTAGTTATAGTTCAACCAGATTTGGGTACAGCTTTGCTAATTGCAGTAAGTGGTATCGCTGTTTTATGGTTCGCAGGCATAAATCATAAATATTTTATTTATACAATGCTTGGATTTGTGATCTCACTTCCATTTATAATCGCATTTTTAAAACCATATCAAAAATTAAGAGTCTTAACTTTTTTAAATCCTGATAGAGATCCTCTTGGAGCTGGTTATCAAATTATTCAATCAAAAATTGCTGTAGGCTCAGGAGGAATTTTTGGTAAAGGCTTTCTAAAAGGAACACAAAGTTATTTAGAATTTTTACCTGAAAAACATACAGATTTTATTTTCACCCTTTTTTCTGAAGAGTTTGGTTTTGTAGGCTCTACTATACTTCTATTAATATATGCAATAATTATTTATAGAATTGTTGCTATTGGGGCGAGCTGTAGAAGTTATTTTGCAAAAATTTTTTGTTATAGTTTTAGTGCTGCAATTTTTGTTTTTATAACAATTAATATGAGCATGGTTTTAGGCTTACTACCTATAGTTGGATCTCCTCTGCCAATAATGTCCTATGGTGGCTCCTCAATGTTAGCCACTATGATTGGTTTCGGTATTGTAATGAGTGCCAGAGTTCACAATCAACAATTAATTGCCTAAGTATAATTTGTCGCTTAACTTTATTTAAAGATAAATTGTATATTTTCTTATGAGTAAAAATTTAAACGTAGGAATTGTTGGGGCTGGTATCCAAGGAATTTCTAATGCTCTATTTCTTCAAAAAAAAGGTTTTAACGTAACTATTTTTGACAGGGATGAACCTGGTAGTCCTGCAGCATCCTATGGAAATGCAGGTCATTTTTCACCATACGCATCTTTATCTTTGAACAGAACAGATATTCTCGCAGATGTTCCCGCAATGTTATTAAGTTCTACAGGACCTTTAGCGCTTAAATGGAATTATTTACCAAAAATGATACCGTGGTTTCTTAAATTCATTTTAAATACCAGCAAAAATAAAATGATGCACACTGCTAGAAATATGCATCAAATTTTAGATTTAGCTTTGCCAGCATATGACGAGTTGTTTGATGAAATTCAATTAGAGGGCTTAGTCGAAAATAAGGGGATCTTATACATTTGGAACCATAAAGATTTAAAAAGTAGAGAATTAGAAATCAGAGTTAGAGATGAACTAGGAGTTAAACAGCAATTAGTAAATAAAGATGAGATACATGATTTAGAACCAAATATAAAACCTTTTTATCATGCAGGTGTTTATTATCCTTACGCGAGACATGCTAGAAACCCGAAAAAAATATTATTAAAGTTTTTTGAACTATTTTTAAAAAAAGGTGGAAAATTTGAAAAGAAAAATATTAATGATATTCAATTTGAATCCGAGAAGCCAATTTTTATCGCTGAAAATGAAAGATATTGTTTTGATAAAATTGTAATTGCCTGTGGGGCTTTTTCAAAAAAATTAACAGACAATTTAGATGAAAAAATACCTTTAGATACTGAAAGAGGATATCATGTTCACTTTAAAAATTGTGATCATCTTCTAAGTAGACCAGTAATTTTTTCTAACAGGGGATTTGGAATTACGCCAATGGAGCAAGGTTTAAGAGTAGTTGGCACAGTTGAATTTGGTGGTTTAGATAATCCTCTTTCAAAATCAAGAATAAAAAATTTAATAAATAATGCAAAGTATATGTTGGGAGACCTACCTGAGCATGATGATGAGTGGTTAGGCTTTAGACCAACATTACCAGATTTTCTACCTGTTATGGGTCCATCTAAAAAATATAAAAATGTATTCTATTGTTTTGGTCATCATCATTTAGGATGGACATTAGGACCAATATCTGGAAAGATTGTATCTGGAATGATAGCTAAAGAGAATACAAATTTAAATCTAGACCCTTATAGCTCAACAAGATTTAGTTAAAAATGCAAAATACTAAAGCATATATAATGCTAGTATGTGCAACGTTATTTTGGGCAGGAAACTTTACATTAGCAAAACTTGCTTACTTAGAAAATATACCTCCAAACTCACTTGCATTTTTAAGGTGGTGCCTAGTATGGATAATATTACTTCCTTTCACCTATAAAGAGATATTAAAATTAAAAGATCAAATTAATAGAAATTTATCATTATTCCTTATTCTAGGTTCTACTAGTGTATGTATATTTACTTCTTTTACTTATAACGCTTTAAATTACACTCAAGTAATTAATGCATCACTTTTTAATACCGCAATACCCGTAACGATAATTTTAGTTTGTTTTTTATTAAAAATTGAAAAAACAAATATTTTTCAAATATCTGGATTACTTATTTCAGTTTTAGGAATTTTAGCTATTATTACTAAACTTGATCTAAATATTTTACTTACCTTAAATTTTAACAAAGGAGATTTATTTATGGTCGGAGCAATTATTGCTTGGGGAATATATTCTGCTTATTTGAGAAAAAGAACCTTCGAAGTATCTTTACTTGCTCTTGTCCATATAATTTGCACATTTGGATTAATTTTTCTTTTGCCTCTTTTTATTTTAGATGTGACACAAGGCAAAATTATTGAGATGAGTAGTAATTTTTTTTATATTTTAGCTTATGTTGCAATATTTCCAAGTATCGGATCTTATTATTGTTGGGCAGGAGCAGTTTCTATCATTGGAGCAAATAGAGCGGGAATATTCTTATCTTTAATTCCATTATTTAGCACTTTGATGGCAATATTCTTTTATAATGAACAATTTCAATTTTTTCACTTGATTGGAGCAATTTTAATTATATTAGGTTTATTCTTATCAAATAAAGAAATGAAAAATGCTTAAAGTTGCTATTTTAGATGATTACCAAAATGTTTCTCAACAATTTGTTGACATACAAAAACTCTCAGGAAAATATGAGATTAAAATTTTTAGTGAACCATTTAAAGATGAAGCTGATGCTATAGATAAATTAGCAGATTTTGAGGCGTTATTAATAATGAGAGAAAGAACTCCAATTAATAAAAATTTGATCGAGAATTTAACTAATCTAAAATTCATTATAACTAGTGGATTAAGAAATAAATCTATTGATCTAGAAACAGCAAAAAAAAGAAAAATTATAGTCAGTGGAACAGAAAGCAATCTTAATCCAACACCTGAGTTGACATGGGCTTTAATATTGGGATTAGCTAGAAATTTAAAAGAGGAAATAGATAATATGTATCAAGGTTATTGGCAAACAACAGTGGGAGTTGAGTTAAAAGGAAAAATTCTTGGATTGATCGGTCTAGGAAAAGTTGGATCTCAGGTGGCAAAAATTGGAAAAGCATTTGGCATGCAAGTAATGGCATGGAGTGAAAATTTAAGCTTAGACACCTGCAAAGAACTAGATGTTTTACCATGTAGTAAAGAAGATTTAATTAAAAATTCAGATTTTTTATCCATCCATGTTCAAGGTGGTGACAGATATAGAGATTGTATTACTATTAAAGAACTAGATAAAATGAAAAAAACAGCCTATTTGATAAATACTTCAAGAGGCCCAATTGTAAATGAAGATGATTTAATCATTGCATTGTCTACTAATGAAATAGCTGGTGCAGGTATTGATGTTTATGAAAAAGAACCCTTACCAGAAAATAATAAATTAAGGTTTTTACCTAATACATTGCTAACACCTCATATCGGTTATGTTACCGCAGAAAATTATAACATATACTACACCCAAATGATTGAGTCACTAGAAGCGTGTGTAAATGGGAAGCCAATTCGTATCATTGAGTAATTATGGATTTAGCAGTTGTAAATCATGAAGATTATTTTGCAAAAATTGGTGATGATCACAAATTTCCAATAAATAAGTTTAATGAGCTTGCTAATTACCTTATAGAAAAAAAGATAGTAAAAAAATTTCATAAACCTTTGGCTTGTTCTGAAGAAACTTTAAAAAGAGTTCATTCAGAGACCTACATTAAAAAAGTAAAAAATAAAACTTTAGATAAAAATATTGTGAAAAAAATTGGCTTTCCACTTGTTGATAGCGTAATTAGAAGATCTTTAGTAGCAACAGGAGGTACTGTGCTCGCATCTAAACTTGCCATTCATAATGGTGTTGCTTGTAATACTGCAGGTGGAAGTCATCATGCAAATTTTGAGGGAGGGGCGGGTTATTGTGTATTCAATGATGTTGCAGTTGCAGCCCAATACCTGCTTGATCGCGGATTAGCTGGCAAGATTTTAATTGTAGACTTAGACGTTCATCAGGGCAATGGAACTGCTGATATTTTTCTGGCTAACAAAAATGTCTTTACTTTTAGCATGCATTCAAAATCAAATTATCCTGCAAAAAAATCAGTAAGTGATCTTGATGTTGAGCTAGAAGATAACATGGAGGATGAAAAATATGTAAAATTACTAAAATTTTATCTTAAACAATTGAATGAAGAAAATTTTGATTATGTTTTTTATATTGCTGGTGTTGATATACATTTTAATGATCGACTAGGTAAATTAAAAATTTCAGATGAAGGCATCAGAAAAAGAGATGAAATTGTTACAGAAAATTTTTTTTCAAAAGGTGTGCCTCTTTGTGGAGTTTTAGGAGGTGGTTATAATAAAAATTTTAAAAAATTAGTTGAATTACATTCTCTTTTACATCAATCATGTGCTAGATTATTATAACTGAATGAGTAAAAAAAATCTAAATCTTACTGCGGAACAAAAATTGGTAATGTTTGAAGAGGGCACGGAACCACCTGGTACAAGTGATTTGAATAATGAGAAAAGAGAAGGGAGTTATCATTGTGCAAATTGTGATGTAAAATTATTTGATTCAAAAACTAAATATGAAAGTGGATCTGGATGGCCTTCGTTTTACCAATCATTGCCAGATGTCTTTGAGACAAAAACAGATTATTTATTAGGCTATGGAAGAATTGAGTATCATTGTAAAAATTGTGGTGGACATCATGGTCATATCTTTGATGATGGTCCAAAGCCAACAGGCAAAAGATACTGCAATAATGGAATTTGTCTGATATTTCGTCCAAAATGAAAAATAGAAATGGGAAAAATAAAAATAGTTTTTTATTTGATTTTAGTCTTCGTAATTTACAAAGGCTATGTTGCATTTAAAAATTTTGAAATTGGCGTTGAAGATAGAGTTGCTGAAATTGAAGAAAAAGCAGATTTTGAAAAAGAGGGTGAGGTTATTGGATTAATGATGTATTTAGGAGAACCTTTAGAACTCAAGGAGCATTTGCTTACTCCAAGCAGATCTAAATGTTTAGAGATGAAACAAATAGCTGAGGAAACATCATTTGCATATTATGAATGTGCTAGAGTGAGCGCAGTACTTAAGGGAAATAAAATTGTTAGTATTATTGAAGAACTCGAAGTATTTTGATGATTATTAAATATATAAGTTTTTTAATTGGTATTATTTGGTCATATTCAATTATTAAGACACAATCAATTTTTAGTAAAAAAGCTGGTATAATTTTTAAACTATTTATATCTAAAGTTTCTTGGTTAACGTTAATAGCAGCTTGTTATTTTGGTTATAAAAACTTTTCAATTCATCATACTTTAATTGGAGTTTTAATCGGAATAGCAATTGTACATTTAGGTTTTTATTTTTTAAAAAAATTTCTTATTTCAAAGTTCTCTGAACAAAATTTACTTTTGATAAAATCTTTTTTTGAATATTCTTTAATTGCTTGGGTAATTTATTATATATTTTTTTAATTAAAATTGACGGCTTAAATTAAAAAATACCTCTTCATAATCTTCAGGTCTCATAAGGTGATTTGTTAATTTGAAATCGATGATATAATCATCGATATTCTTACTTAAAACATAATTTGATTTTAAATCTTCATCACCGTCAAGTGAAAAAGCAAAGTTTGTTTGTTTATTTGGTAAATAGCCAATAGCAATATGAATTTTATCAGTATGACCAGATCCTAAAGCTTGATTGCGTTCATAAATTAAAAAGATACTAAAGTTATTTGGTAAAACTATATCAAGACCTATTTCACCATTGATATTATGAATATTCTCCGAATGTAATTTATCGTTAAACTTCATACTTGTGTCATTAATATAATTATATTTAAAATTAGTAGAGCGATCGATATCTGCAATATACTCTAACTTACCATGTCTTTTAAATGTATATTTATCATTTGATAAATCTTCTACTGCTGCAAATCCTGCTCTTATCTTTTTAGTTCTAATGTGTTGCTTCTCTACATCAATTGCACCCAAGCCTGTTTCTCTATAAGATCCTAAAACTGTGTGACCAATATCGAATCTCCCTGACGGGATAAAGACAAGATTGTTTTTTTTAATTTCATCTTTTATTCTTATTGTTGCATATATTTGATTTCCTGTTCTTTCTGCTGTTAAATGTCTATTATCTATAACTGTTAATAAATCTGTTTTTAATTTTCCAAATCCAATTATAGTATCTAAGAATTTAGTATCGCCTTCTATAGGAGAGGTAGCGTAATAAGTTAAATTATATGTATCAGTATCTAAATTACTTCCAGCATTTCCTATATCAACATTGTTTCTACCAACTCTAAATGCTAGTCCCTTTATTCCATTATCATTAGTAAATTTATCTACTCCAAATGTGATTGCATCTGTGTCAATTTTTTTTGTGGATGAAATACTTGTATCTCCAATTCTTCCCACTGAAATACTTCCTTCACTCCAATAAAACGCATCATCTTCTTTATCTTTTGCTTTCTTTTCGGCAGCTGCAGTTCTAACAATTTCAGTTAAAGATGCCAGTCTCTGATTTGTGAAATTTATATCCAAATTAAGATTTGTTAAATCTTGTTTATCTTTATTTCTTCTAATCCATTTTAATCTATTTAAAGCAGTATCTGATGAATGATCAATAGTTCTTTTAGCAATTTCTATTTGAGCTATTGCCATTCCTCCTCTGTCCTTATTTTCAGTAATCGAGGGACACTTACCTTCAATTATATTGAATGGACAAGCTAAATTATACTCAATGACTTGATCAAGACCAGCATTAGGATTTGTGCTTCTATCCTTAGTTACATACATTTTTAATCCATTTGAACTAAATGCAATCCCTCTTGGTTGTGAGTTGCCGTAAGCTGATAAATTATCAATATCGAAACTACCATCTATTACAAATGATGATGTATCAAAGGCATTTGTCAAAGAAATTTGGAGTACTCTTGAAGTTCCACCATGAGCATGATTAACAATAAATAATCTTTTTCCATCAGGTCTAAATCTTAAAGAAGTTGGTCCATGTGCACCAGTTGAGTCATTTTCACTTAATTGAATTCCAGCTGTAGTAACAAGAGATAAAGACGACTCTGATAAATCATATGGGGTTGAGAGATTATATTCTAATAATCTACCCCCAACACCATCAGATCCATTATTATCTCTATACATTAAAAATAATTTAGTACCATCATTATTTATTTCGATACCTTCAACCAAATTATTTGCTCTACCGGTGTTATTGTCAGTTCTATCTCCGGCTAAACTACCATTTTGAAAATCATTATGATCAAGATCATTAGTTGCTGATGTACGAGTACAAGATGATATATCGTAGGGTGAAGTTAAATTTAGTACATACGCCTTATCGAAATCTCTATTTTGAACATTACGTCTAGAAACTACTAAAATTTTCATTCCATCACTAGTTATTTCTAAGTCATATAATTGTTGGCCTTGATCTCCTGTATCTAAGTTAAATACACATCTTTCACTGTCACCTGCAAAAGTTTTTGTGGATATGTCGTATGGTGTGGATAAATTAAATGTTACTATATGTCGTGGAACTGTTTCTGTAGCATCTATTTGAGCATAACTTACAAACATTTTTGTTCCATCCTTGTTAAACTCTATACCCGCAGCTAGTCCATAGTCACCATCATCTGAACCAGTTCCCGAACCACCAGTGCCCTTAGTGTTGACAGTTGTTCTTTGATTAAAAGTTACCATTTCTGCAAATGAAATAGAAATTTGGAATGTGAGAAAAAAAACAATTATTATTTTTTTAATTAATGGCATAAGAATAATCTGTGTGAATTTATTATAAACTCATTATCTTATATACCTAAATTTGGCATTAGATTAAAACGCAAATTTGTAAGCAAAATTTCCAGAAAAGCTAGAGAGTTCTTGTGTACTAACAGTATTATCTAAGTAAAAAATTAAAAAATGGTCATCAGATATTTTTTTTTCAAGACCTAAATTTGTTGCTAAAGTTAATTCTCTAGTTAGATTTGAATTTTGGGTATAAGTAGCATTAGATCCATTTATTTTGTAATCCTGTTTTTTGCCTAAAATCATTTTCCGTACATCTAAAATCCACCCTAAATTAAGTTTATAATTTTTGCTTAAGTTTAACTTATAATTATCATCTAGATAAATTGATAAATTGCTAACTGTCTTATCCCCCCAATGATAAAATTCTGTTTCAGTATGACTTGGAGTAAATGATAAACCAATTGTTGTTCCAATATTTGGGATTAAAAAATTATTATTTTTTTTGGTTCCAGCTAGTAATTCGTAACTTTCAAAAGCATCAGTTAGATCAAGTTTACCAGTAGTCCTTGTGTTAGTTAAGATCCCTCTTTTACCATTGTGTAAATTGATTCCACCTAAAACAAATATTTCATCTCCAAATTTATTTATTATTGGTTGGTCTCTAAAGAAAGAACCTAAATGCATTGAGTATCTATCTATCGTATGATCTTTAGTAAATTTTTGATTTCCAGCTCCAAAAGATAAAATAAAATCTTTACCTTGATTAGGACTTACAAAATTAATGGCTAAATTTGCAGAATTAAATCCTAGTGAAAGATCTTGATCATTTTGTTTTCTTTTAAAGGATGAAAAATTAATTTCCCCCCAATTTTTATTCTCAGAGCTTTCCTCTGAATTTTTATATTTCGATAGCGATTGACGAATATTTAAGGATTTAGTGCTTAGTAAATCATCTAAAATCTCACTACCACCTTGACCAACAGATCCCGCAGATCCATTTACAATTTGGTTATTGTCTAAGTCCTGTAAAGTAAAATCACCACCTGTTTTATAATAATAACTTTTTCCAACTCCGTGATTAATTTTTAACGTATTTCCTGTTGTACCATTTGCAGCTTTAATAATACCTACTACTATCCCTTCATCTTTTAAGGTTAATGTGTTGTTATCTCCTTTAAGTTGGATCGCATTTTTATCAACAGATTTATTATTTTTTATTGTCCCACTATTAGTTATAGTAGAGCTAGCACCAACTATTATAGTTGCTTTAGTACCTTTACTGGTTATTTCTCCTCCTGCATTATTTGTAATAGTATTACCAGTATCATTGTCCTTGAAAATTATTGCACTACTTGCTGTAGAAGTGTTAGTCGATGTTATTTGGCCACTATTTTCAATTGTTGTGTTATCTCCACCAGTGCCTGAAGTTGCAAGAATAGTGTTTCCGGGAGACGCGATTATTCCACCGCTGTTGTTTGTAATTGTTATTCCTCCATCAGAGCCGCTAAGGTTAATTGCTTTTGAGTTAGCACCACTAGCACCTAAAGCTTGAATTGTTCCTGAGTTAGTTATTGTTAATTCACCTCCCTCAGTTGAAATAGTATTATTACCTGTAGATGTTACTGACGAACCAGAGTGTATTGTAAGTGTAGTACCTGTTACTTCTTCATCAGTATTTTTAATAGCTTTTTGACCTGTTCTTTCTATGGAGGCGTTATTAGTAACTATGATATCAACATCGTCTGTAGTAACAACTTGTTGAGTTGTTACAGTAGAAGAAAAAGTCGTATCCTCTGTTAAATCAACAGCATAAGAGCTGCTAATTTGTGTTAACAAAAATAAAGTAATTATGATTGTCTTTATTTTATTCATTATGTTTTTTTAAATGATTATGAATTTTATTCACTAAAAATTATGCCCAAATTTGGTGGTAAATTCACGATTTTTTTGACCATAATGGGCAATTAATTCCTTTGTGATTGAGTAAAAAAGTATAATCTTGTCTTTAATTAAATTTCTATATAAAAAATAATATGTTTGAAAAATTGGAAGAATTAGCAAAAAATAATAAGAAAATTTCAGACTTTCATATCAGAAGTGGATGGCCTTTAGCATTTAGACAAACTGGAGAAATACATAAAGTGCCTGAAGTGATGGTGAAATCTCAAGATCTTCATGATTTAATTTCAACTAATTGTAATGAAGTAGAAATGAAAAGATTTAATGATACCCATGAGCTTGACTCATCAGTTACTCTAAGTGGTTTGAGATTCAGAGCAAATTTTTACAAAACCATAAATGGCCCTGCTGCAGTATTAAGAAGAGTTGAAAGTGTTATTCCGGAAATGGGGCAGTTTGATCTTCCACAAGTTTTATACGATATTATCGACATGCATAAAGGTCTTGTTTTAGTTACAGGTCCAACCGGATCTGGAAAATCAACAACACTTGCAGCAATTATAAATGAAATTAATAAAACTAGAACTGCTAACATTATTACAGTTGAGGATCCAGTAGAGTTTATACATAAAGATCTAAAAAGTATCGTATCTCATCGTGAAGTTGGAAAACAAACACAGACATTTGCTAGCGCCTTAAAAGCTGCTCTTCGAGAAGATCCAGATGTTATTCTAGTTGGTGAAATGAGAGATTTAGAAACAGTCTCTCTTGCTTTAACAGCTGCAGAAACTGGACATTTAGTATTTGGTACTTTGCATACAAGTGGTGCGCCAAATACTATAAATAGAATTATTGATGTTTTTCCACCTGAACAACAAGCTCAAATTAGAGCACAGATTTCAACATCTTTAAAAATGGTGGTAACACAAAGACTTCTTAAAACTAAAGATGGTCAAGGTCGTTGTGGTGCTTTTGAAGTGATGAAGTGTACAGCCCCAATTCAAAACTTAATTAGAGAAGCAAAGATTCATCAAATCCCTAGCATCATGCAGACAGCAGTCAAAGATGGAATGATTACGATGACTAAATCTTTAGAGGAATTAGTTAAAGCTGGAAAGATAGATGCATCAGCAGGAAAAGAACATTAAGGGGTTTAATTTACTTGAGTTGCTGGTTGTTTTATCCATTGTAGGGATAATTTCAGCTGTCGCATATCCAAATTTTTCCTCTTGGTATAAAGAAAGACAAGTTCGTCAAGCAGCAGAAAAAGTAAAAGCTTTAATGAAAAATATTGTTATCCAAACTGAACGAGGTACTTTTGGATATGTACAGGTACTTTTTGATAATGATGAAGATGATGGTTTAACTATTTCATCCAAAGGAATGACCATGCAAACTCTTGCAACAAAAATAAATGATGGATCAAATATTTGGAATACTGATGCAACTGGAGTGAGCAGATGCAATACAGATCGAACAGATTATTGGGATACTGATTTAGATTCAACTAGCGATAAAGTTAAGAGTGCAGTCTATTCAATCACCCTTGAAGATGTTACCACTAATTTTGCTGGAATTGGTGCAGTTTGTTTCTCAAGAAATGGAAAATTTTATGAGGCATCAGATCAATTAGCAGAAGCATTAAGTGTTCCCTATGAATTTTTTTTCATATGCAGAAAAACCTCAATACAAGTTAGATGCCCAATTTTATTTGAAGGGGCTGATATAGTAGATGATGGTGATGGCGCTATTACTCCTGTTGAGATCGATGGCCCAGAGACACCCTCTGAAGAAGAGGAAATTGTAGAGCTTCCACTACCGTCAAGTGAGATTAAATTTTTGAGAGCAGTAAGGTGGGGAAGATTTGGTAATTTTTCAATTTCTAAATTTAATAATTCTTACTCTATAGTTGCTGATGAGAAGGAATGGGCGGGAGGTACTTGGTACAATTAATGAAAATAAATAAAAATAAAAAAATTCTAGGTCTATCTCTATTAGAAGCTCTTGTTTCAACAGCGATCGTTGGTATTGGTTTTGTAGCTATATTACAAATGACTAATTATTCAGTACAATCCATCTATACCTCAGGTGAAAGAACTAAGGCCAATTATTTAACAAATATGATTGCTGAGGATGTTATCGGTCATAAAGAAATAAGCACAGGATCAGCGAAAAATTTTTCTGATTATCTTTCTGAAAATGAATTTAATTCTAATTTTTGTGAGAATCCAACAACGAATATTGCTTCGACAAATAGAGGTAATGTCTATGGGGATGATGAAGTGGATGGACCATTAATGAAGCAAAGAAAATGGACAGCGCTGTTGAATGATAAAAATTATTTTAATTGTAAAGGTAATAATGAAAGGAGAAATTTTAGAGTATTTAAACTTGGAAGTCGTTGGAGTCTTGAACCAAATATACTAGTCAATTCAAATACGAGGGATATTGAAGGTGCAGATGTTCCATATGTACTTGATGATCTTATGTATATTGGAAGAGTTCAAATGAATTTGAATGATGGAAAAAAAAGAAAATATTTATATTTTCAAACTGATTATGTACTAAAACCATGAAAAAAAAATATTCAAAAAATATAATTGGATTAACATTAGTTGAAATATTGATTGGAATTGTGATTACTACAATCATGATGGGCGCAATGTACACTTCATATAATGTTGTTAATCAATCCTACTCTAGAGTTACTGAAAAAGCTAAAATAAGTAGGTCAAGCAGAGATTTAGTTACAATGTTAATGAGAGATATCCGTATGGCTGGTTTCAAATATTATGCTGGTCAACAACAAATAAGAGACTTTGCAGAAGCAACATCAGGTGAATGTAGTCCATCAGGAGTAATCTTACCTAAGCTAAGTTATTTATATTTTGAAACTGGATATGATAATCCTAGACAAAGTCATAATCCTGTTGTTATTAGAAAAAATACACTAGGTAGAGAGGCAATAAGCTCTGATGCAACTTCAGGCACAGATCCATGCTGCGATCAAATTCAAATCGTTTATGATGATTTTAATCAAAATGAAATATTTCAACCATTTAAGAGATATAGAATTACATATTATGCAAAACCAAATGATGCTGGAAGTTATGCTGTTTGGAAACGAATTGAAAGTTATATTAAAGAACGAACAGATTGTAGATTTACTACCGATTTAAGTGATGATTTAAGTGATAGTCAAAAAATAGCATTATTAAGAGGAACGTGGGAAGATACACCAAGAGAAGGTCCTGGTGGAAGAAGAATTTGTGCCGAGTGTACACCAGGAGTTTTAATTAGAGATCATGTTGAAGATATGGAATTTATTCCTTTTGACTCAAATGGAAGGGTGATTCAACAAGGCAATAAATTTCCAGCCCCTGACACAAGTATACCCACAAGTCTTAGAGAAAGAATGTATGATATTCGTGGTGTTGATATAAAAATTACTTTTAGATCAAAAGAAAATTTTTTTAAAAAATCTGAGTCACGGACTATATCTGGCTTATCCGGAAGAGATTTAACAAAACAAGATAAATATTTAAGAGACTCTGTAATTGTCTCAGTTCATACAAGAAATATTGGAGGACAAGATTTTAGATGAATAGTAAGAAACAAAACGGTTTTGCTTTAGTTTTGTCTTTAGTATTATTATTGGCAATGTCTTTAATGGGAGGCGCATTGATTGTTGTGGCATCATCGGACCATCAGGGCAATAATAGTAGTGATGAGTATCAACAGACTTTCTTTGTAGCTGAAACAGCATTAATGCAAGCTGAAAAAAGCCTAATAGACAAGATGATGGGCCCTGTAGCACTTGATAGTGGAAATAGAAATCGTGCTGCTAGAATTATACCAGTAAATGGCGGTGTTGATGCAGATGCCCCTAATCAGACACCTTGTTTCAGAAGCTTTAGAAATTTGAGTCGAGATGATACTTTTAGGGTAGTTGAACAGATTGAAAATCAGAGCTTTTTTAGTTTAATTGAGCCAATATTTACAGACCCAAGTTTTCCTTTGGTTGCAACTATTGATACAGAGGGAGCAATTGAAGATGAAAGAGAAAAACTACAACAATATAGATATGAATTTTTTTCAGTTAATTCTGGCACTTCTATTTACAAAGGAGCTGGAGGTAGTTTGAAAAAAACTTCAGAAAATACGCAAAGACAGGGAACTGCTTATAGAATTTATGGATGTGGTATGATGGGAAATGCAAATAACCCTGAAATATTAATTCCTTTAGAGAAAATAATAGTCCTTTCACATTAATATTAATTAAGAATGCTTAAAATGATCATTTATGAGTATTGAAATAATTCCTCAATATTTCTATAATTTTAGTGTGAAAAAAATTTTCTTAAAAATCTTATTTTTTTTGTGTTTTTCAAGTTATTCCTTTGCATGCCCATTGTTACAAGTTCCAATTGGAACTCCTGTAAGTTCAGCCGTTCAGACGTTTGAATTTCTAGATATGTATGATCCTGAAGTTTACGGAACAGATGTTGTTCCAAGATTTCAAAAATTTGCAATTGATTATTGTGAGGGATCATCTTTGGAAAATGCTGATATGGAAGTAATGGTTTATGACTCAAAAGTTGCTGGAATTAAGTTGATATCAACAGATCCTGAATTTAAAAATGAAATTTATGAATTTACAAAAACTTTTATTGGTGACCCTGGTGAAGAGGCAAAGAATGATAATTGGACAGGATTCAAAAATTTAAGTATCGGAGCTTTACAGATATTTTATAGTAAAGTTATAATAATGGATGAGATTGTTGAGGTGTTGGAAATAACTAATTCTGAAATGGCAGATTTTATATCCGGTGAAGAAGTAATTGATGTATTAGGATAAAACATGATTAAAAGTTTTAAAATATTTTTATTTTTATTAACATTATTTTTGTCAGGAAATGTTAATGCTAAGCCAGTGCCGCCAGGAGCAGGAGATGGTGATGTTGCTGCTAATATTCTATTTTTAGTTGATAGTTCAGCAAGTATGGGGAGATGGATTGGTGGAGACGGGTTAGGAGCATCTTGGGGTGTTACTTACGATTCACAAGATAGAATTTTAATTGGGCAAAATGCAAGAAGATCTATGGGATCAGTAATAAGATATACTGCGGCTGGAGCTAGGGATAGAAGTTTTAGACCAATAAGAATAGTTCCACGTACAGGATGTTCTCAAGAAGTGGACTTAACTCGAAGGGTAGGTGGACAACGTTTAAGAAGAGCAGGAAGAATTAAATTTGTTGAAGATGTTACTACAAATCAGCTTACAACAGCACAAAATATGATTTTTGTTAATAGTAGAGAAAGAAGGACAGGAAATACTGTTTTTGGTTTTTCAGAAGATGGCAGAACATGTTTGCTCGCAATTGCAATGAGCAGAGGTGGTGTTGGTGATATAGACATCAAAACTATAGATGGAACAAATTATTTATTTATGGCTGGTGCCATGGGAAGAAGAGGAGGCGTTTTCAAATCATGTAATCTTAATACAATGCAGTGTCGAGAAACACAATTTCCTGACCGAAATCATATTTCAGCTAGGTTTGGTGGATTTAGCGTAAATAATGATGCATCAATAATTTATTTTTCTCATCATGGTCAAAATGGTGATCTAGTTGGACATTCTCTTACACCTAATGGAGGAGCTTTTGATTTGGGAGTTGAGACTAGAAGGTGTAGTGCTGTTAATGGTCCAACACTTACAAGTGACATGGCTTTTGCTACTGGAGTAGAGGTATCACCTAATAATAGTAATATTGTTTACACTACATCACACATCAATCATGCTATTCAAAAAATACAATGGACTAATGACAGTTGTTCAGTAGTGACTAGTATTGGAAATGGTATGGCAAGTATTGCTTCAAATTCAGCAACCTCGGGTACTTTGGCTGCAGATAACGTATATTTTAATGTGCCATGGGGACTTCATATTAAAAATGATCATGGTTCAGGTGTTACAAGAATTTTGACTTCGACAAATGGTGGTTACGTAGACGAAATTAATGAAAATCTTTTTACAGTTGCTAATAGAAATACAGCTTGGCTTCAGCAAATGGGAGGTCCAAGGATAAGAAGATGGGATGGCGTTAAACAAGCCATAAACGCAATTGTAAATGATACTACTTTAACAACAGGAGCTTATTTTGGTTTCGGTCATTGGAATGCAGGGGAGAACCCAGGTAGACGTGCTTTTAGAGGAGGACAATTTTGCCATAGAAATGATGGGTGTCAATATTATGGAGGATGGGAAGGTCAACATCCTAATGGAACTAGTTCAATATGTTATTCAGATGCCTGTATAAATGTTGCAGTAAGCCCAAGAGGCGCAGGTCAAATTATGCCAGTATTTAATCCACTTGGTATGGCTTGGGGAACAGACGCAAATGCGTTTTCACAGATGGCAGAAGATTACTTTAATGATGCAAATGCAGGTGCTCAGCTTTTAGATCCTAATTCAGAGTGTCAATTAAATTATGTAATAGTAATTGGTGATGGAGCTATGAACCACACTGGCGTTCTCGGCGCTGGAGGTCAGGCAGCTGATAGAATGGCAAGGTTAAGAGAAAAAGGTGTGAAATCTATTTACGTTGCATATGGTGGTGGAATTACTGGGGTAAATTTAAATAGATTTCATGAGCTTGCAAGAATAGGTTCAAGTACAGCATCTACTACAGCTGAATGTGCTGCAGATGATGAATGCGAAAGAGCCATAGTTGCACTAACACCTGAAGAATTAAAATCAGAACTTACTTCAAGGATAAGACAAATTATTGCGGATAAGCTTGCATTTACAGCACCATCAATTACTGCAACAATTCAAGAAGGAGGCTCTTTGTATCAAGCTCAATTTGCTTACGAGCAATATGGCGAATGGAGAGGAACTTTATTGAGAAAAAATTTAAACGCAGATGGAAGTGTTGATCATAACACTGAGCCAGGTAATCAATTTGGTAATTGGAGCGCTGCAACTATGATAAAGCAGGACTCTACAGCTGGTGATGCTGATGATTCTAGAAATATTTGGTCTGCTTTACCTGGAGCACCATATTTAGGAAATTGGGACAATTTCAAAACAGATAACTCAGATGCTATAAGAAGCTTATTTGATAGATTAGGTTATAAAATTCCTGATTATCATACTAGTACCTCAGATTGTCCATCAGTTGGTAGTGATACTATATTAGGTGATGAAGTAATTGGTTTAATAAATTTCATGAAAGGAAACGATTATTTTGATTATGATGCCGATTGTGATGTAACAGAAGTTAGAGATCATGTAATGGGAGATATATATCATTCCCAACTTGTTGAAGTAGGTCCCCCAGATGCAAATATAAATTTCAATAATAATAATGAAGAAGCTTTTTATAGAGCAACTAATGGTTATCAAAATTTTATGACAGCTTATGCAACCAGAAAAAATATAATTTATGCAGGAGCGAATAGTGGAATTTTACATGCAATAAATGCAGAGACAGGCGAAGAAGAATGGGGATTTATACCTCCTTTTATTGGTTCACTTTTACCTCAAATAGTAAATCCAGGTCTTGATGGAGACGTGGATGGTGGCGGTGGAACAAATCCTATTTTTGGAGTAGATGGATCTCCAGTCGTACATGATGTGTTTATTCGTGGTTATAGTCAAACAGGAGATTTAGAGGGATCAAAGAGTTGGCGAACTTTATTATTTGTTCCTTATGGTAGAGGAGGGGCGGGTTTTTCAGCTATTGATATTACTTATCCTCTTCCAGTAGGAGGCAAAGGTCCTATCCATATGTTCTCTATCTATAATGATAGAATTAATTCAAGAGTTCTAGTTGCCAATGTTGATGGAGATATAACAGAGTATGAATATAATGATACATCAACAAACCTTCTTGAATCTAGTGAAGGAAGTCAAGCTACAGATAATTTTAACGATGCTAGAGACGCAGATGATGAGGAAAATAATAAAACTGATCCACCTGGCACAGCTACTACAGAACAGGATGCAATATCAGCTTGTGTTTCATCCTCAGATTTTAGGGATAATGGTACTAATTCATGCTATGTTGGAAAAACTTATCATTTTCCATCTCTACAATTAGATTATGCATTAGGAAGCCAAATACCCGATGGTATAATAAGTGCTACAGAACTTGTAAATAATGTTGCTACACCTATAGAAATAACATCAGCATCAATGACTGACGATGGATCTGGTGGAGGTTTATTAAAAGTGACATTTAAAACTGATAAAGTTTTTAATGCCAATCAGACGATAGTAACAACTACAACGACAGATTCTGACGGTAACGAGGTAACAATAGAAACACCGCAGGAAGCTTCAAATTTAGTTAATGTAACGGCATGTCTTGGTGCATCAGGTATTTCTCCTGAATATGATTACACAAGATTAGGTGAGACATGGTCAACACCTAGAATAATTAGAATGCCAACCTCCTCAGGAGGAGACATTTCACAAGATAGATATGTAGCAATTTTGGGAGGTGGTAATGCAAAGAATGATCAGTGCGGTGGGTCAGCAATCTTTTTAGTTGATCTTGAGGGGCATGAAGAAGATCAGCCTGGACGTATATTCGGTGCAGATGAAAATGGAGGACCTATTACTATAGTAGACACATCACCTTTTGGTGTTTCTTTAGGCTCTGAAATAATGACCACACCTAACGGTAGTGACATTTCAAATGCAATAACAGCAACACCCGTAGTAATTACACCTGATACAGCTCCTGATATTCCTTGGAGAGGAGCTTTAGTTTATGTAAACGATCTTGAAGGTAAAATTACAAAAATTAACTTAACGAATAACACGAGAGGATTTACTGATAGTGCTGGTGGATTACAAGCTAATATTACTCAATTATATGATCAGACAACTTTGTTTAGACTTAATGCAAGTGAAACTAATGCAAGATATTCATATTTTGGGATGGATGCAGGAATTGGATATAGTGATGGAGGATTTTGGTTATTCGGTTCAACTGGAAACTTTACAGACCTTGGAGGAAGAGAGCCAGGCCTTGATAACATTCTATACGCAGTACAAGATAAGCATTTTCCATATTGGAAACATTTAAATGGAGTTAAAATACCTGCAGCAGTAGTTGACTCTTCGGCTGACCCTATACAAATAAACTCAAATTTTATTAAGCTTGCAAACAAAGGAGCAAATGATGCTGAAAACCACGTTGGTAATGCATCAACTTGTATAAATGTAACAGGTGACGATGATGGTACAAATTGCCCGTTACCTGATGGTGCTGCGGCATGGGTTATACATTTAGAAAAGCAACGTGGAAATGATGGATCAAATTCATTTATTTCTCCAAGAACTTACAGAAAGGCATCAGCGTCCCCAACTTTATTTAAAGGAACAGTTTATTATCCAGTCTATCAACCACCAGTAGGTCTTAATAGATGTAACCAAGGTCATGCATTTATTTGTGCAGCAGATGACGAATGCGGAACAAATAATGCAGATGATTTGAGATTAGTCACTCCTACAGATGTAAACAACCCTGAGGCAAACGCATGTGCATATGTAAGAGAAGGTGTATTATCTGAACTAGTTGTCTTTTCAGACAAATTATTTGCAAACGTTGCAGGACCATCTGATGATGAAAGCACTTTATTCTCAATCTTATCAATCCCAGGAGATGTTATTTCTAACAGAGGTGGTTGGAGAGATAGCAGTTTCTAGAAATTTAATTTATTAATTTCTTAAGCTTGTCTTTTACTTTATCTTTTACTTTATTTTCTATTTCATCAACATTAAAATTATTTAGAATATCTTCAATTGAAACTTTTTCTTTTATTTTTTCCACTGTATCAATAAAAACTTCTTTAAGAACATCTTTATAGTTTTTACTCTGACTAGTATTTCCGATATTTTTGAAATTCATATTATTTAAGGCAAAACTTTTTTCAATATCTAACTCTGGAGATAAAACAGACAAGGAAATATTTTTTGCATTTAAATTTTGTATATTAAAAAATTTGTTAGATTTTGAGTATGATGATTTGTCTCTAAGGTCTTTTTCAAGAGATCTCAAATTATCTAAAATTTTTTGATCTTTAAAATTAAAATAATAATTTACTTTAATATCATTTAGTAAAACACTATTGATAATAACATCATTTGAGAATATTGAGAATGTATCAAGAATTACTTTTATATTTTCAATCTTTATCATATATCCTTCAAAATGTTTATTCATTAGTTCAATCTCTTCCGCATTTGCTTTTCCACTGAGATAATCAATATTTAATTTCTTGATTGATACTTTTCTGTCTAAAGAACTTGAAATATTGTCTTCTAAAATATTTTTGACCAATCTATCACCAATAAATTCTACTAATATATAAAATGAGAAAATTGAAGTTATAATTATTAGTATAAATTTTTTCATCAATTTAAAAATATGATAATTTGTTTAAACATTATTAAATATATCACACAGCCCAAAATAAGATAAGGACCGAATGGGATCTTTGATGACATTGTTCTAGATTTTTTGATCAAGCTTGGTATTGCAGAACTTAATGCGATAAATGATGAGAAGAACAATATAAATGGAATAGAAATCCACCCAAACAAAAAACCTATAGCTGACAAAAGTTTTGCATCTCCTAAGCCCATTCCTTCTTTATTTCTAATTTTCTTATATAAAAAAATTATAAACCAAATAATTAGATAGCCAGAAATACCACCAATTAAGGAATTAATATAATTTGGAAATAAGTATTGGTTAAGATTTGGATCAAAAGATTTAAAAAATCCTATTGCCATTAGTGGAAAAGTTAATTCATTTGGAATTATGAAATGCTTTAGATCAATAAAAAAGATGATTACAAAAAAAACAGTCAACACAAAGAATATTAAAGTTGTAATAGTAAAACTGAAGAAATAAAAAGAGATAAGAAATCCAATGGCTACTAAGAGCTCTACTAAAAAATATTGAAATGAAATTTTAAAATTACAATTCCTACATTTTCCTCTCAAAATTATATATGAAATAAAAGGAATATTATCGTACCAATTAATTTTTTGGCTACATTTTCTACACTTTGACCTAGATGAAACTATATTTTCGCTCTCAGGTAATCTATAAATACATACATTGCTAAAACTTCCCCACAAACTACCGAGTATAAATACAGCAATATAGGTAAGTAACACTGATTATATTCTAATTTTTGTAGCTATTTCTAATATGCCATCAATAAAATACTGAACAATTATAAAAGCATCGTGAATATGTAGATAAAAATTTGGTGAGTAAATAAAGAGCTCCATGTTTTGAAAAAATATCAAAAAAGAGATAGATTGCCAATAAAATTATATGTTCTTTGGATCAAAAAAACCTGAGATTATTAAAGAAGAAGATAATTCCAGCAAAGATTTAGCTTTAATTACCCAAATGAATAATGAGCTTGCTGGTTCTTTGGATTTAAAGGAAACACTTCAAAATGCTCTTGAAGTAATTATAAAAAGAATAAATGCTCAAGCTGCAAATGTTTTTTTAATTGAAAATAAAAAACAAGTTTTTCAATGTATTGCATCAAAGTATCAGGCTTATTTAGAAGATTTTGAAATACCAATTACTCAAGGGGTAATGGGAAAAGCAGCAGCTAGCAAAAAATGTATAAGAGTAGGCGATGTTAGAAAAGATGTGAGGGAAATTGCTGAGTTTTATTTTGATTTAGATAATAAAACAAATTTTACAACTTACTCAGTTTTATGTTCACCATTATTAGTTTCCGGAGAATGCATCGGTGTTATTCATTGTCTTAATAAAAAAACAAACACAAAATTATTTGAAGAAAATGATAGAAAACTTCTTGAAACATTATCAGGGCCAGCAGCATTGGCGATCAAAAATGCAAAAACCGCAAAAGAATTAATTGATAAAAATAGATTACAAAAAGAAATAGAAATTGTTGGAGATATACAAAAAACTTTGCTATCACAAAATAAAAAAGATCCTTTCCCTATAGCAGGTATAAATATTCCAGCAAAAATAGTTTCAGGAGATTTTTATAATTTTTCAGAGTTAAGTGAGGGAAAATTCGGATTTGGTGTTGCTGATGTATCTGGAAAAGGTATAAAGTCCTCTTTACTGATGTCAAAAGCTTCGAGTCTTTATCGTTGCTTGAGTAAAACTATTTTTTCAGCAGCGGAGCTTTTAAAAATTTTGAATGATGAAATATGTGAAACTGCTTCTAGAGGTATGTTTGTCACAATGGTAATAGGTATTTATGATAGTCATAAAAAAGAATTATTATTATCTAATGCAGGACATGAGCCACCATTAATTTTCTCGAATAAAAAAACTTTTTCAAATTTTGAAGAAGCAGGCCCACCATTAGGGATTGCACCTAAGTTTAAGTTTACAGAAAAATTAATTCCTTTCAACGACAGTTCGATGTATATTTTCACAGATGGTATAACTGAAATGAAAGATTTAAATGGAAGAATGTTAGGGCAAGAAGGTTTTCAAAATTACATAAAAAAATATCAAGCTATACCCAATTCACAAAGACTAAATAAAATAATTGAAGATTTGATTAAGTCTGGAAGAATTCAAAAGGATGATTTAACGATAGTCGCTGTAGACGGTAAATAAAATGATATCAATACCAAAAACTATGCTAATATTTGGAACAATACTTGCAATAATAGTTTTTTGGACTACATCAAATGTTTGTAGATATAATTTCACAATCGAAAAAAGAACTAACGAATTAAACATCATTGCTGCAGAGATAGATCCGTCAATTCCTATGGCAAGAGTTTATTATTTTAGCGAACTCAATTGTAATAAAGTTGATTTATCTTGGGACATTGATAGAGTGGTAAATAATTTTCAAATTTTGTCTGTTGAAGTTTATCAACAATTAACAACCGATATACGCGGCAATCCTAATTATTGATGAGTAAACTAGTTAAATAAATCAAAAGTTGAATTAAGCCTTAATTTTCTTATAATTACCCAGTATGAGTTATTTAAAAACTAAAGTGAGTATTAAAAAACTATAATGGGTTGGAAAATATAGATGAGTATTAATGAAAAAAAAATTGTTGATTTCAAAGTTGTTACTAAGGCAAATGACTCCTCTGCATTCTCAAGTGGTTTGTATAGCTGGTTAATGTTTTTAATAAATCTTTATAGTAGAGTTAAAAAAAATTTAAAGATTGACTTTGATAGCTTTATAATATTGCAACTCGTTGTAAGTAACTATCTTTATAAGACAAACAAAGAAGGAATAAAAGATTATAAAGAAACAGGAGAGTTATTTAATAGTGATAAGAATTTATTTAAAGAAAATAGAAAAGTTAATATAGTAAGTGTTGCTGAAATCTTAAATTTACCAAGAGAGACAGTTAGAAGAAAAGTAATGTATCTATCAAAATTAAAGTTGTTAGATTATAATAAAAAAGGTGTGGGATTAGGTTCTGAATATAAAAATGTTTTTAATGAGTTCGTTTATGAAACAACAAATAATATTAGTTCCTTAATAAAAAAATGGAATTCAGATGGTTCTTTAAATCAATTACTAAATATGAAAAAAAAATAATGAAAAATTCTTATGATATAAAAAAAAATATTTCAAATTTTTATTTAGCATTTAATTATTTGAATTTTGAATCTTTATTTTCAAATAATTTATTATCTAGTTTAAAAAATTTTTTATTTGAATTAAAATACAATGATAATTTATTTAAACATTTTTTTTTAATTAGAAATGATTATTATAAAAATTTCAATATTGTTTCTTTTGAATTACAAATTTTCAAAAAAATTATTTTAAATAAAATTTAATATGGGAAATATATTTATGTCATTAAAAGATGTCGGTAACAAAGTTCCAATTTATAAACTTAAAACTACAGAAGAAGTCATGAAGTATTATGATGAGTGGGGAGTGGAAAATAAATATAATAATGATATGAAAGAGTGGAACTATACCGGACCCAAAGAAACTGTAGACACTTTTAAAAAATATTCTACAAATAAAGATTCAATTATCTTTGACGCAGGATGTGGTACAGGATTAGTCGGGCTCCAATTGAAAAGATTTGGCTATAATAATTTTCATGGTGCAGATCTTTCACAGAAATTATTAGACACTGTGCCAAAAGATCTTTATCAAAAATTAATTAAAGTAGATTTGAACAAGCCAATAGATATTAAAGATAGTTTTTATGATGCGGTGATGTGTGTAGGAACATTTACATTTGCACATGTTAAACCACAAGCTTTAGATGAGTTCTTGAGGATCACTAAATCAAATGGTTTGATTTGTTTTACTATTAATGAAGGAATTTATAAAGAATATGGCTTTGACAAAAAGATTAATGAACTTAAAAAACAAAACAAATGGAAAGAATTAGAATTTTTTAAATCAGATTATATTGCTAGTAAAGATATAAATGCTTGGTTAGGTATTTATAAAGTCTTAAAATAATTTAATTTAAAAAGGTTTGTTAATATTTTTTTATTTTTTATATAAAAAATTATAAATTTTTTTTGTTTAAGAAAAAAAAATGAATTTCTCAAAAGTTTAGTCCAACTTAATTAATAAAATTATTTTTTTATTTAAATTTTAATTTTTTTTTAATTAGAAGATGATTGTATCTTTGATACTTTAATAAATTTTATTTTTTTTCTCTTTAAAGTTGTTTTTTTGTCCTACAACTCTGGATTTAAGATAATTTTTCAGAAAATTTTTGTATTTTTACCCAAATTGAGTTTTTTTAGGTAAAATTTTTAAATAATTTCATTAATTATAGTTTCAAAAAAGATTCTTTGATTAATAATTTATAAGTCTAACACAAAAAAAATAAACTCTAACACAAAATTTTTAAAAAAATTGAAATATCAGATTTTTGTTGATTTTATTGGTTTTTTTATATTTTTTTCATTTTATATTTCTCTAACACAATTAAAAAAATAGTCTTGTGTTAGAGAATATAGAATTTGTGTTAGAATTTAACTTACAATATTTAAATTTAAATAAAATTAATAAATTTTGAAAAAAGTAAAAAAAATGTTGATTTTACTTATTAATAGGCATTTTTGACCCAAAATGAGCATACAACTTATACTTTTGTGTTAGGAATTTAGAGCTCTTTGTGTTAGAGATACAAAAATTTGTGTTAGAGATTCGTTTTAAAAATTATTTTTTAAACGTTTTATATATTATGAGTGAAGATAAAAAAGATGAAAACATAGTTTCTCCACCTGAAGGAGAAGAAAAAACTGATAAAGTTGATAATCAACCATCAGTTGATGAAAATTTAAATAATCAAACTCAAGAAACTGGTGATCAAAACCAAGAAACTAATCAAATTAAAGAAACTTCTGATGAATCGCCCAAAGAAGAGCAAAATGATACCCCTGAACATCAAGTAATTCATAAAAAAGATGGAAGATTACACATATATATAAGACAAGATAAATATAAAGGTGAGTTAAAATCAAAAAACTGGGTTGGAAGACTTTATATAGACGGAAAACAGAAAATTTCATCATCTGGAACCCCAAACCTTGATGAGGCAATTCCAATTTTGGAAAAATGGTTTGACGATATACACGCTGAAAGTGAAAAACAAAAAAAATTAGCAGAAGATAACGAACAAAACCAGCAATCAACTAACGAACAAGTAAAAACTTCAACAATCAAGGAGGAGGAACAAATTATAAATGTTCAGTCTTCACCAACCAACCTAGGTACTCAAGAAACAAATATTAAAGAGGACACTACTGTTAACAACAATGATGTAAATTTAAAAAATGAAGTAGTGGCAAAAGATGTAGAAAATGAAAATGATGGTACTAAAGCTAAAGTTTCAAGTTTTTTTGGGAAATTTAAAAATCTAAAGTTTAAAAAACCATCACTTAAAGGAATTAAACTTCCAAAATCTGAATTTAAAAATAAAAGTAATTCTTTAAATAAATTACTAGATTTTTTTAAATCTAAAATTGGCCGATCTTCAGTTCAAGGTGAAGAAGTAATTGGTGTTGAACTTACTAATAAAGAAATTAGACTTGCACAAATTAATTCTAACAAATCTAATCAGTGGGTATTAGAAAAATTTTACACTCATAAAATTGATATTCCCGACGAAAGTAGTGTTTTGGAAAATGCAGAGAAAGTTACTACTGAATTAAGCTTGGCATTACAAAAATCTAAAATAGACGTGGGTAACGTTGCAATTTCAATTCCAGTCACAAGTGCAATTATAAGAGTAGTTACTTCTCCACTTATGAAAGATGAAGAATTACAAAAAGCAATTGAAACTAATTCATTATGGGAGAATTTAGTTCAGTTGACTGACAACTTGGATGATTATTCAATTTTTCATCAGGTGATAAACAGAAATGAAAAAGATAATACAATGGATATTTTATTTGTTGCTTCAAAATTGGCAGATATCAACAGCTATGTTTCTATTGTACAAAATAGTGGATTGAATCCTGTTATTATTGATGTGAAATGTTTCGCTTTAAAGTCTGCAGTAGACCAAATTAATTTAATAACAAATAAAAAAGATGATGCTAATTTAACAGCTGTTTTAGAATTTGGTTTAGATGAAAATTATTTGATGATTTTGTATGATAATAATCCAATTATTACAGATATTTTTTTAAGAGGCCAAGATAGAAAAATTTTATTAGAATCCAACGATGCTGAAGAAAAAGAGGCATTAGTAAGAAGATATACAACTCAAGTAAAACAAGCTGTTCAGGATTTTGAGACTAAATATGAAAAAAGAATAAGAAATTTAAAAGTAGTCTCAGATTTAGAAAATGTTGAAGACTACTTGTCTATTTTTAGAAGATCATTGATGAACGTAGGATTTAATTTGTTTGATCCAGTTGAGGGATTGAAAATTCCTCAACAATTTGAAGAACAAATAAATCTTCAAAATAGATCTTATCTCACAACTTCAATTGGTTTAGCTTTTAGAAAGCTTGATGTTTTTGGTTATTATAAATTTGTTACTGCAGCAAAGAATATAAATTTGTTACCTAACAGAAAAAGTATGTTTCAACAAAAAAAGATGAAGGCAATTTCAAGTTTTGCTTTCAAAGGATTAGCGACTGGTATTGCAGCTTTATATCTAATTTTGTTTACTTTATCATTTTGGAACATTCATTCTTATAATAAGAAACTTAAAGATTATTCAATTGTAATGAAAACTCATGAGCAAAAATCCCTTGAGCTTAAAAAAAATATGAAGCAATTAAAATTAATGCAGACAACTTTAAAATTAAGTAGCACACTGAAGTCTAACAAAGAGCTTACTTATAGAGTATTGGCACAAATTGCATCAAGTGTGCCTACGAAACTAAGATTTGATCAAGTAGATTATAATGGCGGCCTATTAATCACCATTCAAGGTGTTGCTGCTAGCGATCAAGATATTTTGAAATTTATTGAGAATTTAAGTAAACAAAAATTAGTTGAGCAGGCATCTCTATCATCTATGAGACTTCCTCAAAGAAGTACCAACGGAATAACGATGAAAGGATTTAGAGTTTTTGTAAAAATAAAAAGAATATAATTATGAACTTTAATATTGATTTAAAAAATATAGATTTAAAGAATATATCAATTCAAGATATTCAAGCAAAATTAAAAAAAGTTGAGAAAAAAACTTGGATTAAAATTGGAGTATCTGTTGGGGCAGTAGTAATATTTTTAATCATATTTTATGGAATTTTAAATCCAATAGTTAATAAAAAGAAAGCTCAACTTAATAAAATGATTTCTACGAAGGCTGAAACAGAACAATTCATAAAAGATATAAAAATTGCTAAAAACAAAATAAAAAAAATGAGACCCGAGTATGAGCAATATTCAACTTTATTCCACTCAAGGGCAGAGGTAGAAGGTCTGTATCAAACTTTAAGTGAGTTTGCGGCTATGAATAATTTGGTGATTTCAAAAATTGAAAAAAAGAAAATTGAAGAGGTAAGCAAATCTCAGGCTATTGCTAAAGCAACAGGTAAAAAAGAGAAAAAAGCCAATAATAAGAAAAGAGCAGTCGAAAATGTTGCTTATTACAAGATCCCTGTAGAATTTGAGATTACAGGTAACTTTTTAGGTTATATCAAGTTTAAACGCCAATTATCTTTATCCCAGAAAATGTTAAATTTTGACAAGGAGTCTATACAAGTGGTAAAAGGATCAGGAGATTCAACTGGAGCGATAAAAGTAAATGGAACATTAACGATTGTAGGTTTAGCAGATGAATTTTTTTAAAAATTTAATATTTTTTATTTGTATTTTATTTACTGCTGGCATTTCCTATGCTGATAATCATGATACTCAACAGAACATTATAGATAAAGCAAAAGAAATAAATAAAAAAGTTAAAGAAAAACAAGCATTACAAAATTCAAATAGTGGAGAAGAGCCTTTACCTTTAAATGATCCATTTGTTGGTGATGGATCTTTAGGAGGTGGAACTGGAATAAAAGTCGTTGCTGAAAATGAGGAAAGTAAAAGAAATTTAAGTATTTTCAATTTTAAATTAGTTGGGATAGTGGAAGGTGAGGATGAAAGCTATGCTTCAATAATTAATGATGATGGAGATATTATAACTTTAGCTGCATTCGAAGAAATTGCACCAGGTGTAACATTGATTACTATTAATTCTAAAGAAATAGTTTTTGATAAAAATGGCGAGTCTTTAGTAGCTATAAATTTTAAAAACCAAGTAATTGAGAGAAATAATTAATGTTAAATAAGTATTCAAAAAAATTAATTTGTTTTATTCTTTTAGCCTTCCTGGTAGCTGGCTGTACTACGATGAGTAACAAAGGAACAAAAACTTTTAAACATGATACCCCATTGATCAAAACTGATGTAAAAAAAATGGGTAAAAAAGAATTAGAAAAAATGGCAGAGATGGGCCCAACACCTGTTGAGGCAGATGTTATTAAACTAAAAAAAAGAAAAAAAATATCATCGGTAAAAGAAAAGAATTATTTATTAATTCCAGAAGAATACAAAAGTTTAAAACAAAATATTACCTTTAAATTTCAAAATATGGACTATGCTAAGGCAATGACATTGATGGCTAAAATTGGAGGTGTAAATATTTTAGTTGGGGATGATGTTGCAGGAGCTATTTCAGCGGAGTTGATTAATGTACCATGGGATAAAGCATTTAATGCTTTGTTAGATATGAAAAATTACGCTGCTGATATTGATGTAGCAAGTAATATAATTAGAGTTGCAACACCAGCCACTCTTACTTCTCAAGAAAGCTATAAATCTGCAAGAGCACAAGCAGTTAAGAAAAAAGTAGAATTAGAAGATTCTGTTGAACCTATAATTTCTGAAATATTTAGATTATATTACATTTCTCCCGCTGAAGCGAAGACAACTATAACTGAATTATTTACTTCAACCTCAAGCACAGGTTCTTTTATTCCAATTCAAGTTACAGAAGAAAAAACAACGAGATCAATAATAGTAAGAGGAAAAGAGAAAGATTTAGACGTAGTTGATAAAGTAATAAGAGAAATAGATGTAAGGACAAAACAAGTTTTAATGGAAGTATTTATAGTTGAAGCAAAATCTACTTTTGAGCAGGAGTTAGGAAAAAAATTAGGAGGAGCTTATTCTAGAGACGGAGTTAGAGTTGGAGGTACACAGTCAGGAACTTCTTCAGTTGGAGCTCCATCAGGTGCTGATTCAAGAATTACAGAGGACACAGCTAATTTTGGATCTGGTAAAGATATGTTATTAAGTTTACCTGCTGCAGGCGCAACAAGTGGAATAGGAATTTTAAGAGAAACTGGCTCAGCTGTTTTAAAAGTAGAACTTGAGGCCTTACAGACACAAGGTTTAACAAAAATAATTTCAAACCCAAAGATTTTTTCATTAGATAATCAGACTGCATCAATCAAACAGGGTGAGCAGATACCACTTTCAGGAGGAGATGGTGCAGACTCTTTTACAGATGCTGCATTACAGATGACAGTTACACCAAGCATAATCGGTGATGGCAATGTTCTTTTAGATGTTAGAGTAAATAATGACTCTCCTAATAGACAAAATGCAGGAAGTGTAGGAATTAATACTATGGAAATAAATACAAAGTTGTTAGTGGCAGATGGTGATATTGTAGTAATTGGTGGAATTAAAAAGAACAATGTTTCAGATAATAAAAGTGGTGTTCCTGGAGTTTCAAAAGTTCCGATTTTAGGAAAAATGTTTCAAGGTAAGAGTAAATCGGATACACTCGATGAACTTTTGGTTTTTATTGCACCAAGAATTTTATAAAGATTATGTTAAAGATTAGTAGAGAAAGTGAAATTAATTTAATCAATGTCTTGATTGATAATGATGTTATTTCTGGAAAAGATTTAATTAATATAAAAAAAACTAGTACTGAAGGAAATAAATCTCAAATAGAAGCTGTATTTGATCTCAAACTTGCTGATGAAAAAGGAATTCTTGATATTTTAGTTAAGGAACAAAATTTAGAAATTGTTGATTTAAAAAAACAAGAAATTACAGAAGAAATAAAAACTGTACTCCCTTCAAATTATATAAAAGTTAATTTTGTAGCACCATTCAAAATAGATGGAAGAACCTTGCATATAGCTATTCCAGATAGTTCAAAATTGAATTTAATGAGAAATTTAAAAGCAATCACTAAAAAAAATATTGAATTGCATGCTGCTCCATTAACACAAATTTCAGAGTTTATAGAAAAACTTTCAAGTGAAAGTGGTGAAGTTACAGCCGCAACTATAAGAGAGGAAAATAGAGAGAAACAAAAAACTTTTGATTCTGATTTAGGTGAAGCTGGAGAAGTTTTAGAAAAAACTCCTGAGGAAGATATTGAAGCTATAGAAAATGAATCCGAAGTTATAAAATTTAGTACAGCTGTAGTTGCCGACGCTATTAAAAATGGCGTTAGTGATATTCACATTGAACCTTACAGATTTTCTTCAAGAGTTAGATATAGGCTAGATGGAATGTTGCAAGAGCAAGAGCAATACAAAAAGTTTTTACATGATAACTATGGGGCTGTTGTTACTCGTTTCAAAATTATGGGTAAGCTTGATATTGCAGAAAGAAGATTACCACAAGATGGTGCGATAAACTTTAAAATAGAAGGTAAGGTAGTTGATCTTCGACTTTCAATTTTACCCACTGCGAACAATGAGAGAATTGTAATGCGGGTTCTAAATAAAGACGCAGGTGATATCACTCTAGAACAATTAAATTTTGATGATCAAGACTTAAAAAATTTAAGAAAATGTATTCATGGAACCCAAGGTTTAATTCTTGTTACTGGTCCTACTGGATCTGGTAAATCAACAACGCTTTATAGTATTTTAAAAGAAGTGAGCAAACCTCACCTAAATATTTTAACTGCTGAAGATCCAGTTGAATACGAATTGGATGGTGTAGGTCAAGTTCAAATTAAAGATGACATTGGTCTAACTTTTGCATCAGCTCTTCGATCTTTTTTAAGGCAAGACCCTGAAATAATTCTTGTTGGTGAGATGAGGGATAAAGAAACAGTTGATATTGGATTGAAAGCTGCCCTTACAGGTCACTTAGTATTTAGCACATTACACACGAATGATGCTCCAAGTACAATAACTAGATTACAAAATATGGGCACACCCGATTACTTAATTAGCGCAGCGTGTCAACTCGTTGTAGCACAAAGACTTGCAAGGAAAAATTGTAAAGATTGTAAGGTTCCTGATGATGATGTTACGCCAAAAGTTTTGCAAGATTTAGGTTTTACTGCTGAATTAGCGTCCAGAGTTAAAGCCATTAAAGGAAAAGGTTGTTCAAAGTGTAGTGATACAGGCTATAAAGGAAGACAAGGTATTTATGAGATACTTTCAGTTTCTAAGCCTTTAAAAGAGGCTATATTAAGAAAAGCCACAACACCTGAGTTAAGAGAAATTGCAATTAAAGAAGGATTTCAAACTATGCAAGACATGGGCAGAAGACTGATTGCATCTGGTGAACTTAATTTCAGAGAATACGAAAGAGTTTTATCTAACGAATAATAAATTTATATATGGAAGCTTTTACATATAAAGGAATTTCCGATGGAAAATATGTTAATGGTGAAATAGAAGCATTAAATGTTGATGAGGCTTCACATAAATTAAAAGAGCAAAAAATAATTATTACTAACATAGCTCGTTCTTCAAAGAAAAAAAAGGCAGACGAAAAAGATAAGAAAAAAGGAAAAGGATCTAGTCTTTTTGGTAAAAAAAAGGCCAAAATAGAGGATGTTTTAATATTTTCAAAACAATTTGCAACTATGGTTAAGGCTGGACTACCAATACTACAAGTTTTAGGAATGTTGAGGGATCAATTAGAAAGTCCTGCGATGAGAGATGTAGTGGAGGATATCAGAAAAAGTTTAGAGGGTGGTGTTACTTTATCAAAATGCTTTGAAAAATTTCCAAATTTATTTGATAACGTTTACGTGAATTTAATTAAAGCTGGAGAAGCCAGTGGTAAGTTAGATGTATTTTTACTTAAGATTGTAGAATCCCTTGAAAAAAAAGAGGCTATTAAAAAGAAAATAAAATCAGCTTTAATGTATCCAAGCATCATGTTTACTGTTGCCATAGTGGTAAGCGCTTTTATGCTAGTAAAAGTTGTTCCAGTATTTGCAAAAATGTATGATGGAATGGGAATAGAACTTCCTGCTGCTACAGCAACAATTATGGCTATGAGTGATTTTTTGCGAGGAACAGGTGGACAAATTCTGCTGTTTGGCCTAATAATTTTCTTCATTGTCTTTAGATACCTTACTTCAAAAAACGAGAAGATTAAGTATGCTTGGCATAAGCAAGTTTTAAAATTACCTATTTTTGGTGACATGATTTTAAAATCAATGTTAGCTAGAATTTCATTAATTATGGGAAATTTAAGTGCTGCTGGAGTAAATTTACTTGAGAGTTTAGAAATTGCAAAATCTGTAAGTAACAATGTTGTTGTTTTGGAGTCATTAGAAAATGTAAAAAAAGGAGTTTTTTCTGGGGACACTTTGACAAAATTATTTTTAAAAGATCCATTATTTCCACCTACATTTGGTCAGCTTATTTCAGTGGGGGAACAAACAGGACAATTAGATGAAATGTTTGGATCAGTTGCTAAATATTATGAGTCAGAATTTGATACTACAGTAGACAATTTATCAAGTTTGATTGAACCAATCATGATTGTTTTTATGGGAGTTATGATTGGTGGACTAATGATAGCAATGTATTCTCCAATATTTAATGTTGGAGCTCTAATTGGTTAAAAAATTTTTATAATTGTTTTGTTAAAACTAGGTGGTTTATCCATGGTTTTTTACCATCTTTGAATTCAACAGCATCCATTATCTCTTGAATAAAAAAAGTTCCCAAACCTCCGGGCTTAATATTGTCTATTTCTCTGTGTTTAATTTTTTTTGGATCCACTGGTGTTCCTCTATCATAAAACGCAATTTGTAGTTTATTATTCTCACAACTTATTTGAACAACCATTAATTCATTTGGATCAGCAGCATTTTTAAAAGCGTGTTTAACAATATTTTGTGCAGCTTCAGCAATTGCTAATACTAATTCATCTTTAAGATCTTCTTGTATTTGTAGCTTCTCAAATACTTGTCGGCAAAAAATTCTTACCTCTTTTAAGCTGGATGAATTTACTAAAAAAGCTTTTTTTTCGTTATGATCTTGGTGAGCAATTGCACTCATAAGTAATTATTCCAAATTTAATATTTGCTCCAGTTTGGCCATCATAATGACTTTTAGAACTGACTTACTTACATCTTTAATAATTACTTTTGTATTTTTTTCTAAACCTTTTTGATGACTCTCAATTAAAACAGATATCCCAGATGAATCCATATATTGGACATTACTGAGGTTTAAGTGAACTTCTTTACCTGCATCGATATGAGGAAATATTACTTCTTTTGCCTTTTCCGTAACATCCATATCTATTTCACCATCAAGATGAATTGTAGCTATATTGCCTTCTTCTGTAACTTTGTAGCTCATAAAAATTTTCTTGCCATTGATAAAACTTTTTCAACTGGTTTACTGACTTCAACTAATTCAAATTTTGTTTTTTTTTGTTCAGAGAGTTTTTTACTTTCAATTAAAACAGATATTCCAGACGAGTCCATGTATTCGACTTTACTTAAGTTTAAATGTACTTCATGTCCGGCCTCTATTAATGGTAAAATGGTATTTCTAGCTTTGTCAGAAACTTCCATATCTATTTCTCCATCAAGATGAACTATTCTTCTATTATCAATTTCTTCAATTTTATATGTCATAACTTTTTAAAATAACTCATTATGAGCAGATATCCTTTATTTTCCACTAAAAAAAACATAAATTATGACGCTTATACTCACTTTACATATCTTGAAAAAAAATTTAGATTCCTTTTATTAAATTAATTTAATTAATATAAAGAGGAAAAATGAAAAATAACAAAGGTTTTACTTTAATCGAACTATTAGTAGTAGTAGCGATTATTGGAATATTAGCTGCCGTTGGGACAGTGGCATATACTGGTTACACATCTGGAGCTAAAAAGAATAGTGCAAAATCCAATCATGCTGCAGTAGTAAAATACATTGCGAATGAATTACAAAAATGTGCAATGGATAGTAGCTCCAAAGCATTTGATAGTGCTACGTTTTGTAGTACGAGCTATACTGCGGGGACGACAGCAACCGCCGCTATAGCAGCTTTAGCTGATTTTAAAAATCCTTACTATAACGCAGACTCAGCTGTTGTATCAGCAGTTCCTAGTACAGCTACAGGAGCTACAGGAGCACCTAATGCTGCAGGCTGGGTAGTAGTTGCCGCAAAAACTGGTAGCACTACAATAGTTTCAGTGTCAACTTGTAATGAAAAAGGAACTGGCACTGCTTGCGCGACCGACGCAACACAAACTAATGAAGTTGCTGTAGAGTAGTTCATATTTAATGACCACTAAAAGTTCTGGATTTACCTTAATTGAACTTTTAGTGGTTATTGCGATCATCGGTATACTTTCAGCTGCAGGTACAATAACTTATAGTGGCTACGTTAAGGGTGCTAAAAGAAACTCAGCTGAAAATGTCATTCAACAAATTTCACTTGCTCAGACAGAAGAGTACTCAAATACAGGATCTTATTATATCACAGGCGGAGACACTTCTTGTTCTGCAGATGCAACTAGCACACAAGGTATAGAAACGAATTTATTTGATGGGGAAAGTATCATTGATGATGATATAGATTTTGAGGTTTGTATTTTTGGTACAGGGGCAAATTATACAGTTTCTGCACAAGATACCACATCAACATGTGTCATAACTGTCACCAAGTATGGAACTCCTGAAAGAACAAACTGTAATTAATTTTAGTAAAAATTTAACCCAAAATGGATGCTTTATTATTTTGTAAAATCCATTAAATAAACTAACTTTAATGTATGAAAAAAATTTTATTAATATTATTAATCTTACCCCTTTTAAGTAATTGTAGTCAATATACGACTATGATTGGACCAAGTATTAATTTAGTACAATCCGGTAGTGTTTTACAAGCAACCGGTTCTCTTTCAGGTTCTCTAGCCATTAATAATGTAAAAGAAAATTTAATTGCTGATATGAAAAGTGAAAATATTTGTCCGACAGTTCATTCCTCGGAATTAAGTGAAATATTCTTTGAAACATTAGAACATATGGATTGTTTTTATGATCCAATGAGTATTTATAGATAATCAAATTTAAATATCGTAATAAGTATTGGTAAATAATAACTATTTTTGAAAATTAATAATTGAAAAAATAAATATAGTTAATATCTTTCTCTTTTTATGTTTTTAAAGTTAAATAGATTTAAAATAGTTTTTATCTCAACTTTATTGTTGATATCAAACTCTGCCTTTTCTTCTGAAAAAAATATTACCTATATGCAAATTTTGCAAAAACCTAATGACTTAGATTTAAATTTAAAATACGCACAGCAACAAGGTAAAATGGGAAACTTTAAACAAACCATTTCTACTCTTGAAAGATTAAATATGCTCTATCCAGATAATACTGAAATAAAATTATATTTGTTATCAATTTTAGTTCAAGTTGACTCCCCTGAAAAAGCCAACACTATTATTGAGGAAATGAAATTAAGAAAAGATCTTTCATCTGAAGATTTAGTAACATTGCAAGAGATTGAAGAAGAATTGAGAGATAGAGAACCAAGTCTTTGGAAATTTACAGCAGATATTTCTGCAGGTTCTGTATTTGCACAAAATGTAAACAGCGTTTCAAAATCAAGAGTCAAAAAAGAGTCTGGTAGTTATGTAGGGTTTAATTCAGCAAAATATGATAGGACACTTAGCGGAGGTATAAGTTTATCCGCTACTCGACCGATCGGTGAAGAGTCCTCATTTTTGTTAGGTCTATCTCAATCTACATCAGAACAATATCAAGAGACCGATGATGATTTTCAAAGTTATGGTTTGACTCTCGCATTAGATACAATTTTTGCAGGCCAAAGTGTTAGTCCGTACTTAATGTTAAGTAAATCTGATTATCAAACTGATGCAGATAGTTTTTCAATGATGTATGGAGCTGGAAGTTTTTTTACAATAGGTGAGAGAAACACTATTAGTTATGGTTATGCATTTTCAGATTCAAAAGGGAACAATAATACTAGTGACACAACAGCTAATGAAACTAATACTATAGGTCACAGTTATACACTAGCACATGATTTTATCGTAAATCAAATTATTTCAACAAATATCAGTCTTGGATATAGTGATAGTGATGCAAGAATAGATGATGGTAACGATTATGAAACTTATGATGTAGGATTTGGAATAAATTTTGCATTTCCTTGGGCTTATATCGCTGTATCTAATTCTTTAAGTTTTAATGATTATAAAAAAGAAGATACTTCTGTTATTTCTCAAAAATTAAGATCCGATGTAGCAAATACGTTTGATGTTATGTTAACAAAGGCAATAGGAGATATTTTTCCCGCAATTGACCCAAATAGAAGTTTTTTTATAAACCTTTCTTATGAAAAAGTTATATCTGAAGCAAATATTGTGAATTACGATTATATTGCTGATTCTTTTTCTTTAAGCTTCTCTAGGTCGTTTAATTTAAATTAGATTTAGCAAAAGTTTATAAATACCGATAAAACAAGGCTTATTTATATTCTTTCTGTGCCCATTTTGGTCTTAAAGTTGTTTCAATTTTCTAAATATTTGTTACTTTTTCACTATGAAAAAAATTTTGACAGCTGTTGTAAGCTTGTTATTCTTGTTCAGCGTTAACTCTATTGCTGAGGAAAAGTTAACAATTGAAAAACAATTAGTTGGAATAGTTGGTGCAATTTCAGGAACAGTCAAAACTGAGACGAGAGAATTAAAAGCAGGTGACAAAATCTATCTTAATGAAACCATTTATGCTGGTGCAGGGTCTGGAACACAAATTTTATTATTAGATCAGTCAACTTTTACTGTTGGTGAAGATTCTGAAGTAGTGATGGATACATTTATTTTTGATCCAGCTACGAATGATGGAAAAATTGTTGCGAGTGTAAAACAAGGAAGTTTAAAAGTTATCTCAGGACTAATAAGTAAAAAAAATCCTGATAGTTTAACTGTTGAAGTACCTGAAGGAACTTTAGGTTCTAGAGGAACTGAATTTCAAACTATAGTCTCAAAAGGAAGAACAGATACTTTATTAATTGGTCCGGGTAAAAATAATTCATTAGGTATGAGACCAGGCGCAGTATTAGTTGGAAATAATCTTGGTCAAACTTTATTAGATAACCCTTATAGCATGACTTCAATGTCAAAAGGGAAAGCACCTGGGCAAGCAAAAAAGATTACAAAAAACCAGTTAAAAAAATTCAATAAAAAGATGAAAGCTTTAAGAGTTGCAAAACTTTCACCTGACTCAACTAAAGCTGAGAGAAAACAACTTAGAAAAAGTTTAAAAAAAGAACTTAAAGCATTGGGTTTTGAAAAAGAAGAAATCAAAACTATGATCAAACAAAATATCAAGAAAGATAAAGAGAAAAAAGTAGCAATTAAGAAAGAAAGAGCAGAAAAGAAAAAAGCTAAAAAGAAAAAAGCTAAAGCAGAAAAGAAAAAAGGTAAAAAGAAAAAAGCAACTAAGAAAAAAGGTAAAAAGAAAAAAGCTAAAGCTGAAAAGAAAAAAGGTAAAAAGAAAAAAGCAACTAAGAAAAAAGCTACTAAGAAAAAAGCAACTAAGAAAAAAGCAACTAAGAAAAAAGCTACTAAGAAAAAAGCTACTAAAAAGAAAAAGGCTGTGAAGAAAAAACCAGCTAAGAAAAAGAAAAAAGCAGTAAAGAAAAAACCTAAGAAAAAGAAAAAAGTAGTTAAGAAAAAACCTAAGAAAAAGAAAAAAGTTGTTAAAAAGAAAAGAGTTGTTAAAAAGAAAAAAGCAGCTAAGAAGAGAAAAGCTAAAAAGAAAAGAAGAAGAAAGAAGTAGTTAGCACTTTTTCATTAAGAATTATTTACTTTATTTAAATTAAATATAGATTTGTTTTGTGAAGGTATTTTTGCAAAAACACACGAACTATTTAATTTTCTTATTAGTTCTTTTATTTCTAATTTCTCTAAAGATAATTAATCCTTCATTTATCAAATCAGTTTCATATCTTAGTTTTGATCTTTATCAAAAAGTGTTTGCACAAAAAAAAAATAGTGAAGTTGTAATCATTGATATAGATGAAGAGAGTTTAGGAAAATTTGGACAATTTCCATGGAATAGAAATGTTTTTGCAAAAATTCTAGATCAAATTAACCCTTCCAATCCAAAAGCGATAGGTTTTGATATTTTTTTTACTGAGAAAGATAAACAATCCCCTGATGAAATAATAAAATCATATAATTTAATTCCTTCAGATGTTGCAGAACTTCAAAAATTAAAAGGACCGGATGATATTTTTTCAGAAAAATTAAAAAAGTCAAAATCAATTATAGCAGTATTAGGAAGCAATGTTCCTTCACATTCAAATTATGACAGGAAAGCAAAAGCAAGATTTCTATCGAAGGGAGGAGATCCAAAAAAATTTACATATTCATATCCTTACTCAATTGGATCCCTTGAAATATTAGAAAAAGATGTAAAAGGTTTAGGGTCAATATCATTTTTAGATCAATTAGATGGAATCATTAGATCATTACCCTTAATTGTTCAATTCAATAAAAAGATATACCCCACGATGGGACTAGAGATGGTTAGAGTTGGATCTAATCAAAAAAATATTTACGTAGAATTGAACGAAGTTGGCATTAAAAGAATAAGTGCAAGACCTTATAAAATTAGTTCAGACCCTAATGGAATTATTTGGATCAAATATAAAAAGTCAGATAAAAAACAATATATATCAGCGAGCGATGTTTACGATGGAAAATTTCAATCAGATTTCTTTAAAGATAAATATGTTTTAATAGGAGCATCTGCTCAAGGACTTTTTGATCTAGTTAAAACCCCATTAGGTATAACTATACCAGGAGTTGAAGTTCATGCAAATGTAATTGAAAATATTTTAGATCAATCATATTTAATCAGAAATCCAAATACTTATATCTTTGAGTTGTTATTTTCAATCATTGTTGCTTTAATAACATTTGTATTATCGCAAAAAATAAAACCAAAATATAGCTTATCTATTTTCTTTGGAAATCTTTTAGTAATAATAATTATTGGATTTTCTATCTATAAATTTAGATCTGAACTTATTGATATGAGTTATCCAATATTTATTGTTACAATTACTTTTTTGACAGGACTTTATTTTAGATTTATCGAGGAAAATAAAATTGCTTTAGCTAATTTACAAAAAGAAGCTAAACTATTAAAAGAAAGAGAACTTGCAGCAGGAGTTCAGAAAAGTTTATTCCCAGATATTTCAAAATTTGAAAATTTTATATTTGCTAAAAATGTTCCAGCAAGAGACGTATCAGGAGATTATTTTGATGTAGTAAGATCTACTCCAGAGGAATATTTTTTTACTTTAGCTGATGTATCTGGAAAAGGTGTTAAAGCTGGTATGTATATGGCTAAAGCATCCTCAATATTTCGAACTTTAACAAATTTAAAATTTCCTTTAGAGAAAGTTGTGTTTGGTGTCAATAACGAACTTGTAGAGGCTAAGTTTAAGGGCATGTTTGTAACAGCTGTTTTTGGTAAGCTTAATATTAAAACTGGAGAGCTTATTTTTATTAATGCAGGACATGAAAGTATTTTGATTTTTGATCAAAATAAAAAATATGAATATATCAAGTCAGAGATGCCACCTATTGGAATTGTTAAATATTTTACAGAGTCGATGGTTAAATCTAATACCATGAACCTTAAAGATAAAACATTTGTGGTTTATACCGATGGTGTAACTGAAGGGTATTTAAAAAATGGTGAGGAATTAGGGGCCGAAGGAGTTCAAAAAATCATAGATGGCATGTCAGAAGTGACACCAAAAACTATTGTCGAGTCTATTGAAAAAGAGTTGAATTGGGGTGCTGAAAAGTTAAGAGATGATATTACTTGTATGGCTATAAACATAAGTAACACTGAATTAATTAAGAAAAAATAATCCAAGATGATAAAGAGGTTATTTTTAATTTCATTTTGTTTATGTTTTGTAATGCAAACTGTTCATGCAGGAATAGTTGAGCCTGTTTTTAAACAATTTAAAGATCCAAATCAAGATGGTGTAGATAATGTACCATCAACAGTTTCAATACAAATTACTCCTGATGGAAAAAAAATGTTTTTATTGGATCATCTTGAAAATGCAGGTTCTAAAAAAGTTTATATTTATGATTTAACAACACCATTTGATATTAGCACTTTGGATGTCACAAATAGAACAATAGTAAGTTTAGATGGTTATGGTGATAATATGGGAGGCAATAATGACAATAAAGATATAGAATTTAATAATGATGGAACAAAAGTGTTTTTTTTTAGTGAATATGGTACATTGCAAATTCATAATTTAACAACTCCATATGATGTAGCCTCAATTTCTTCTTCAACAGTCGTAGCTGATGACGGACTCAATTATAAAACTAAGTATTCTGTAAATAATATTAAAGGTGTAGAATTTAATAACGATGGAACTAAAATGTATTTTGTTGATGGAACGCAACATGCAACTAAAATAGCACAAATTAATCTTTCCACTCCATTTGATCCCATGTCAGGAACTAAAGTACATACTCTTGATACAGAACCTGCGGGAGTCGCATTTTATACAATGGAACCATCTTTTGATGACGATGGTACAAGATTATACATAAGTGAAGCTCTTAATAATTCAACTGGTGCTACTACTTATATGTATGTTTATAAATTATCTGATCCATTTGAATTAAGTTCTGCGACTTTTGCTGGCAAATGGCCAATTACTGCTAATGGCCAAAATATTTCTGCATACTCATGGACTTTTGGAAATAATGGTATGAAGGCTTACATTGCAACTGAAGACGCTAATGATGACGGGGATGATATAATTTATGAATATGATTTAACTTGTCCTTATGGAATTGTAATTTGCGAAAATGAAACTGCTTCAATTACAAGTGCCCAAGTAGAAATAGCTAAAAATGTCATTTATCAAAATTCATCAAATATTTTTAAAAGATTTGATTGGTTAAGAAGAAATGAGGAAAAAACAAATTTAAATAGCCACAATATAAAATTAAATATTAATAATCCAATATTAGCTTCATTGAAAAACAATTTGGAAAGTTCTTTAAATAACACCCTAGAAAAATCATTTACAGATGCTGAATATATTCAAACATCCTTAAAAAATGAAAAACCTAACAGTAATAAAAGAAATTGGTCTTATTGGTCCCATGGAGATATTTCATTTGGAAGAGTTGGCGATACATTTTCTTTCAAACCTAAAGAAATAAAGACTAAAGGTATTATGTTTGGAGCTGACAAACTAGTAAATGATAGGATATTTGGGTATGCGTTTCGATACGGAAACGATGAAGTGGATATAAAGTCTAACGCCAACAATGAATTAGACTCTCAATCATTTACTTTAAATATTTATGGAAACATTCCTTTAAAAAATAAGTCTTATTTAAACGCTTTAATTGGTGCGAGTTTTTTAAGTTTAGATCAGTTGACTTCAGGTGTTGTTTCTGGAGAGAGGAATGGCAAACAATTATTTACTTCTTTGAGTTATGAAAATGAAAATAATTATACAAAATATGATATAATACCATTTGGTAAATTTGAATTGGGTATCACACAATTTTCCGACTATACTGATTTTGGTACTTCTTCAACAAATAGCATAGAAACACACGAAAGCCTTACTTTTAAAACAGGTAATGTTTCAACAGGTTTTAAATTTGATAATATTTTATATCTTGATGATAGGACTTTAAGTAGAAATGGTTTTGTCGAATATATTTATGATTTAACTCCTGATATTGATCATCATTATAAAAATCATATCGATAATAAAAGGATTAAAAAAACTATAAGTGCACACTCATTACACAATATAAAAGGAAATATTGGTTTCGAATATATGAAAAAAGATGGTTATACAGTTGCAATTAACTATGAAAGATATCAAAGTCTTGATGATAGTGCACACATAGATAGTTTATTATTTAAATTTGGGAAAAAAAATAATAAAAATGCAAATTTAGATTTAATTTATAAACCTATGAACAATAATAATACTGAGATTAGTTATTTAAAAGAATTAGGCAATTTTAATTTAAAATTAAAATCTAATTATAGTTTGTTTAGTAAAATTCCTGATTATGGTGCCAATATAGAACTATCAGGTACTTTTTAGTAAATCTTGAAGTTTATTTTCTTTTTCTAAAGCTCTTACTTCATCATAACCACCAATATGCTGATCATCAAAAAATATTTGTGGTATTGTTCTTTTTCCATTTGCTTTTTTAATCATTTCATCCATAGCACCATCTACTGTTGCAATATTAATTTCATTATAAGTAGCGTTATTTCTAGTTAATAATCTTTTTGCTGCATCACAATAATTGCACATTGGACCTGTATAGATTGTAATTTTTTTCATAACCTATAAATAATCACCTTTTTTAATTTTACTAGATATTTGTTTTCTAGAATATTCAAATTTTTTTCTATGTTTAATACTTTTTTGGTGGACTCTTTTTCTCCATAATCTAAATGATGAGGGTTTAAGGGATCGTCTCATAATTTTTATAACAGCAGACTCTGAGTAGCCAGTCTTTTTTTTGATTTCCTCAAAAGTAATCCTGTCTGCCCAAGCTGCCCAGATGACCCAATCTGGACTTTCCAGATTTGGCTCTGGATTTTTGACTTTGGTAACTGGCCTGTGACCTTTTTTTTTCATAAATCCTTTATATTTGAAAAAAATCGATAATGCATTTTTTTTGGGATGTGATATATTTAAATCTGATAGTCCTTCTTAGCCATCTTTAGCTCCCGGTTTTTAAGGACTATCTTTTTTTTATGCTCCCTTTGGATTTTTTCCTTTTTTTACAAATAATTATATTTCTATTTATCACACCAGGCACTCCGAGAGTAGTAATTGTCTCTTATTCTATGAATTATGGTATTAAAAATTGCGTCTGGACAGCGTTAGGTGACGTTACCGCAAATTTATTTCAAGCTACATTAGTTATTTTTGTAATAGGAACATTCTTGCTAGATAATCCAAATTTTTTAAATTTCTTAAAATGGATCGGCGTAATTTATTTAATTTATTTAGCTTACGATGTATATAAATCTTCACCAAGAGACGTAAATTCTAAAATAATTATTAAAAAGAATATTTTTTCTTTTTTTAGAGATGGTTTCTTAGTTGCAGGTACAAGTCCAAAAGCTTGGTTGTTTTTTCCTCTTATATTCCCGCAATTTATTAACTTTAATAGTAATTATATAATTCAATTCTTAATATTAATTACAACTTATATCGTTTTGGATTTTATTTCTCTAATTGGTTATGCTCTACTCGCACAAAAACTTCTTAAATGGATAAAAGCTAATCCAAAAACTCTTAATACAATCTCAGCGAGTGTTTTAGTTTTTATTGCTCTTATTATTATTGTTACACAACAATATTAAATTTCTACTAAGTATCATTTGCCACTTGAAAATTTTTTCATTTCTTTATTTAATTAACTATTAATTAATTAATTAACCAAAGGAATAAAATGAAAATAAATAAATTAATTTTAAGTTTTATTTCTGCAGTAGCAATTTTACTTTCAACTTCTGTTGTATCTTTTGCAAAAGTAGTAGGTGATAAAATTGTTCTTGGTGCTGCAATTTCATTAACTGGTAAATATTCATCTAATGGTGTTCATACTCAAAACGGTTATAATATGGCTGTTGATAGAATTAATAGCATGGGTGGAGTAAAAGTTGGTGGTAAAACTTATAAGTTTGAAATCATTTATTATGATGATGAATCAAACCCAAAAAGAGCAGCTCAACTAGCAGAAAGATTAATTTCACAAGATGGTGTTGAGTTTATGCTTGGGCCTTATAGTTCAGGTTTAACTAAAGCTATTGCACCCGTTACAGAAAAATATGGTGTGCCAATGGTGGAAGCAAATGGTGCGTCTAGATCTTTGTTTACTAAAGGTTACAAATATCTATTTGCAGTTTTAGCTCCAGCTAATTTATATCTTGACGTTGCTATTAGAACAGCAGTTGAGTTAAATGGTGGAAAAGGTGTTAGAATTGCACAAGCATTTGAACAAGATGCTTTTTCACAAGACGTGAGATTAGGTATTTTAGATGCAGCGAAAGAAACTGGATCTGAAATTATAATTGACGATAAGCTTCCAAAAGAGCTTAATGATATGGCTGCTACATTAGTTAAAGTAAAACAAATGAAGCCAGATGTTCTTGTGGTATCAGGACACACTAAAGGTGCATTAACTGCAATCAGACAAATTGCTGAAATGAAAGTTGATGTTCCAATGTTAGCAATGACACATTGTGATGCTGCGAAATTATCAAAACAACATGGTAAAAACTCTCAGTATGCATTATGTGCTTCTCAATGGCATAAAACACTAACTTATAAAGATAACTTCTTTAAAGATGGTATGACATATGCGGCAGACTTCCAAAAAGAGTTTGGATATGATCCGCCATATCAATCAGCAGAATCTTCTGCTGCATTGTTAGTGTTTAAGGATGCATTTGAAAGAGCTAATTCTTTCGATCAAAAGAAAGTAAGAGATGCTCTTGCAGCTACGAACATGCAAACATTCTATGGAAATATTAAGTTCGCACCGGGTGGTCAAAATGTTGACAAGCCGATGGTACTTTTCCAAGTAATGTGTGATGGTGCTGGGAAATGTGAAAATAAAGTTGTAGCTCCACTGAAGTGGGCATCAGCTAAATTGATTCACCCAATTCCTAAGTGGTCTGACAGATAATAACAAATCTTTAAATACCCCCTAAACTCTAGGGGGTATTTTTTTTAGAGGCAATTATGGATTTCATGGTTTTTCAGTATCCGATGATAACTGTTCAAGCTTGCTTGGATGGGATACTGCTTGGAATTTTATTTGCGTTAATTGCTTATGGCATGGCTCTGCAATGGGGAGTCATGAATATCATAAACATTGCACAAGGCGATTTAGTTATTCTTGGAGGATATATTGCTTACTTTATGTATCTTTATGGAATTCATCCAGCCTGGGGTGTAATTGTATCACCAATCATAATGTATTTTGTTGGAGTCGGAATTTATAAATTAGTAATCAATAAAGTTGTTGATAGAGACTTGTTTATCTCAATTCTTGCTACATTCGGTATAAGCATTCTTTTTATGCAGCTAATGAATTTTGCATTTGGTGCAGATGTTGTCTTAGCTAATTCAGGTTATGGTACAACATTTTTATTTGATAGTGCAGTAGTTTTACCAAATTCAAAAATATTTTCAGCTTTTGTTAGTATTGTTTTTGCTATTTGTTTAGTAATTTATATGAAAAAATCAAAACTTGGTCGAGCAATCAGAGCGACAGCTCAAAACGCAAGAGCTGCAAAGATTTTAGGCGTAGATACAGAAAAAGTTTATGCAGCTACTTTTGGACTAAATGCTGCTCTTTGTGGTGTTGCAGGAGCACTAATTTCAATAACTTTTACAATACATCCTTATATGGGATTGCCATATACAATTAGATCATTCATGATTGTTATTGTTGCGGGTCTTGGAAATTTACCTGGTGTTGCAATGTCTGGGATGGGTCTTGGTGTGTTTGAGGAATTTGCTGATTACATACTTGGTACAGAATTTAGAATTGGTTCAGTGTTTTTATTGTTAGTTTTAATTCTTGTATATAGAAGATTTAAACTCTCGAAAAAAAGAGAGTATTTAAAATAATGAGTAAAAATGTCTTATTATATGCCGTAATTTTAATATTTGGGCTAGCTGCGCCTTTTGTATTTCCAGCATTTAAAGTTCAATTATCTATTTTATGTGTATTGATTGTTTTAGCTACCACTTGGAATATTCAGGGTGGTGAAATGGGATACAACACGTTTGGAAATATTTTATTCTATGGTTTAGGAATGTATTTGTGTGCCTCTGTGCAAGTTGGCATGTTTTTCCCTTTAGCGGAGTGGACAGAAAGTGGAGGTGAAAAAACTTTTGTACATACACCTACACAATTTTTTCAAGGAATGGCCGCTGGGCTTGTGGTTGCTGCTATTGTGCCAACTATTGTTGCAGGATTAATTGGCTATGCAATTTTAGGATTAAGGGGACATTACTTCGCGATTTGTACTTTAGGTTTAGGAGTTGCTGCAGGAGAAATTTCTGGGGGTATTGAGATTATCGGAGCAGGACAAGGTTTTACAACGCCGCCTTTTCCAAACGTTGGTGGTTTAGAGGCAAGAGGGGAATTCTTTTACTTTTTAAGTTTTGGTGCACTCGTCCTTACTTTCATAGCAGTGAGAGCAATTTACTCAACACGGTTTAGATTAATTCTTAATGCGATCAGGGATAATGAGGATAAGGCAGAAGCAATGGGTATAGAGACAATGAAATACAAAATTATTGGGTGGATGGTTTCAGCTTTCTTTTGTGGTTTGGCAGGGGGAATCATGGGAGGATTGGTTGGATACATAGACTCTACTGATGTTGCATTCGATGGAAGAGAGATGGGAGTATTTATGGTCTTGATGGCAATCTTAGGTGGTAAGGGAACTTTGTGGGGACCAGTAATTGGAGCAACTGTGTTTCATATTTTTAAAGAAGGATTTTGGACATTCTTCTTAGGATGGCAATATGTTGCTCTAGGTGTTTTGATTGTTGTAATTGTAATTTATTTTCCAGAGGGAATTATGGGATGGTTAAGAGAGAAATATCCAGAGAAATTTGGTGAAGTTATTGATGAAGCAGATCGGAAAGCACAAGTAGAATTAAAATGAGTATTTTAGAAGTCAGTAATGTAAGTAAATCTTTTGGAGGAGTGAAAGCCAATGTAGATATCTCCATGACTGTAGAAAAAGGAAAAATATTTGGATTAATTGGTCCTAATGGTTCAGGAAAAACAACTTTATTTAATTCAATTGTAGGAACTTACCCTATAGACAATGGTTCAATTAAATTTAATGGTAAAGAAGTTTCTGAATTACCTGTTCCTGTAATTGCTAAACTTGGATTATTAAGAACATTTCAGCAAACAAGAATTTACGGAAAATTAAACTGTGTAGATAATATGCTTATTAGTCATAAAGGAAGTGATGAAAGTATATTAAAGATATTTTCTAAGATACCTAAAGATTTGACAGAAAAAGCGGAGAACCTTTTAAATTTTGTTGGACTTTACCAAAAAAGAAAATTAAGAGCTGGTGATTTATCATTTGGTCAACAAAAATTGCTAGAACTCGCAATGGCTTTGATGAACGAACCAGAAATGCTTCTGTTAGATGAACCAACAGCCGGTATAAACCCAACATTAATTAATGGAATTATTGATAGGTTGATAAAAGTTAACCAAGATTTTGGAATAACTCTTTTAGTAATAGAACACAATATGAGAGTGATCATGCAATTGGCAGAAAGTATCTATTGCCTGGCTCATGGCAAGATGCTTGCAAATGGAACACCAGATGAAATTAAAAATGATAAACGTGTTATTGATGCATATTTGGGGGCACAATAATGTCTAATCAATATGAAGTATTAGGAAAAGCTCCAAGAGCAGAAGATTTAAAAAAACTTTCACCAAATAACGTTCATCTTACAATTAAGAATATGAATGCTGGTTATGGTAAAATGGAAATTTTACATAATTTTGATCTGTTTGTAAGTAAAGCACAATCACTTTGTTTGATTGGTCCGAATGGTGCTGGTAAGTCAACAATACTTCATTCTATTTATGGTTTTACAAATATATTCTCTGGACAAATAGAGATAGATGGAAAAGAAATTACAAACCTAACACCTGCTGAGAAATTAAGATCTGTAGGAATAGCTTATATACTGCAAGATAACTCAGTTTTTCCAGACATGACTGTAGAGGAAAATTTATTAATGGGTGGTTTTATAAAGGAAAAAACAGAAGAGTCGTATCAAGAAGCTGAAAGAATTTTTGAGAAATACGAAAGACTCAGAAATAGAAGAAGCCAACCAGCAAAAGTTTTATCAGGAGGGGAAAGAAGATTATTAGAAATTTCTAGAGCATTAGTTATGAAACCTTCAGTATTGCTTGTAGATGAACCTTCTATCGGATTAGAACCAAGATATATAGATATGGTATTTGAAATTTTAAGAGATCTTCAGCAAAATGAAAAAAAAACAATCATATTAGTCGAGCAAAATGCAAAGAAAGGTTTAGAGTTCGCAGATATAGGTTATGTTCTTGTTTCAGGTCAAACAGCAATTGCTGGAAAAGGAGATGATCTATTAAAAAATCCAGATGTGGGTCGCCTATTCTTAGGTGGTTAATGATAGATACCAAATATTTTTTAAAAGGATTTAAGTCTATTAAGGGTGTTGGAAGTCCTGCTATAGCACTGGGCGCAAGTTTTGTAGCTATAGGTGCCTTACTTAAAAATTTAGGTTTCACAATTCAAGAAAGTATTTTCTCTACTTTTTTAACTTATGCATTACCTGGTTCATTAGTGATGGCAGAGTCAATGTTGATTGGAGCATCTTTAATAAATATTTTTATAGCAGTATGGTTGGTTAATGCCAGATTATATCCAATGACTGTAGCATTGATGCCTTTGTTGATGCATGAGAATCAACCAAGATGGAAATATTATTTATCATGTCATTTTATAGCTGTCTCTTCATGGCTGATAATGAAAGATAATTACGAAAATATAGAAAAAGAAAATAGAATAGATTTTTGGATAGGAATCGGGACAGCCACCTGGTCTGTTGCAATTTTTTCTACTGTAATAGGCTATGTTGCTTCAGATTTTATTAATAAAGATATACTTATTGGTTTAGCTATCATTAATCCAATTTATTTTATTTGCATGATGATTGGTGCAATGAAAACATTTCAAATCAGTCTGTCTGTAATATTAGGAATGATTTTAGGACCTGCTTTTTATTTTTTATCTCCAGAGTGGTGTATTTTATATGGGGGATTTATTGCAGGAACAATAGCTTTCTTGTTAGGAGAAAAAAATGGCAACTAACATAATATTAGTAATTCTTGTTACATCTTTAGCGACATACTTATCTAGATTTTTAGGAGTTTTTAGTGCAGAGAAGATTAAGGAAACTTCAAAAATGTTTAGATGGTTTAATTGTCTTGCTTATTCTACTCTTGCCGCGTTAATTGCAAGAATAGTTATATTTCCTTCAGGATCTTTATCTGAAATAGATTATTTAATAAGATTTATAGTAGTTATTTTATCTGTTGGAGTTTTTTATTTGACTAAAAAAAATTTAGTTTACCCAACACTTTTCTCTGCTATCATACTATCCATAATTAGTGGCTATTTATGATTGAGAAAATTGATGGATTTGAAGTTAATTTAAACGAAAAATCTAAAAGAATAATAAATATTGATATAACTGATGAAATATTAAACAAACTTATTTTTCCATTCAACAAATTTGATATAACTGCACTTGAATACAAGCCATTTACTAGATTTACTATTGCAAAAAGTCTAGATGATTTAAGTAACAATAAATTATCGAAATTTCTTAATAATATAATCAGAGATAGAGAAACAGGTTGTTTTATTATCAAACCAAAAAAATTGATATCAAAAATTGATGAAATTTTTTTAGTAAAATTGTCAACTGCAGTAGCACATTTAATTGGCACTCCTAATCATGATGCTATGGCGGGAAAATATTATGCAAGGTTTCATGTAAAGCATGAAGATAAAAGTGATTCTTATTTAAGGAAAGCTTATACAAATATGGATCTTCATACAGACGGAACTTATGTTAAAGAAAAAACTGATTGGTTGCTGATGTCAAAATTAGAAGAAAAAAATGTAGAGGGAGGCGAAACAGCAATGTTACATCTCGATGACTGGGAACATTGTGATGAATTATATAATGACCCTATAGCCAAAGAGAGTTTTATTTGGGGTTCACCAAAAAGTAAAAATATTGATTACAAAGTAGAGCATCCAGTTTTTTCATCTGATAAAGAGGGAAAACCTCAAATTTCTTACATAGACCAATTTCCAGAACCTAAAAATATGAAACAAGGAACATTTTTACAAAAGTTATCCGATAGTTTAGAGGAAAGTAACAATAAGATTGTAACTAAGCTTCCAGTTGGATCAGCAGTAGTTGCAAATAATTATTTTTGGCTTCATGGGAGAAAACCATTCAAAGAAAATAAAGAATTAAGTAGAGAGTTATTAAGAATTAGAGGTTCTTTTTTTATAAATTAATATAAATTATCTTTTATAAAGTATTAATTATGAAATTGGGTTTTATAGGAACAGGAAAGATTGCATCTTCAGTGATAACTGGGGTATGTGGATCATCAATTAAATATAGTAAAATATTTATATCTTTTCGAAATAATAAAATTGCAAAAGGATTAAAGAAAAAATTCAAAAAAATATCTATTGAGAAAGATAATCAAAAAATAGTTGATAATAGTAATTGGATATTTTTAGCAGTAACACCTACTGTTGGAGAAAAGATAATTAAAAAACTCAAATTTAAGTCTAACCAGACAGTTGTAAGTTTTATTTCGACTATCACAATTCCAGAATTAAAAAAAATGATAAAAACAAAGGTTGATATTGTGAGAGCAATTCCATTACCACCAATATCTCTAAAAAAAGGACCTGTCCCGATTTGTCCACCAAATAAAAAAGTTAAAAATTTTTTTGATAAGATTGGTTCTACTGTGCAAATTAAAAATGAAAAACTTTCTATTAATTTTTGGTCAACATCTGGAATGATGGCATCTTATTATGAATTATTGAAAGTTATGAGTGGATGGTTAGTTAAAAGAGGTATTAAAAGATCAGATGCTCAAAAATATATCACAACATTATTTTTAGCTTTATCTGAAGATGCGGTAGTAAATTCAAAAAAAGATTTAAAATATTTAGTAAAAGAATCACAAACACCTAAAGGATTAAATGAGCAAGGTTTAAAAGAAATGAATAAAAAAGGTGTTTATAAATCCTTAATAAAGACTTTAAATAGTATCCATAAAAGACTAAACAAATAATTAATGTCTGAAAATATTTTAGAAATTAATAATTTATCAAAATATTTTGGGGGGCTAGCAGCGGTATCAGAGTGTTCTCTTAAAGTTAAAAAAGGAACTATCACAGGTATTATTGGACCAAATGGTTCTGGTAAAACTACTTTATTTAATTTGATTGCTGGAAATTTAAAATCTTCTGCTGGTAGCGTTATGTTTAATAATGAAAATATTACTAATGTTCCATCCTATGAATTATTTTCAAAAGGATTGCTTAGAACTTTTCAAATAGCTCACGAATTCACAAATTTATCAGTTTTAGAAAACTTAATGATGGTTCCAGGAAATCAATCTGGAGAAAAATTAATGAATGCTTTGTTAAAACCTTCGTTAGTTGCAAAAGAAGAAAGTCAAATTAAAGAAAAAGCCATGGAGGTTGTTAATTTTCTTAATCTTGGTCATTTAAAAAATGAATTAGCAGGGAATTTATCTGGTGGACAAAAAAAATTATTAGAACTTGGTCGAACAATGATGGTTGATGCCAAATTAGTTTTATTAGACGAGGTAGGAGCGGGTGTTAACAGAACTTTACTAAAAGATCTGGGAACAGCTATTCAAAAGCTTAATAGAGAAAAAGGTTACACCTTTTGTATGATTGAACACGATATGGACTTTATAGGAAGATTATGTGATCCAGTGATTGTAATGGCTGAAGGTTCGGTTCTTTTCGAAGGTTCAGTTGAGGATGCAAAAAAAGATGAAAAGGTTATTGAAAGTTATTTGGGCAGAGGTTCAAAATTAAAGGATAATTAAAATGGCATTTTTTGAAGGTAATAACATGACTGGTGGGTATGGTAATGGACCAGATATAATTAATTCATGTTCTGTAAATGTTGAAAGAGGAGAAATAGTATCCATTCTCGGACCTAATGGAGCTGGAAAATCTACAGCGATGAGAGCGATGTTGGGTTTGTTAAATCTAAAATCTGGCTCAGTAATTATTGATGGCAAAAACATTTCAAAACTTTCTCCACAAGACAGAGTTAAAGAAGGTATTTCATTTGTACCTCAAACAAAAAATGTTTTTGCAGGAATGACAGTTGAAGAAAATTTAGAGATGGGTGCTTTCTTAATTAACGATGAATTTAAAGAAACAATTGATGAAATTTATGATTTATTTCCTATTCTAAAAGAAAAAAAAAATCAATTAGTTGGTGAGTTATCCGGAGGACAAAGACAACAGGTTGCATTAGGCAGGGCACTAATGATTAAGCCTTCTGTATTAATGTTGGACGAACCAACCGCAGGTGTATCACCCATTGTAATGGATGAACTATTTGATCATATCGTAAAAGTAAAAAGAACTAATGTAGCAATTTTAATGGTTGAGCAAAATGCAAAACAAGCATTAAATATTTCTGATAGAGGATATGTTTTGGTAACAGGTGAGAACCGTCATTCTGGTACTGGGAAGGAATTACTAGAAGATCCAAGAGTAAGAAGCTCTTTTCTAGGTGGTTAATATGGACTTTGTAAACGCAATTATACTTTTATTAAACTACATTTTTGTTCCAGCTTTAGCATATGGATCTCAATTAGCACTTGGTGCAATTTTTGTAACTTTAATCTATGGAATTTTACGATTTGCGAACTTTGCTACAGGAGACATGATGTCTTTTGGAACAATGTTTGTAATCCTATTCACTTGGTATTTTCAGTCTGTTGGAATTAGTCTTGGAGTATTTCCCACAGCTCTTTTAGCAATTCCTTTTGCAATTATTTTCATGGTTGGTTACATGTTAATAATAGATAAATTTGTCTTTAAATATTACCGAACAAAAAAAAGTCCCCCTGTACAATTAGCAATGGTAAGCATTGGAGTAATGTTTGTTACTCAAGCAGTGGTTCGAATAATTATTGGACCCTCTGATAGAAGATTTTTTGATGGAGAAAAATTTTTGATTAAAGCAGGTGAATTTAAAGAAATGACAGGATTAAACGAAGGTCTTGCGATAAAATCTACTCAAGTTATTACAATTATTGTTACATTGATTTTAGTTTCAACTTTGTTTTGGTTTTTAAATAAAACTAAGACAGGAAAAAGTATGAGAGCGTATTCTGATAATGAGGATTTAGCATTATTATCAGGTATTGATCCAAAAAAAATTGTTATGACAACTTGGATCATAGCAGGTATCCTTGCTACTATTGGCGGTGCTTTATATGGTTTAGATAAAAGCTTTAAACCATTTACCTACTTTAATAATATGCTGCCAATATTTGCAGCAGCTATAGTGGGTGGTATTGGTAATCCATTTGGAGCCTTTCTCGGAGGATATGTTATTGCTTTCTCTGAAATATTATTAACTTACGCTTATAGAAAATTTTTCATGTATGTTTTACCTGAAAGTATGGAGCCAGATGGCTTAATTCAATTGCTTTCTACAGATTATAAATTTGCAGTATCTTTTTCAATACTGGTCATTGTATTACTCTATCGTCCATCAGGTATATTTAAAGGGAAAGTGTTGTGAGAAAAAATTTAAACGTAATTGCTGCATATAGTATAATGATGGGGTTAATTATCCTGGTGGGTATATTCCAGTCTTGGAACATTGCTTTATCAATATTTAATCTATGTCTTATTTCAGCAGTGATGACAATGGGAGCTAATATTCAATGGGGTTATGCTGGTCTTATTAACTTTGGGATAATGGGTTTTACAGCTTTAGGAGGTTTGGCAGCTGTTTTAATTTCAGTAGATCCAGTTCAAGAAGCTTGGAGTGCAGGTGGATCTAATATTTTATTTAGTCTTTTTCTTATAATAGCGATGGTATTGGCTGTTAGATATATCTTAAAAAATTATAAGAAATCAAAAAACAGAACTTATATTGTAGCTGCTATCATAATTTTGGGAATTGTTATCATAAGATTTATTTCAGAACCTGGAATTGAGGCAATTGAAAATGTAGAGCCAGCAAAAACCGGTTTTCTTGGTGGATTAGGTCTTCCAATTATTTTTTCTTGGGTTGTTGGAGCTTTTTTTGCAGGTGGATTAGCTTTTGTTATAGGAAAAGTAGCTTTAGGATTAAGAGCGGATTATTTAGCTATTGCAACCTTACTGATATCAGAAATTGTTATTGCAATTATAAAACACGAAGATTGGTTAACAAGAGGTGTTAAGAATGTAATTGGACTTAAAAGACCTGCACCTTATGAGGTGAATTTACAACAAACAGATTGGTTTATAGATCTTGTTGAAAAATTTAACACAAGTAAATTAAATCTAATTACTGATTTGACTGAAAGACAAACAGCTTTAAATCAACTTGTAATCGAAGGATCATCAGTTTTTGTAAAACTTTGTTACTCTGGATTATTTTTAGTTGTAGTAATTATTCTATTAATCTTAACTCAAAAAGCTCTTTACTCTCCTTGGGGAAGAATGATGAGAGCAATTAGAGATAATGAGGAAGCGGCTAATGCAATGGGTAAAAATGTAGTTAAACAACACTTGTTAATTTTTGTTTTAGGTTCAGCTATCGTTGGTATTGCAGGTGCAATGTTAGTTACACAAGATGGATTGTTTACCCCTGGAAGTTATAGGCCCTTGAGATATACTTTTTTAATTTGGGTAATGGTTATTGTCGGTGGAAGTGGAAATAACTTTGGTGCGATTCTTGGGGGTTTTGTTGTTTGGTTTTTATGGATTGAAGCGGCACCAATTGGTCTTTACTTGGTTAATTTAACTACTGCTGGATTAGACGACACACACTTTTTAAAAGTACACTTAATTGAAAGTGTTCCGTACTTTAGATTTTTAATGATGGGAGTAGGTCTTTTGGTGATAATGAGATATAGACCAAAGGGTATACTTCCTGAGAAAATAGAAATAAAATAAAATTATGAAATATATCATTACAGGTGCTGCAATAGCTTGGGCTTTATATATGGCTGATAAATATTTGTTTTTCTAAAAAAAACCCCCAACAAATTAATGCTGGGGGTTTAAATTTTAAGATAAATTATCTTTGTTTTTTAGTTTTAAATTTTCCGCCTTTAACTTCTTGTTCTAAGAAAGAACCTTCAGCTTCACCGACGTTAGTAAAAGTAACTCCAGTCGCACCTTCATAGTCAACCTTTTTACCTTTAGCTAATAAATCTAAACCTTTTTTAAGTTCACCTGGATAAATTTTTGTTCCAGGGCCATTAGCAACATCCATTACATTTTTTGCAATTGATGCTCTATCAGCTGAATTACCGGCTTGCATTGCTAAAACAATTAAAGCAGCCGCATCATATGACTCACCTGTATAAGGACCTGAACTGTCAATTCCACCAGCTTTTGCTACTTTAGCAAATACTCCAGCACCTTTTCCAGTTGATCCTGGCATTGAACCAAAAGATTTTCTTAAGTCTTTTCCAAACGCATCAACTAAAGACTGACCGATCATACCATCAGATAAAATAAATTTATCAAATGCACCAGAGTCTAAAGAAGCTTGGATAATTCCTTTACCTCCTTGGTCTAGGTATCCAATTACAGCTACTGCATCACCACCTGCTGAAGCAAGAGTTGCTACTTCAGAAGAATAGTCTGCTTTTCCATCTTCATGAGCAGTTACAGTAGTAACTTTAATACCATGCGCTTCAACAGCTGCTTTGTAAACATCCGCTAAACCTTTTCCATAGTCATTGTTTGTATAAGTGATTGCAACACTTTTCACTTTTCTGTCTTTAGTAATATCAGCTAATATTTGACCACCTCTAGCATCAGATGGAGCAGTCCTAAAGAAATATCCTTTGTCATCTAAAGTAGTTAATCCTGGTGATGTAGCTGATGGTGAGATCATTACCACACCATTTGGTACAGCAACGTTTGAAGCTATCGCTCCAGTTACACCTGAACAGTCAGCACCCATAATAGCTGCTACACCTTGTGAAATAACACCTTCAGCTGCGGCTGTTGCTGCTGCTGAGTCAACACAAGTAGAATCTGCTCTAATAACTGAAATACTTTCTCCACCTAATAGCGAACCTGAGTCAGAAGCTTCTTTAAAAGCAAGTTCTGCAGATGCAGCCATGGCTGGTGTTAGAGATTCAATAGGACCTGTAAATCCTAAAATGATTCCCATTTTAACCTCTGCAAAAATATTTGTTGTAAAAGTTGAAACAAAAATAAATGCAGCAATAAATAGTTTTTTCATTATTTTCCTCTATTTGTTAACAATTTATAAAAATTAAATTAAATCTCATTTATAAAGATTTTCAACAAGCAAATTATCTTATTTTATAGTAGCTTTAATTAATTTAAAGTGTCTAGATATTGATTTAATATGAAATTAAACAAAATTAAGCCTCAATTTATTAAAAATTCTAATCCGAGAATAGGATTAATTGCTTTAGCAACAGATTTTATGATTGAAAGAGATTTTATCAATGTAATTAAGAATAAAGATATAGATTTTTTTGTTAATAGGATTGAATGTTACAATCCTCTTACTAAAGAAAATTTAATAAAGATGTCTGAAAAAGTAACTGAAGTTACCAATAATATTTTGCCCAACGAAGATATTGATTGTGTAGTATATGGTTGCACATCTGGTACTATAGCAGCTGGTTATGAGTCAATAGAAAAAAAAGTTAAAGCAGCAAAACCAAAAGCAAAACTTACAACACCAAGCTCTGCTGCAATTAAAGCTTTAAAAAAATTTGATGTAAAAAAAATAGCAATTTTTACTCCATATAGTAAAAAACTAAATGATGAAGTTGTAAGTTATTTTAGTAATGTAGGATTTGAAATTACATCAAACTCTTACTTAGATATTAAAGCTGACTATGATATTGGAAAAGTAGAGCAAGAATTTTTGTATGATACTTTGTCTAATATTGAAATGAATGATGCTGATGCATTATTTATTTCTTGTACGGCTTTACCAGTCTTAAATATAATTGATAAATTAGAAAAAAAATTAAAAAAACCTGTTTTGTCTAGTAACCAAGCACTGATTTGGGATTCTCTAGAAAGTATTGGAAAAAATAATTCTGTGACAGGATTTGGTAGATTATTTAATATTAATTAAGCATGCTTTTTACAAAAGAAGAATATAAAAAAAGACTTAATAAAGTTCAAAAAATGATGCAAGAAAAAGGTATTGAACTTTTAATTTCTCACGATACCAACAATATAAATTATCTAACTGGATATGATGCATGGTCTTTCTATTACGCACAATGTGCTATAGTTCATATAGATGCAGAGGAACCAATATGTTTTGTTAGAAAGCAAGATGCTGGAGGAGCATTTATAAAATCATATGTAAAAAAAGAAAACGTGATTGTCTATGATGAGCATTACATTCATACTTGGCCAAAACATCCTTATGATTATTTAGTCGAAATCATTAAAGATAAAAAATGGGACAAACTTTCAATTGGTTTAGAAATGGATGCTCATTATTTCACGGCATTTTGTTATGAAAAAATTAAGCAAGGTTTACCAAATGCAAGAATAAAAGACTCAGATAGGTTAGTTAATTGGGCAAGGTTAATAAAGTCTAATGCAGAAATATCTTTTATGAAATCTGCAGCAAAGATTTCTGAAATTGGTATGAAAACAGCATTTGATGTAATTAAACCAGGTGTTAGACAATGTGATGCTGTAGGAGAAATACAAAAGGCTTTATTTTATGGGACTCCAGAATTTGGAGGAGAATATTCAAGTATTGCAACATTATTACCAACTGGAAAAGGTACTTCAGCTTCTCACTTAACAGCTACACAAGATAAATTTGTTAAAGGCGAAGCAACGATTATTGAACTTTCAGGAGTTTATAAAAGGTATCACGCCCCAATGGCTCGAACAGTTTTATTAGGAAAACCAGATCAATTGAAAATCGATACAATGAAAAAAACAATCGAGGCTCTTCAAGCAGGTATTGATGTAGTGAAACCTGGAAATACAGTTAATGATGTAGCTCAAGCATTTTGGAAAATATTAGATAAATATGGTATAGAAAAAACATCTCGAACTGGTTATTCAATTGGCATTGGTTATCCACCTGATTGGGGCGAACATACTTTAAATATTTATAAAGGTGATATGACACTTTTAGCACCTAACATATGTTTTCATATGATTGCTGTCATGCAATTTGGGGACTGGGGCGTAGAAGCGTCTGAAGCTATAAGAGTAACTGATAAAGGAGCAGAACTTTTTTGTAATTTATCAAAAGAACTTCACGTTAAAAGCTAATTATTAATGGTTGATATTTGTTTACACAAATGTTTTAAATTCGTTTTAATTTATGTCAGTAAATAAAGAATTCGTAAAATTTGAAAATGTAGATAAAAGCTATGATGGAAAAGTCTTAGTTGTAAAAAATCTTCAATTAGATATAGCTGAAGGTGAATTTATTACTATGTTAGGTCCATCAGGTTCTGGAAAAACGACATGTTTAATGATGCTAGCAGGATTTGAAACTCCGACCAATGGTGAAATTTATTTAGGAGGAAAAGCTATCTCAAGTATTCCTCCGCATAAAAGAGGAATAGGAATGGTATTTCAAAATTATGCTTTGTTTCCCCATATGACAGTTTATGAAAATTTAGCATTTCCTTTAAGAGTAAGAAAAATTCCAAAAGATGAAGCAGACAAAAAGATTGATAAAGCATTATCAATGGTATCGCTTCAAGGATTTGCATCGAGGATGCCTGGACAATTATCTGGAGGACAACAACAAAGGGTAGCGGTAGCAAGATCTTTAGTGTTTGATCCACAATTAGTTTTAATGGATGAACCATTAGGAGCTTTAGATAAAAATTTGAGAGAAAGTATGCAGTATGAAATAAAACATATTCATGAAAGTATTGGAGTTACAGTTGTTTATGTTACTCATGACCAAAGTGAGGCTTTAACAATGTCAAATCGTATCGCAGTATTTAACGATGGAAAAGTTCAACAACTTTCTAGTCCTGATGAATTATATGAGAAGCCTGTAAATTCATTTGTTGCAGAATTTATTGGTGAGAATAATACTTTTACGGGAGAAGTTTCAGATATATCTGAAAAAAAATGTAAAGTTAAACTTGGAAATGCAGAAATAATGGCTAACCCTATATCTGTTAAATCAAAAGGAGAAAGGACAAAAGTATCATTAAGACCTGAAAGAGCCTTAATCAATCCTAAAGACAAAATGGACAACATTCATAATGGAAAAATTGAGGAAGTTATTTACCATGGTGATCATACTAGAGTTAGAATTAATTTATTAGGTAATCCAGAATTTATTTTAAAAATTCCGAATAGTTCAGCAAATCTAGATATTAAACTTGGAAATGAAATTAAGATTGGTTGGAATAGTGAAGACGCTAGGGCTTTAGACCCAAAATAAACATCTTAAATTATTATATAATAAGTAAAAAAGGGCTGTTGACTCTCACTCCTGAAGTTGTTTTAATTTGGTTTATAAAAACGTTTAAACGGAGGAAAAATGAAAAAACTAAGTAAAATATTACTAGCTATTTCTTTTGTACTTTCACTAACTACTTCAGCTTTCGCAACTACAGTAACTGCGGTATCTTGGGGTGGGGCTTATACTGAGTCTCAAAAGTTAGGATATGGTGATCCAACTGCTAAAAAACTGGGCATTAACATTGCTTGGGTTGATTATTCAGGTGGTTTATCAGAAATCAAAGCACAAAAAGAAGCTGGTAAAATCACGTGGGACATAATCGACGTGTTTGCAATGGATACTATCACTGGATGTGATGAAGGTTTATTTGTTGAATTTGATTTTGACAAAGACTTCCCACCAGCTCCAGATGGAACTCCAGCAAGTAAAGATTTCTTTACTGCAATGCCAAGTAAGTGTGCTGTAGGAAATATTTTATACTCTTGGAACTATGCTTATAATACTAATAATGTTAAAGGCACTCCTAAGACTATCAAAGATTTCTTTAACACAAAGAAATTTCCTGGGAAAAGAGCTATCTACAAAAGCGCTCTAACTAATTTAGAGATTGCTTTAGCTGCAGATGGTATTAAGCCAGGCAAAGGCGGAGCAAAAATCTACAAAGCTTTAGAAACAGAAAAAGGTGTTGAAAGAGCAATGAACAAGATCAAAAAACTTTGCACAGACCCTAATGGTGGATGTGTATTTTGGTCTGCAGGTGCTCAACCACCAGAACTGTTAGTATCAGGTGAAGTAGTAATGGCTACTGGTTGGAATGGTAGATTCTTCAATGCAGAAATTGGAGAAGGTGCACCAATCAAACAAGTTTGGGATGGCCAAGGTCTTGACTACGAATATTTCGTACAAGTAAAAGGTGGACCAAACGATGCTAATGGTATGGCTAAAAAAGCTTTAGCTATGATGACTAGTGCAGAGATGTTAGCAGGAAGCGCTAAATACATTGCATATGCTCCTTGGAGAAAATCTTCAATTAGCATTATGGAAAAAGGTGAGCCTTGGTATAAAGATGGTAAGACTAACATGGTACCACAAATGCCAACCGCACCGGCTAACACTAAAAACTACTTCCTAGTAGATCCAATTTTCTGGGCTGATAACGGAACAGAGCTTGGTGAAAAATGGGAAGCTATGAAAGCTGGTCTATAATTTAAGTTTTATTAAACTTAATTATATATTATAATTTAAGGGCGGTTATTTATAACCGCCCTTTTTATTTATGAGCTCAGAAACAAAACAAATTTTAACAACAGACGGTATACCTTTAGAGGTAAGTCTTAAGAAAGCTGAGAAAAAAAATAAAATCAAAGCCTTCTTACTTGTTGCTCCTTTATTATTCTTCTTAATAATTACTTATGTCTTTCCAATTGGAGATATGTTGTTCAGAAGTATAGATGATAAAATGGTAACACAAATGCTTCCAAAGACTTTTAAAGCAATGGAAAATTGGGATGGACAAGAACTGCCAGATGAGGAAGTATTCGCAGCTTTTCATGAAGACTTTATAAAATTAGTTGAAGATAAACGAGAAGGTAAATTATCCACTCAATTAAATTACACAAAAAATGGATTTAAAAGTATTATTAAAAAATTAAGAAGAGCATCTAAAAAATTTGAAGAAGGAAACTATAAAGAGCAAATAATGTCAGTTCATAAAAGATGGGCTGATGTTGAGTACTGGAGAGCAATTCAAAGAAGAGCTCCTGAATTTACAGGTCAAAAATATCTAAAGGGAATGGATATGTATGTAAATCAGGAAGGGAAAATAGTAAGCGTTGAAGAAGATAGAAGAATTCATAGAGTATTATGGTTAAGAACTCTGGAGATTGCATTCTTTGTAACCGTCTTTTGTTTTTTGATGGCTTATCCAATAGCTCATTTGTTAGCTACTCTGCCAATGAAATATAGTAACTTATTAATGATCTGTGTGCTGCTACCGTTTTGGACCTCATTACTTGTAAGAACTGCCAGCTGGATGATTTTATTACAACAACAAGGTATCGTAAATGATTTCTTTGTTGGAATAGGATTGGTAGCTGACGATAATAGACCTGAAATGATGTATAACAAGACTGGAAGTTATGTGGCAATGACACAAATCTTGCTGCCATTTATGGTATTACCTTTATATAGTGTAATGAAAACTATCTCACCAAGCTTAATGAGAGCTGGAAAATCATTAGGTGGAACACCATTTGTTGCATTTTGGAAAGTTTATTTCCCACTGACGATCCCTGGAATAGGTGCAGGTTGCTTACTAGTATTCATTTTAGCGATTGGTTATTACATTACACCAGCCTTAGTTGGTGGTGCATCCGGGACTTTAATTAGTAACCAGATTGCCTTTCACATGAAAAGCACCCTGGACTGGAGTTTTGCGTCTGCAATGGGATTAATGCTGTTGAGTGGAGTACTGGTCATTTATTGGCTTTATAATAAAATTGTTGGAATAGATAATATTAAATTAGGATAATTAAGATGGCTTTACCAAAATACACAGAACCACATTATAGAATTTGGCATTACATTTATTTAACAATTTGTGGTGCAGTTTTCTTTTTTCTTATTGCACCTTTATTTGTAATCTTTCCATTATCATTTAACGCAGAAGAATTTTTAAGTTTCTCTGATGGTATGAAAAGGCTTGATCCAGATGCTTTTTCTTTAAGATGGTATAAAGATATGATTTATGGGACTAAAAATCCTTGGGGATTAGCTGCGAAGAATAGTTTTATAATTGCAATTTTTGCAACATTTGGTTCAGTAATACTTGGAACAGTTGCTGCCTTAGGTTTAAGTAGCAGACATATGCCCTACAAAGGTTTGATAATGGCTGTTTTAATTTCTCCAATGATTGTTCCTTTAATTATTTCAGGTGTTGCAATATTTTTCTTTATGGCAAAGGCAGGTTTGGCAGCGACTCATACAGGTATTGTTCTTGCCCATATAATTTTAGGAACACCATTTGTTGTTATCACAGTTACTGCTACACTCTCAGGATTTGATCACAGCGTAACTAGAGCTGCTGCAAGTTTAGGTAGTGATCCAGTGAATACTTTTATGAAAATTACGTTGCCATTAATTTTACCTGGAGTTATCTCAGGTGGATTGTTTGCTTTTGTGACTTCATTTGATGAAGTTGTTGTTGTTTTATTTTTAGCAGGATTAGAAAATACAACTATTCCTATTCAAATGTGGACAGGTTTAAGAGAACAATTGAGTCCAACAATTCTAGCTGTTGCAACTTGTTTAATAATCCTATCGACACTAATATTAGTAACCGCTGAGCTTTTAAGAAGACGATCAGAGAGGCTTAGAGGAATTAATCGATAGTAAAATAATCAAATGAAAATTAAGAATGTAGTAGTTATTGGATCAGGTACAATGGGTAGTGGTATAGCTGCTCATCTGTGTAATGCCAATATCCCTGTTACACTTTTAGATTTAAAAACTGAAATAAGTCAGAATGCTAGAGAACGAATTCATAAATCAAGACCACCTTTATTAATTGATAAAACAAAAATTAATAATATTAAAGTTGGAAATATATCTGAAAATTTTGATGTTGTTAAAGACGCCGATTGGATTGTCGAGGCAGTGGTTGAGAGAATTGATACAAAACATCAAATTTATGATAAAATTTTTGAAAGTAGGAAAGATGGAGCAATAGTTTCATCAAATACTTCTTCAATTCCAATTAAAGTTTTATCTCAAAATTTAAATAAAGATCAAAAAAAAGATTTTTGTATCACTCATTTTTTTAACCCTGTTAGATACATGGGTCTTCTAGAAATAGTAAAGAATGAAGATAATGATTTAAATAAGATAAATCAATTAAAAGAATTTTGTGAAGTTGAGTTAGGTAAAGGAGCAATTGTTTGTAATGATACCCCAGGTTTTTTAGGAAATAGGGTAGGTGTGTACGCAATGCAAATTGCAATGACCGAAGCATTTAAGATGAAACTTTCTGTTGAGGAAGCAGATGCAATCTTTGGAAGACCTATGGGTATACCTAAAACAGGAGTTTTTGGATTATATGATTTGATTGGAATAGATCTAATGGCAGATGTTTTAAAAAGTTTTATCAAAGAACTTCCAAAATCTGATGAATTCCATGAAGTTGCTAAAGAAATTCCTTTAGTAAAAAGATTGATTGAAACTGGATACACAGGAAGAAAAGGCAAAGGCGGTTTTTACAGAATGAGGAAGACTGATAGTGGAAAAATTATGGAAGCTATTAATCTTGAAACTGGAGAGTATTCTACGAGTCAAAAAATAGATATTAAGTCCGACAAAGTAGATTTAAAGGCTTTAATTAATAGAAAAGACAAGTATGGAGACTATGCTTGGTCAGTATTATCTAAAATAATAAAATATGCTTCATCACTAGTTCCAGGGATTACCAAAGAATTTAATGACATAGACGAGGCAATGAGACTTGGATTTAATTGGGCAAAAGGACCTTTTGAAATGTTGGAGGAAATTGGTGTTAAAAACTTCTTTCACAAAGTTGATGAATATAAAGGTAATAACTTTTTAGAAAATTTATCAAACTCTAAAGATGAAAATTTTTATGGTGAAAGGCAAAAATATACATCAATTGAAACTTTAGGTAAGATTAAGAAAACTGCCTCGAGTATTGATGGTAATAGCTCGGCTGCAATTTATAGATTTAATGATTTTAATATTGTTGAGTTTACGACTAAAGCTAATGCACTCGATTATGACTCAATGGATGCACTTAAGAAAGCAACTGATAAGCCTTTAATAATAATTAATGAGAGTATGCAATTTTCTGCTGGTGTTAACCTGACTTACACTATGGAATTTGCGAATAAAAATGATTTTAAATCCATTGAAAAATTTATTAGATATTTTCAAGAAACGTGCAAACATCTTAAATACTCTAAATACCCAGTTATATCTGCCCCATCAGGATTGACTTTAGGTGGAGGTTTTGAAGTTTTAGTACAGAGTAATTTTGTAGCCTCACATACAAATATTGTAATAGGATTAGTAGAAACTATTGTTGGATTAATTCCAGCCGGAGGTGGATGTAAAGAAATGCTGGCTAGATGGTTAAATACTGAAGAGGCTAAGAAAGATCCAAAATATGCACCTTTGAAAGTATTTGATATTATTGGTTATGGCAGAACAGCCACATCTCCAGTTGAGGCAGAACCTTTAAAATACTTATTACCTGAAAATAAAAGAATTATGAATAGAAATAGTTTGCTTGAAGTATCAAAAAAAATCTTAAATGAAAACAAAGATTTTAAAGCACCAAATGAGCTTACATTTAATCTACCTGGTAAAGCAGTTATTGATGATATGAACAAAATTTTAGAAAAACTTTATAATGATAAAGTTATATTGGATCATGGTTTGACTGTAGCAAAAGAATTAGCTCATGTATTAAGTGGCGGTGAAACCACCAAAGACAAAACTCTTACAGAGGATGATTTGTTTAAATTGGAACTTGATGCTTTTATGAGATTAATTGAAACTAAACAAACTCAAGATAGAATTAAACATACTCTTGCTACTGGAAAACCTTTGGTTAATTAAATAACCTAAGGCTATTTATAAAGTCAGGCCTTAAAACATATTCAGATTTATTTAAGTATTTAATTTTTTTTAAAGCTTCTAAGCCAAATATTACTTTTCCAATGGGTGTATATTCACCCTCATATAAAGGTTCATCCTGAAGAATTATAAAAAATTGACTATCTTCAGTATCAAATTTTAAAGATCGAGCTAGTCCTACGCTCCCCTTAGTATAGTTAAAATTTTTATCAACCTCAGATTTGATTGTGCCTAGACCAGATTTTCCAGTTCCAATTTTTCCATAGTCAATGTTTCCTTTCTTTCCAAATTCTAAATCACCAGCTTGCACAAGTTTATCTTTAATGACCCTATGAAATGCCACATCATCATAAGCATTCGACTTAATTAAAGTTTTAAATCTTTCTACTCCATTGGGAGATATATCTGGATATAGCTCTATAATTACATTTCCACATTCAACGTTTAGAATTGCTATGTTATTTGGACTCTCAAAGTTAATTTCATTTGGGTCATAATTCTTAACAAATAAACATTTATTTTTTAGTAAAACAAAAGAAGTAATTGAAAATAAACCCAAAATTACAACAAATATAAATATTATTTTTTCAGATTTTGATGCTTTTATCTTTTCAATCATAAAATAAAATTTTTATCAATTTTTAGGAGACCCTTTTTTATGAATTCTATCTTTTTTTTAAGAATAAGATCAACCTCTTCAGGTAAATTTCCATACATTAAATGAGAAAATACCTCAGCCATATCTTCAGATGCAGTTGATCGCGAGTATTCAGTAATAAAACCAACTGGCTCAGAATATGTATCTAAACCTATTTTTTTTGTGCAGGTTGAACATTCTGCGTAATTAAATCCTTTAGGATTAAAACTAGACCAAATCTGTTCATTGAATATTTCTTTGTAACTATCATTAATTATGTGGAACACTTCGTGATGTAACACTCTTTCAAAATATTTATCATTAAACTTTATATCTACAATTAAAGTTTTCATCAAATTATCAGGTATCCCAGCAGTGTTGATACCTGAAATTGACAGGTCTTCGCACATAACAATGTATTTTAAATTTATTTTTTTTAAAAAATTTTGAGAATATCTATTAAGATTTTTTTCAATAATCTTGTATTTTTTATCTAGGTCTTGTTTTGATGATTTGAAGCAGTTGATGTTATTATCGATACCTATTGTAAACGGCTGTTTAGCATTCAAGTATCTTAATTTATTTTCAGTTTTAAGATTATAAATTTCCAGGTTTGGGATCTTGATTAATTCATAAATTGTATCCGCTTGAGCTGAAGAAATTAAAAATAAATACAATAAAATGAGCTTTAATAATTTCATAATTAGTATTATTGAAGATATTCCAATTTGTTAGAATGTGATAGAGTTTTTGTGATGAAAAAAAAAAGAAGCAAAGAACCTATTCAACCAGTAAGTGGCACAAAGGTCCCAAGATTTGCTGGCCCATCAACTTTTGCTAGACTTCCAGAACTTAGAGATGTTGAGTATTGTGATGTTGCAATAGTCGGGATACCATTCGATGCAGGTACAAGTTATAGACCAGGGGCAAGATTTGGTCCTCAAAGTATTAGACAAGCTTCAAGACATTTAAGAACAAATTATCATCCAAATTATGATGTTGAGCCCTTTAAAGTTCAACAAGTTGCTGATGCTGGAGATATTACTTGCAATCCATTTAATATAGATGAAGCAATTAAACAAATCGAGGAAGGAGCTTTGGATCTTCTTAAAAAAACTGGAGGTATAATTAGCTTAGGTGGAGATCATACAATTGCCTTTCCTTTATTAAAAGCAGTAAATAAAATTAACAATGGTCCTGTTGCTTTAGTTCATTTCGATGCTCATCTTGATACTTGGGACACTTATTTCGGTGCACCTTACACTCATGGAACACCCTTTAGAAGAGCACGGGAAGAAAATTTATTCATGGATGATACTTCAATGCATGTTGGTATCAGAGGTCCATTGTATAGTAGAGAAGATCTTAAAAATGATGAAAGTTTTGGATTTAAGATAATTCATTGTGATGAGTTTCAAACTGAAGGTACTGACAAAATCGCTGAAAGAATAAAAAAAAGAGTAGGAAATAATCCATTATATTTATCAATTGATATTGATGTTTTAGATCCTGCTTTTGCACCTGGCACTGGTACACCAGAAATAGCCGGTATGACTTCTAGAGAAATGGTGAATGTTATCAGAGGTTTATCAGGTATGAATTTAATCTCAGCAGATGTTGTTGAGGTATCACCTGCTTACGATCACGCTGAGGTAACATCACTTGCGGCTGCTACTATAGTTTATGAGTTAACAAATCTATTTGCAAAAAAGTAAAGAAAGGTTAGGACTATCTAATGGAAAATAAAAAAAATTTTTATATTAATGGCAAATGGGTAACACCAAAAAGTAAAGAAGAAATCAAAGTAATTGATCCTGCAACTGAAGAAAATTGTGCTGTCATAACATTGGGTAATAAAGATGATGTTAATGACGCTGTGAATGCAGCAAAAAAAGCTTATAGCTCTTGGGCATTTTCATCAAAAGATGAGAGAATAAAATTACTAGAGAAACTTTATGAAAATTATAAGAAAAGATGGGCTGATATAGCAAATGCAATTACAACTGAAATGGGAGCACCAAAAGATTTTGCAACAAAACTTCAAGCTGGAACAGGTGCTGCTCACTTAAAATCATTTATAAGATATTTAAAAAATTTTGAATTTGAAAAACCATTAGGAGAACACGCACCTAATCAAAGACTTATTTATGAACCTAAAGGTGTTTGTGCATTAATTACACCATGGAATTGGCCAATGAACCAGGTCTGTTTAAAAGTAATGCCTGCAATAGCATCTGGTTGTACTATGGTTTTAAAACCATCTGAATTAGCCCCGTTATCATCAATGATATTAGCTGAGCTTATTGATGAGTCTAAAATTCCTGCTGGCGTGTTTAATTTAGTTAATGGTGATGGAGCGACTACTGGGGATGCATTAACAAGTCATCCTGAAGTAAATATGATTTCTTTTACTGGATCAACCAGAGCAGGAGCATTAATTTCTCAAAATGCTGCTAAAGATTTTAAAAGAGTAAGTTTAGAACTTGGTGGTAAAGGTGCTAACATAATATTTAAAGATGCTGATCCAGATGCAATAGAAAGAGGTGCTTTAAGATGTTTTAGAAACTCAGGCCAGTCATGTAATGCACCTACTAGAATGCTAGTAGAAAAATCAATGTATAATGATGCTGTTGAAAGATTAAAGAAGTACACAGAAAATTTTGAGGTTGGTGATCCAAAAAAAGAAGGAGAGCATATAGGTCCGGTTATTTCTGAAACTCAGTTCAATAAGATACAAACTTTAATTAAAAAAGGCATTGATGAAGGAGCTAAATTAGTTGCTGGTGGTCCAGGTAAACCTGATGGATTAGAAAAAGGTTATTTTGTAAAACCTACTGTGTTTGCTGATGTTAATAATAAAATGGAGATAGCAAGAACCGAAATATTTGGTCCAGTTTTATCTGTAATGCCTTTTGAAACAGAGGAAGAAGCTATTGAAATTGCAAATGATACCCCCTACGGATTAACAAACTACATTCAAACTAAAGATAAAGAAAAAGTAAAGAGAGTTGCTAGAAAACTTAGATCAGGAATGGTTGATGTCAATGGTGCTGGTATTGCTGTCGATGCTCCTTTTGGTGGATTTAAACATTCTGGTATTGGAAGAGAAGCAGGGGAACACGGCCTCGAAGAGTTTTTAGAGGTAAAGTCTGTGGGTGGATGGAGCTAGTTAAAAGTAGATTTTTTCTTAATTCCCTCAAGAAATTTTAAACATTTTTTAAGCTCATTAAGTTCAATGAACTCATCAACTTTGTGAGCTTGCTCGATGGAACCTGGGCCACAAACAACAGTGCTGATACCAATTTCTTGAAATAATCCTGCTTCAGTTCCAAAAGATACAACCTCTCTAGAATTATCACCGGTTAAACTTGAAACTAACTCACATGCCTCTGAATTATCTATACGATCGAAACCTGTAACTTCACCTATTATTTCCTTTGTTATTTTTGAATCAGGAAAAACTTTTTTCATTTCTGGTAATAAAACTTCATTTGCATATTTATCTATTTGTTGATTCAGAAAGACACCATCATCTTTAACAACTGGCCTTGTCTCCCATTCAACACGACATTTATCAGCTATTACATTGTGAGCTATCCCTCCAAATATACCTCCAACTTGTAATGTTGAAAAGGGAGGATCAAATATTGAATCTTTAGGAGCTCTTTTTTTTAATTCTTCCCTAAGCTCTATTAATTTATTTGCATATTTTGATGCAAATTCGACAGCACTAACACCTTTGTGCGGCATTGAGCTATGCCCAGCTAATCCCTCAAAATAAGTAGTATATTCGTAACAACCCTTATGTGCATCTATGATTTTCATTTTTGTAGGTTCACCGACAATACAAATTCCATCTTGAATTTTTCTTTTTTTAAGTTCTTTAATTAATATTGGAGCACCTAAGCATGCAGTTTCCTCATCAAAAGTGAAAGAAAAATGAATATCTCTATTTAAATCAACTTTAGAAAAAATTGGAGCAAACGCTAAAGTGCAAGCGATAAATCCTTTCATATCACAAGAACCTCTCCCATAAAGTTTATCCTTTTTAATTGTTGCTTTAAAAGGATCTGTGCTCCAACTCTTTGAAACAGGAACGGTGTCAGTATGACCAGACAAAATTATTGGTTTAACTCCATTTGGTTTTTTTGCCTTGATTGTTGCAAAAAGATTTACTCTTTTTTTTCCATCATCGTATGTTTTAAATGACTTGGCCCCCAAATCATTGAGATATTTTTCACAATAATTGATTAAATCATTGTTATCTTCTCCAGAAATAGTTTTAAATCCAATCAAATCTGATAAAATCTTTATAGAATTCTCGTATAATTTATCTAAATTTATTTCTGTACTCATTACTAATAATTAATATAAATATCACATTTATGAAAGAACAAATTACTTATGACATATTTGAAAAAATAGACATTAGACTTGGGACAGTACTTTCAGTTAAAAATAATAAAAAAGCTAGAAAACCATCTTTAGTTGTTGAAGTCGATTTTGGAAAAGAATTAGGTATAAAAACATCTTCTGCTCAAATTACTCATTTTTATAATGAAGAAAATTTGGTTGGCAAGCAAGTGATTGGTGTCTGTAATTTTCCAGAAAAAAATATTGCAGGTGTAAAATCTCAATTTTTACTTTTGGGCTCAATAGACTCTGAGGGAAAAGTAACATTAGTGCATCCCTCACAAAAAGCAGAAAATGGTTTACCTATAGCATAAATATGCATCCAGAATTTTTATCGATGGCACTTTTTTGGATAGTAGCAGCCTATACACCTGGACCTAATAACGTAGTTGCTTCTTATTCTGGTTTTAATTTTGGAATAAAAAAAACAATCCCGCACATTTTTGGAGTTACTTTTGGATTTACTGCAGTTGTATTTGCTTTAACAATTGGACTAGTAAATGTTTTTAAATTATTTCCGATTATACAAACTATTTTAAAATATTTAGGAAGTCTATTCTTAATATATCTAGCTTATAAGATAAGTTTTTCAAAATCATCAGATGAGAAAAAAAATGAAAATCCAATTTCTTTTTTAGATACTTTTATTTTCCAATTTTTAAATCCGAAAGGAGTTTTGATAGGAATTATTATAGTTTCAACATATGTTGAATATGGAGAAAATTATCTTAATTATGCGACTCAAGTTGTTTTATTTGCTTTTGTGGTTTCTTTATCAAGCATAACCTTTTGGACTTTTGTTGGCAAATATCTAAGGAAATTTGCGACAAATGAGAAATATATTAAATACTTTAATTATGTTATGTCAGTGCTTCTTCTTTTGAGCATAATTACATTTTATATATAAAATATGAAACCAGGAAATAAAAATTCTTACAAATCATTATCTGACCTAGAGGTTAATGGTAAAAACTTTAAATATTACTCATTAAAAAAAGCTGAACAAAATGGTTTACAAGGTATTTCAAAATTACCAAAGTCGTTAAAAGTTTTATTAGAAAATCTTCTTAGATATGAGGATGATGTATCTGTTAATAAAAATCAAATAGAGGCAGTCAAAAATTGGCTGGATACAAGAAAATCAAAAACAGAAATAGCTTATAGGCCAGCTAGAGTTTTACTTCAAGATTATACTGGAATACCAGCAGTAGCTGATTTAGCTGCTATGAGAGAAGCTGTGAAAGAAAAAAATAAAGACCCAAATACAATTAATCCATTATCTGCAGTTGATTTAGTTATTGATCACTCAGTTCAAGTTGATCAATCAGCTAAAAAAGATTCATTTGAGAGAAATGTAGATATTGAATTTAAGAGAAATGGTGAAAGATATTCTTTTTTAAAATGGGGTCAAAGTGCTTTTAATAACTTTAGGATTGTTCCTCCAGGAACTGGTATTTGTCACCAGGTTAATTTAGAATATCTATCAAAAGTAGTTTGGTCAGAGGAATACAAAGGAGAAAAATATTTATTCCCTGATACACTTGTTGGAACCGATAGTCATACTACAATGGTAAATGGTTTATCAGTTTTAGGATGGGGTGTTGGTGGAATTGAAGCAGAAGCAGGCATGCTTGGACAACCTATTTCAATGTTGATTCCTGAAGTTGTTGGCTTTGAAGTTACAAAAAAAATGCCAGAGGGCACAACTGCTACAGACTTAGTTTTAACAGTTGTTAAAATGCTCAGAGACAAAGGCGTAGTTGGAAAATTTGTTGAATTTTACGGTGAAGGATTAAAAAATTTAACTTTAGCAGATAGAGCAACAATTGCTAACATGGCTCCAGAGTATGGAGCTACATGTGGTTTCTTTCCAATAGACGAAGAAACTTTAAAATATTTAGAATTTTCAGGAAGAGATAAAGAAACAGTGGCAATTGTTGAAAAGTATGCGAAGGAACAAGGTTTATGGTCAAGTGACGAAATTGAGTTTACTAATAAAATCTCTTTAGATATGTCCACTGTAGTTCCTACTATTTCAGGTCCCAAAAGACCACAAGACAAAGTCCTTTTAACTGATGCATCAAGTAATTTTAAAAAAGTGTTTAAAGAAGCTACAGATAAAAAGGATTATAAAATTTCCAAGGTAAAAGATACTGATTATGAAATTAAGGATGGCTCAATATTAATTGCAGCAATTACATCATGCACTAACACTTCAAATCCAAACGTTCTAATTGGAGCTGGACTACTTGCAAAAAAAGCTGTTGAGTTAGGATTGAATGTTAAACCATGGGTTAAAACATCTTTAGCTCCTGGCTCTCAAGTAGTGACTGATTATTTAGAGAAAGCAGGTTTAAATACTTACTTAGATCAATTAGGATTTAATCTAGTGGGTTATGGTTGCACAACTTGTATTGGTAATTCAGGTCCGTTAGCAGAAAATATAGTTGATGCTATTCAAAAAGAAAATTTATATGCCGTCTCTGTTTTGTCAGGCAACAGAAACTTTGAAGGAAGAATTTCACCACATATTAAGGCAAATTATCTAGCCTCTCCTCCACTTGTTGTTGCTTATGCTCTTGCAGGTCACATGGAATTTGATTTATTTAAAGATCCTTTTGGAAAAGATAAAAATGGTAAAGATGTATTTTTAAAAGATATCTGGCCTTCAAATAAAGAAATAGAGAATACTTTGAAGAATTCTCTGAACGCAGATATGTTTGTTAAAAGATATTCAAATGTTTCTGAAGGACCAAAACAATGGCAAGAAATCAAAACAGAAAAGAGCAGTATTTATAATTGGGATGAAAATTCAACTTATGTAAAAAAGCCACCATTTTTTGAAAATCTTAGTGATGAGCCAGAGGGTTTTAAAGAGATTAAAAACGCAAGACCTTTATTGATATTGGGAGACATGGTTACAACTGATCATATTTCTCCAGCTGGTAATATTCAAAAAGACAGTCCAACAGGAGAGTATTTTATGAATTACCAAATTCTTCCAAAGGACTATAACTCATATGGCTCTAGACGTGGAAATCATGAAGTTATGATGAGAGGTACATTTGCAAATATAAGAATTAAAAATGAAATGGCACCAAATACAGAGGGAGGTTTTACAAAATTATATCCCGAGGGGAAAGTAATGTCAGTTTATGATGCAGTTGTAGAGTATAAAAAAAGAGGAACTGATCTAGTTGTTATTGGTGGTAAGGAATATGGAACAGGCTCTTCTCGCGATTGGGCTGCAAAAGGAACAAAATTGCTAGGAGTAAAAGTAGTAATTGCAGAAAGTTTTGAGAGAATACATAGATCTAATTTAATTGGAATGGGAATATTACCATTACAATTCACTGATAATATGAATAGGAAAAATTTAAATTTATTAGGATCAGAATTGATAAGCATAATTGATATTGAGAAAGGAATTAATCCATCTGATAAAGTGAAAGTTGAAATAAAATATTTATCAGGTGATGTAAAAATAATAGAAACTTTATGCAGAATTGATACAAAAAATGAATTGGAGTACTATAAAAATGGTGGCATATTGCAATATGTTCTCAGAAATATGATTTAAAATGGACGAAGAATTATCAATAATCAATTCAAATAATCGAAATCAAAAAGTAAAAGATTTTTTTTATAACAATAAAAAAATTCTTTTAACCATTTTAATTTTGATATTTTTATCTTTAATTATTTTTTTTGGATATAGTGAATATAAAGATTTAAAAGAAAATAAAATCTCTAACTTTTACAATTCAACAGTTATAAAATATTCTAAAAAAGAAAGTAACAAAACTTTAAATAATTTAATTGAGATTATAAACGAAAAAAATTCAACTTATTCTCCACTAGCTTTATATTTTATTATAGATAATAAATTAATTGAAGACAAAAAACAGATTAATGATTTATTTGATATTTTAATTAAAAAAACTTCATTAGAAAATGAGATAAAAAATTTGATTATTTATAAAAAAGCTCTTTTTAATTCTGATGAAGTTACTGAAAATGAACTTTTAGAAATTTTAAACCCGTTACTAAATTCAAAGAGTGTATGGAAATCACATGCATTATATTTACTAGCAGAATTCTTTTATTCCAAAAACGAATTACAAAAATCAAAAGAATTTTTTTCACAAATTTTGGTTTTAGAATATTCAAACCCAGAAATTCTTATAAAAACACAAAAAAGATTAAATAGAGATCTTAGTGATTAAATTTTTTTCAGTAATATTTTTATTTTTAACATTAGGTTGCTCATTTAATCAAAATTCAAAGATATGGAATCAAAAAGATCAAAAAAGTTATGATAAACAAAAAGTTAAAAAAATATTTCAAGATCAAAAAAAAATTATAAAAGAATTTAATCCTTTTTTGAGATTAGAAATATCAAATAAAATTTTAGGTGATAAAAAAAAAGGTTATACAAATAATTTTGGATCACTTAAGTATTCTGGTAAGTTAGATAAAAAAAATTCTTTTAAATTTAATAAATTTAAAAAAACTTATAAATTAGATTCTAAACCTATTTTTTTAGAAAACGGCTTAGTTTTTTTTGACAATAAAGGTACAATAATTCGATATAATTTTGATAAAAAAGTAGAATGGAAACAAAATATATATAAAAGATCAGAAAAAAAATTAAATCCTAATATAAATTTTTCAAGAACAAATAAAAATCTTATTATCGCTGATAATCTATCTAAAATTTATTCACTAGATTTAAAAACAGGTGAGGTAATTTGGTCTAAATATAATACTTATCCAATCAATTCGGATATAAAGACTTTTGGTGATAAATTTTATTTAGTTGATTTTAATAATACTTTAAAATGCTTTAATATCAAAGACGGATCAGAATGTTGGAATGTACAAACTGAAAAATCTTTTACTATATCAAATAAAAAAAATTCTATAATCTTAGTGAACAACAATGTAATTTTTAGTAATTCGATAGGAGATATAACTGCTGTAGATATTTTGAGTGGTTCAATAATTTGGCAACTTCCTACACAAAATAGTAAAATAATAAATAAGACCTATGATTTTGAAATTTCAAACTTAGTTAGTGATGGAAAATCTATTTTCTTTTCAAATAATAAGAATCAATTTTATTCAGTTGATTTGAAGACTGGTACCCCAAATTGGATTAATAATATTAGCTCAAGTCTTACTCCAATATTGATCGATAATTTAATTTTTACCACTTCAAATGAAGGATTTTTATTTGTAATACAAAGAAAACAAGGAAATATTATAAGAATTAATTATCTATATAAAAATTTAAAACTTAAAGAGAGAAATAATACATTTCCAATAGGACATAAGGTAGGTGATAAAAATTTATATTTAACAAGTAATAATAATGTGCTTGATAAGATAGAGTTAGAGACAGGAATTATTTTAGAAAGTCGAAAACTATCTGGTTCTATTTTATCAGAACCTTTTATATATAATGAAAATTTATATATTATAAAAAATAATTCTATCACTCAGTTTGAATAAAGATGATTTTAAGATTGTTAGAAAAAATTGGAAGAAAAAGAGTAGTTCTAGACAGAGGTCCATCTCACCCAAGATTTAATTTGGCAAAACCATGGATGAATCGTTATTATGTTTTATTTAGAAATAGACCTAAATGGTTTCCATTTAATATATTAATACATGAAATGTTAGCAGATGATCATGGTGATGGAGTTCACAATCATACATTTCCATATATTACAATTATTTTGAAGGGTGGTTATTGGGAAACTCTAAGCACAGGCAAATATTGGCGACCTCCTGGGTATATAGGTTTTAGATCAGCGAACAATTTACACAGAGTCGATCTTAAACCAGGAACAAAACCTTTGACACTTTTTATTGCTGGTCCATTCGGTTTAAGAAAAGGACCAAGATCAGAGTATGGGATTGATTTTAAAACAAAAAAAGATTGATGTCTAAAAACTTTGAGGAAAAATTTATTATTAATTGTAATAATAAAAATTTAGAAATTAATCAAAATCAAATAAATCTAATAAAAAAATTACAAAAATTTTTTGAAAAAAATTTTCAAAAATCTTTTTTCAATTTCTTTTACAAGCAAAACACCAGAAAGGGTTTCTATCTATTTGGAGATGTAGGTGTTGGAAAAACTATGATATTAGATTTCTTTTATAATTTTGTGGACAAAAATAAGCAAAGATTTCATTTTAATGAATTTATGTTGAACTTTCACAACTTTGTTTACGAACAAAAAAACAATAATGAGGAAAATATAATTGACTTATTTGTAAAAAATTTAAAATCTAAATTTTCATTAATTTATCTTGATGAGTTTCAAGTAACAAATATCGTAGATGCAATGATATTAGGAAAATTATTCAAAAAATTATTCGATGAAAACCTTAAAATTATAACAACATCTAATACTAAAATTTCAGAACTTTATAAAGATGGTCTTCAAAGAGATCAATTTAAACCATTTATAGAAATTATGGAAAAAAATTCAATTGAATATAATTTGATAATTTATGATGACTATAGAAAAACAAAAGAAAATCAAAAACAAAGATTTTTTTTTCCTCTAAATCAAGAAACAAATTTTAGAATTAATAAATTTTCTAGAAAAATTACTAAAGGAAAAAATTTATCAACAAAAGATTTAAAAATTAAAGGTAGAATTTTTAAGATAAAAAAATATTATGAGGGGGTCTCGAGATTTAATTTTCAAGAATTGTGTGATCAAAATTTAGGAGCTGAAGATTATTTAGAAATTACAAAGAATTCAAAATTTATCATTATTGAAAAAATTCCTAAATTTGATGATATAAACTCTAACCAACAGCAAAGATTTATTACATTAATCGATGTTATTTATGACAAAAATATTCCAATTGCAGTTACAGCTGAAAAAAATATAGAAAAATTGGGCACTTCAATATCTTTAGAAAAACCATTTAAACGTACAATAAGTCGTTTGTATGAGTTAACATCAAATGATTATCAATTATGAGACAAGAATTTTATAATCTTTCAATTAATACCAAAGGTCAAAAATTATATGAATTTACAAATCAAACAATTAAGTGGATAGAAAAAAATAATTTTAGAAATGGTATTTTAAATTTAAGTATTCTACACACGAGTGCATCACTGATTGTTCAAGAGAATGCTGATCCTGACGTTCAAACTGATTTGATTAATTATTTTGATAGATTAGTTCCTATGAATGATAAATTATATATTCACACTACAGAAGGAAAAGATGACATGCCAGCACACATTAAATCGTCATTAACTAATAATCAGATTTCGCTAAGTATAAGTAACGGAAAATTATTACTAGGTACATGGCAAGGTGTATATTTGTTTGAGCATAGGCTTAAACCTCAAAAGAGAATAATAACCCATCATTTTTTAGGAGAAATTTAATTTTTTTTTAGACTTTGAAAAGCTTTTAGAGCAGCAGCACGTGCCTCTTCATGTACTACAATTGGTTTAGGATAATCTTTACCTATAATTGTATTAATCTCTTCTTGATATTTTGTTTCCATTTCCCAAGGTTTATGAATAAATTTTTTTGGAACTTTTTCTAACTCTGGGATCCATTTTTTAACGTAGACACCATCTTTATCAAATTTCTCACCTTGAAGGATGGGATTGAATATTCTGAAATAAGGCGCTGCATCTGCTCCACAACCGGCAACCCATTGCCACTGAGCTATGTTATTAGCTTTGTTAAAATCAAGTAAACAATTTCTAAAATGTTTTTCTCCCTCAGTCCAATTTATTCTAAGATGCTTCACTAAAAAGGATCCTACCACCATTCTAATTCTATTATGCATCCAACCAGTTTCATAAAGTTCCCTCATACCAGCATCTACAATCGGATAACCTGTCATCCCATATTTCCAAGCTTTTAAAAATTTTTCATTTTTAACCCAAGGGAATTTATCAAATTCCTTTTTGTAATTACCTTTTAAAAATTCTGGAAAATAATTGATTAAGCTATGTGAAAATTCTCGCCAACCTAATTCATTAATATATTTTCTATAACCAACACCCTTAGATTTCATGTCATTACACTTTCTCCAAATCGTATTCACATGAATTTGTCCATGTTTAATATAAGGAGATAATTTAGATGTACCTTCAATTGAAGGATAATCTCTGGCTGTTCCATAATCTTTTATTTTACTTTTAATCAGGTTATTTAAAATTTTTTTTGAATCGTGTTCAGATACATTCCAATAATTTTCAAATTTTTTATACCAATTTTTTTTTGGTAAAATATTTTTTGGTTCAATAGAATTCTTAAAAAAAGATATTATTTTTGTTTTTTTTTTTACAATATAAGTTTTACTTGGGGGTAAACCTAAAAATTTTTGTTCAGCGTTTCTCCAAAAAGGAGTAAATACCTTAAAAGGAGTTCCATCATTTTTAGTAACTTCTTGAAATTCATTTAAAATATTTCCTTTAAAATATTTAAAATCAATTTCATTTTTAACGAAAATATCTCTAATTTTTTTTCCTTTTTCAATTACATCAGGTTCATAAATTTTGTTCCAATAGATTGATACATCATCTTTTTTTTTTATTTTAGAAAAAATACTTAATTCATCTCCATCCAATATTTGTAAATTAATTTTATATTTAGATAATTCTGATTTAAATACTTTTAACGATTGATAAAGCCACCATTTTTGGGCCTCTCTTTTATTATCAAAATCAGCTCTGTTATAAATATATAGGGCTAGCACGCTCTTGTGATTTTGTGTAGCATAGGCAAGTGCTGGATTATGCTCAATTCTAAAATCTTCTCTAATCCATGTAATTGCATTTTTTGTCATAGAAACTTTTATTTTCTACCCTTAGATAGCAGCTGTTTGTAAAGTTTTACATCTGCATTTCCTTCGCATCCAATTACTAGGATATTTGAAGTTCTATCAATATTAAGGAATTTTGATGCTTTTACATTGTTACATAATCCTATCAAAGCAATAACACCTGGAGCCGCACATTCGCCACCTATAATTGAAGTTTTACTAAATTTTTTATCTTTTAAACCAGCCACTGTTTTTGCTATATTTTTATCAGAGATTGAAACACAACAATTACTTGCATTTTTCAATATTTGCCATGGCACAAGAGACATCTCATTACATGACATTCCACCCATAATACTTTCTTTTTTAATTTTAATTTTTTTTATTTTTTTACCTTTTATACTCTGAAGCACACAATCTGCTTTGTCAGGTTCAACTATGATTATTTTAGGTATTCTTCTAAAATATTTTGCCACTCCTGCAACTACACCTGCGGCCAGCCCTCCAACACCTGCTTGAAGTAAAATATGAGTAATATATTCATTAGTTTGTTTAGAAATTTCTTTTATCAAAATTGAATACCCTGCCATAGTAAGTTGAGGTATATATTTATAATCTTTTGTTGATACGTCTTGAACAATTTTCCAATTATTTTTTTTAGATAATTCCTGACATTTTTTAAGAGAGTCTTCATAATTTCCTTTAACCCTTATAACTTCAGCGCCAAATTTTTTAATTTCTTTTACTCTAGCTTCACTAACGAATTGACTAACAAAAATTTTACATTTTAACTTTAATCTTTGAGCTCCCCATGCAACTGATTTGCCATGATTTCCAGCTGTAGCAGAGGAAATAATAATATTCTTTTTTCCCTTGGATATTTTTTCTACAGCATAAGCTCCACCTAGAGCTTTAAAGGATTTCAAGTGAAACCTTTTTGACTCATCTTTATAAAAAATATTATTAACTTTTAAATTTTTTTTTAACTTATCTAGAGTATAAAGAGGGGTAACATTGTAACTTTTCCAATTAGAAATTGTTCTATAAGCATTTGAGAGCATAGTTGAAGAGACATATTTTAAAACATTACTTCTCTTAAATTGAAATTTTTTATTGATTAAAAATTTTGTTAAATACAAATTGTTAATCTTTTTTGAATAGCTCACTTCAGCAGTCTAAAGTATTTTGACTTTCCCATTTCGTAATGGGTTCTGATTTATCAAATTTTTCTTTACTATTAAATTCTTGAATTTCTAAGTTTCTAAGTTTGATAAAACTATTAATTACATCTTTCCCAAATCTTTTATTCATCTCCTTGTTACTCTTTAATTCTTCTAATGATTGTTTTAGTTCATTTGGAAGTTTTGGTAGATTTGGGTATTTTTTATAGTCAGTGTACATATTACAATTTAAAGGTTTTCCTGGATTAATTTTATTTTTTAAACCGTGTAATCCAGCAGCTAAAACTCCAGCTTGAAGCAAATATGGATTGGCAGATCCATCCATCAATCTTAATTCAAATCTACCAGGATCTGGAATTCTTATCATGTGAGTTCTATTATTACCTGTATAAGAAATACTACTTGGAGACCACGAAGCACCTGATTTTGTGGGTGGAGCGTTAATCCTTCTATAGCTATTGATTGTTGGGTTAAAGAAGGTAGACAATGAGGAGGCATTCTTAATGATACCTCCTAAAAAGTAATATGCCATCTTACTTAAACCAAGTTTATCTTTTTGATCTAAAAATTTATTTTTATTACCCTGCCACAGAGAAATATGCGCATGACATCCATTGCCTGTTAAATTTTGAAATGGTTTAGGCATAAAAGTTGCTCTTAGTCCATGTTTTTCAGCAATTGTTTTAACCATGTATTTAAAAAAAGTATGTCTATCAGCTGTTGTTAAGCAATCTGAATAATCCCAATTCATTTCAAATTGACCATTAGCATCTTCATGGTCATTTTGATAGGGACCCCATCCCATTTCTATCATGCAATCACAAATTTCTTTTATAAGTTCATATCTTCTCATTAGCGCTGATTGGTCGTAACACGGTTTTGATTGAGTATCTCTCGGATCTGCTATGGACTCTCCATCTGGAGAAATTAAAAAATATTCGCATTCCACTCCAGATTTCATTGTCATTCCTTGCTTTGCAAGCTCTTTGATTTGTTTCTTGAGCATTACTCTAGGTGAGGCCTCTACTGGTTCTCCATTCATCCAAAGATCAGAAGCTAACCATCCAACTTCTTTGTTCCAAGGTAATTGAATGAGACTATCTGGATCGGGAATACCAAACATATCAGAGTCTGCTGGAGTCATATCCAGCCATGCAGCAAATCCCGCAAATCCTGCTCCAGTAACTTGCATTTCTTTTATCGCTCGCAAAGGGACCAATTTTGATCTTAAAACACCAAACAAGTCAACAAAACTTATTAAAAAATATTTTATCTTTTTTTGTTGAGCAATTTTAAATAAATTTTTTGGCATGAATTAGATTATAATAGTCATTTAAAAAAAGAAAAAATTGTTTCTTTATAAAAAATTAAATTTACAACAATAATTACAATTATTGCTAATATTGCACCATATTTTGCTTTTGGAAAAGCAACACCCCTCATTTTACTTGGTCTTAATTCTTCGTTATTATTTTCTTCAGACATTTTAAGATTAAGAAATAAAGTGGGCGCTAAATTTTTTAGCGCCCAAATTTTATTTTATATTACCACTCAGCCATATTGCTTCTATGGTCATTAGCCCCATGTCTTTTTCTCGCTAATCTTTCAAGTTCTTCACTCTCAGATTTTGAGGTTAAAACATGCCAACCAATCCATATGATTATAGCAAGTATCACTAGCAGACCTTCACTAGATCCAGCACCAGGATAAACAGCTCCTGCAACTTGTTCAGCAGGTTTGTTTAGATGATCGATCCAATTTGTAACTGTAGCCATATTGTTTCTCCTTTACCTGGTTGCAGACGAAACAGCTCTTTCGTCTTTTTTAGCAGTTTCCATTATTTCATAGTCTAGTCCAGCTATCTCAACTTCACGTGGGATTCTTAATTTACCCATTCCATGAAGTACTTTAGCTATGACGTAGCCTGGTATAAGTCCAAGAACAACAAACATTATAATTGCTCCAATGAACATTCCCAACGGATTTATAGCTGCATAAGTAGTTCCATCCCACATAGCTCCAACACTGTAACCAGATGATGGATAACCATTTAAAACAAAACCACAAATAACTAAACCAATAAATCCAGCATAACCATGAACTGCTACAGCACCAACTGCATCATCAATTTTGAACTTACGTTCAACCCAATAATGAAGTTTGTATGAAAGTACAACACCAATCATACCTATAATCATAGATTGAATTGGGTGATATAAATCATTTCCAGCTGAAGCACATATGATACCTGCTAGTCCACTAGAGTATGTCCAGAATGGATCACCTTTAGCAATCCAATATCCTGCTAATAAACCTCCTGATAAAGACATCAAAAAGTTAAAAGTAATACCACTAAGTGTAGTAGGTGTTACATAAATGTTGGTAGCTGTCCAATAAGATATACCTTCCATACCGTACTCTGGTCCAAGGTCAAATATTGGAATATTACAGGCCGCATAAAATCCCCAGAAGCCAGTATAAATTAAAAATAATCCAATTGTTACTAGCCAAGGATTTCTAGGACCAATATTTCTTGGTTCACCACTTGATGAGAATTTTCCAATTCTTGGTCCCAAAACCATTAGAACACCTAAAGCAAATCCACCAGCTATTGCGTGAATTACTCCTGAAGCGTAAGCATCATGGTATCCTAAAAGTTTAAGCATCCAACCATCAAAGTGCCATCCCCAAGCAGCATCAATGACCCAGAAAACAGAACCTATTGCTATTGCTAAAATTCCAAATGCAAAAGTTGTTATTCTTTCAATGATTGCTCCAGAGACTATTGAGGCAGCAGTCCATGAAAATAATAGGAATGCAGCCCAAAAGACACCCGAAATGTGGTCTCCTAAGTTTACAGCCATTAATTGGCTAGTTGCCGTATAGAACTTAGCACTGAATGCCGAGTCATCGGTTATTAACGCAGTGCTTTCATTCATTATTGAAGGTGCTAATCCTGGTCCCGTTGGAAAAGCCCAATAAATCCACCAACCAAATAAAAACCAAGTTACTGTTACCAAAGGTATAAGCATTGTATTTTTCATAAGAGTATGTTGGTGATGTTTGTATCGAGAAGCTCCAACTTCATACATACAGAATCCGACGTGAATTAAAAACATCAATACCACTGTTACCCAGTAGTAGAATTCTGTAAATATAGTAGTAAGAGCAGCTAACTGATCAGTCATATCCTCTCTCCATATTAGTTTTTAAAACCCTATAAAATTTCAGTACGTGTGACAAATGAAACAATCAAATAAAACCTAGTATTGACAATAGGTTTTAAAAAATAATCAACTTTAGATTGAGTAACTAAAATTTTAAGTAAGCTTTTTTTAAATCAACAAGAGGATGTTTTGGAGACATTTGGAATTTTACTAAAAGTTCTCTGGCAATCATGTCTCTATCTTGTTGATTGTTAGGAAGTTTAATTGATTTAGGAATTGTAACCCATCCATTAGCATTTCTACAAAATACAGCTGGTCTTCCTTCTTCATAACCCATGTGAACATCTTCTAGCCAGTTGAGATCATCCCAGCCCATGGCCTCAATATATTTTTTTAAAAAGGGTGTAATTTTTTTATAATCTGGAAGAAGATTTACGTCATATCTATAACCAATCGATTGACCAATCATTTTTTCTCTTGCAGTTTCTTTTTTCTTACCAAGTTGTTGATCTTTGACTGCTATTGATTTTGAAACTTTCTTTTTATTTTTTTTCTTAGCCATAGTTATTTTTAAATTTTATGAAAGTTGTCAACACCAACAGTATAATTAGTACCTGCTAAAGGAACTTTTGCTAAAGCTGAAGCTTCAGAAGTTAAAGCTGCCAAATCTTCAGGCTCTAAAGAGTGAATATTTGTTTTTCCACAAGCTCTAGCTAATAATTGAGCTTCTAGGGTCATGGAGTGAAGGTAATTATAAACTCTTAAAGCAGCATCATCAGGATTCAATCTTGCTCTAAGCTTAGGATCTTGAGTTGCAACACCAACGGGACATCTCCCAGTGTGGCAATGATAACATTCACCTGCTTTAACACCCATTTCCTTTTCAAAATTCGCTTCGGGAATATCCTTATTACAATTAAGAGCAATCATTGATCCTGTTCCGATCGCAATAGCATCAGCACCCAAAGCTAAAGCTTTTGCCATGTCAGCACCATCTCTTACACCACCAGCATAAATTAAAGTTACTTTTCCAGTTTTACCAACATCATCTAATGCTCTTCTAGCTTCTCTAATTGCTGCAATACCAGGTATGCCAGTATTAGCTGCTGCAATATGTGGACCAGCTCCTGTTGATCCCTCCATACCATCTAAATAAATTGAATCTGGATCACACTTCGCTGCCATACGAACATCATCATAAACTTTCGATGCACCTAATTTTAATTGAATAGGAACTTTATTCTTAGTTAATTGTCTCAATTCCTCTACTTTTAAGGCTAAATCATCTGGACCTAACCAGTCAGGGTGTCTTGCTGGAGACCTTTGGTCAATTCCAGAGGGTAGTGACCTCATTTCAGCTACCTGATCAGTAACTTTTTGACCCATTAAGTGTCCACCCATTCCAACTTTTTGTCCCTGTCCAATGAAAACTTCAATTCCATCTGCAAGTTGGGCATGGTGTGGGTTAAATCCGTATCTAGATTGAATGCATTGATAAAACCATTTTTCTGAATATCTTCTTTCATCAGGTATCATACCACCTTCACCTGAACATGTTGCACTGCCAGCCATTGTGGCTCCTCTGGCAAGAGCAGTTTTAGCCTCGTAGGATAATGCTCCAAAACTCATACCAGTAATATAAACGGGGATATCTAATTCAATAGGATTTTCACATCTAGGACCAATAACTGTTTTAGTCTCACACTTTTCTCTATAACCTTCGATTACAAATCTAGTTAAAGTTCCTGGTAAAAATACCAAATCATCAAAAGTTGGAATTTTTTTCATTAATGCCATTCCACGCATTCTGTATCTTCCTAGTTGAGATTTAATATGAATATCGTCTATTACTTCTGGAGTAAAAATTGCATTGTGACCAAGTAAACTTTTGTTTCTCGATCCATTGCTACTAAGATGAACATCAGCTTTACCACCAACATTTCCGTTAGTTTTTAGTTTATTATTTTTTTTCTTTTTTTTCTTAGGCATTAAATTGCTCCTTTTTTCTCTGTTGGTTCTAGATTATCGTAATTCCAAAGCTTTTTACCTGCTACAATTTTTTTCATTTTACTTACATCAAAATTTTCACCGATCTCGGCAACTTTTAGCTTTCTTTTTAACCAATCTTGATCACTTTTAGTCAATTCGGCATCTACAGCATCACTACCATATGACCCGATTTCTCCACCTACGAAAATTGTCCCATCATACATCGAGTCGCCTAAATTTATTCCGACATTACCTAAAATTATAATTCTTCCTCTTTGCATCATAAAACCAGTAAATGCACCTGCATCACCGCCAATTATGATGGTTCCACCTTTCATATCTATACCTGTTCTGGCACCCACACTTCCCTTACAAATTAAATCTCCACCTCTGATTGCTGCTCCAAAGCATGAGCCTGCATTTTTTTCAATAACTACTTTTCCTGCCATTAAGTTTTCAGCACAAGACCAACCAACTCTTCCATTGATTCGCACAATTGGACCATCACAGGAACCTATTCCAAAATATCCTAAACTTCCCTCAAAAATTAAATTTAGTTTATTTAAAATTCCAACACCTAAACTATGTTTTCCCTGAGGATTTTTAATAACTATAGATCCAAATCCTTGACTCATTAAATGATCTATTTCTTTATTTGCTTCTGCAGCAGACATGTCTTTAACATCCAGATCTGTTCTTTTGTTAAAGTCTACGTCATAAGTTCCAAAGTAATAAAAATTTTCAGCTTCATCAGGATTAAAAAATTTTTGTTGAGTTCTACCAGTCAGAACTTCAGTATGCATACCCATTGCCTGAGCTTTAGTTTTTTTTGTAACATTTTTTAAATTTGCCATACCTTGACCTCCCCATCGAACGGATCATAAGTATCAATTTCTTGTGGTAAAATTGACCTAATCGCTATTTCTTCTGAACCCATTGCCACTAAATCATCTGACTCGTATAACACCAACGGTTTTGCTGCCATAGTGTCTTTTGCCATGCCTAATGAATCTTTTGTTGCAACAAAATAAGTAAATACACCATCTAATCCAGATAAAGACTCTTTCATTCCTTCTTCTAATGATGCGCCATCTCTCATCTTTTCTGCTAAATAAACAGCGATTAATTCAGAGTCACATTCAGACATAAATCTCATCCCTTTATTTTCTAAAGCACGTCTGTTGTTCCAATAATTAGTTAATTGGCCATTATGAACTACCGATACATCACTAAAAGGATAGCCCCAAAAAGGGTGAGCTGATTTTATATCCACACCGGACTCGGTAGCCATTCTTGCGTGACCAATTGCATGAGTACCTACAACTTTATCTAAATTGTATCTGTCACAAACTATTTTTGCATTACCAAGATCTTTAATCACTTCCAAAGATTTACCCATAGAAAGAATTTCAACACCTGGAATACTCTCTATTTTTTGTGAAAATTCTAATAAATCTTTTTTTTCATATTGAATTTCGTATCTTAAAGAATAGGGAAGAATTCTTTCCTCTTTGACAATTTTTGCTCCCATATCTGAGAGATAACTATCAACTATTTTTTTTCTCTCGTCATATACAGATACATCTTCAGCAACTGACGAACTTCCTTCGCCAACATTTTCACCAACTTTAAATCTCATAATGAAATTTTTTCCATCAGTATCACCATACAGAGCATAACCTGTGGAGTCTTCACCTCTATGTTTTAAAGCTTGCAACATTCCTTGAAGTTCATAACCGACTTTTGAGGATTTTCCTCTATGAATTAATCCTGCTATTCCGCACATACACTTTCCTCTCTTTAAAATCTATTATGGTAAACAATCTAGATAAGTATCTAGATCCCATTGAGTAGTTGCACCTAAAAATCTTTCCCACTCATCATTTTTATACCAATGAAAAACTTTATACATTTCATCTGGCATTGCAGATTTGATTACTTTATCTTCAGATAATCTTTCTAGAGCTTCACCTAAGCTTAAAGGAAGTTTCTTAACATCTTTACCTGCTTTTTGAGCTTCATAAATATTTCTAGATTCAGGAGCTGCCGGTTTCATTTTTTCACTTATTCCATGATCGCAAGCTTTTAATAAAGCTGCACCTAGTAAGTAAGGATTATGCATAGAGTCTACCGACCTGTATTCAAATCTTCCAGGTGCTGACACCCTTAATCCACAAGTTCTATTTTGGTATCCCCAGTCAGCATAGACAGGTGCCCAAAAACCTTGATCCCATAATCTTCTATATGAATTAACTGTTGAAGAACCTAATGCAGTTAATGCCGGTAAGTGTTCCATGATACCAGCGATTGATTGTAAACCAATTTTACCTGGTAGCTGCATATCTTTTGTGTCTGGCATAAAAGTATTTGTTCCACCTTCCACGTAACTAAAAACTTCCTCAACACCTGGTAAAGTTTTATTTCCTAGTTTATTAAGTTTAATTTTTCCACCTTTCCATAAAGACATATTTGTGTGACATCCACTAGCTGAAACGCCCATAAAAGGTTTAGTCATAAAACAAGCGATTAAACCGTGTTCTCTTGCTACTTGTGCACAAATTTGTCTATAAGTTGATAGTCTGTCAGCATTTCTAAGCACATTATCGAATGTCCAGTTTAATTCTAATTGACCTGGCGCATCTTCATGATCCCCTTGAATCATATCAAGACCCATTGCTTTAGCGTATTCAATTACCTTCATAAATACTGGTCTTAGTGACTCAAATTGGTCGATATGATAACAAAATGGCTTTGAAAAACCTTTTCCAGTTGGTGTACCATCCTGATTTTTTGTAAGCCACATCATTTCAGGTTCTGTTCCAACTCTTAATTCAAGACCATGTTTTTTTTGGAATTCATCCATAAAAATTCTCAAATTTCCTCTACAATCAGATGTTAAGTGGCCACCGGGGTTATTTCTTTCTTCTCTATTTCTAAAACAAGTTACAAAAACTCTTCCTACTCTTTTGTCCCAAGGTAATTGACAAAATGTCTCTGGATCTGGAATACCCACAAGTTCCATTGCTTCTGGTCCATATCCAATATAGTTATTGTGACGATCTAAAAATAAATTAGCAGTTGCTCCATAGACTAATTGAAAACCTTTTTCTGCAGTTCTTTCCCAGTGATCTGCTGGAATTCCTTTACCAACAACTCTACCTGTAACTGAAATAAATTGATAATAAATATAAGTTATTCCTAACTCATTAATTTTTTCTCTTACTTTTTTTACTAATTTTGCTCTTCCTGGTTGGTTAACATGTTTTTCTAGATCAGTCATTTTCTCCTCAATGAATTATATTTTTTCAAGCGTAGCTGAAAAATTTATTAGTGTCTAGGCTTGAAGTTAACTCCAAGGGAACGGACTGTTCGAAGTAGGGTGGAGCTCTCCCTTCTCGTAACGGTTGAATCTAAACGGTTTCAATAAATCACTCTCAGTACCAAGAATTTCTTTTGCAACAAGCTCACCAACACCAATCATTTTATATCCGTGATTAGCATCAGCTATCATATAAACATTTTCAAAAAATCTATCAAATATTGGAAATGAGTCAGGTGTCATACATCCCAATCCTCCTGATGGTCCCTTACGATATAAATTGGATTTTCCTTCAAATCTTTTTTGGCAATGTGCCAGTGCTGAACACCACATTTCACTAAATGCTTCAGTTGTTTGATACTCTGGTGACTCAATTCCATAAGGATCAACATTTACTTTATCGAAATGTTTTTTAACTATATATGGCGAAGTTCCTCCTTGAACTCCCAATCCCTCTATATCAGGTTTGTAATAAATTCCCCAAATTTTGTCTGTGATTAATTTTTTTGTTTTATCTGAATATAATGGTGCTGTTGAGTCAACATGAACCACAGGTGGTTGTTTACCATCATTTGTTTTTAAGAAATCTGGCTCTACTCCAATAACGCCCTCTTGGAGCATCCAGTATGTCCACATATCAGTAACATGTATCTTACCATCTTTACCTTTAATATTTGCAGTTTTGGGTAACTCTAACATGTTCCAAAAATCTCTAGCCCAAGGTCCCGCTCCAATTACTACTTGTTCACAATCGATTGTGCCTTTGTCTGTTTCTACTCCTGTCACAGCTTTACTATTACTTCCTCTTTTAAAACCTGTAACTCTAACACCTTTCATTACCTGAACACCATTTGAGGTAGATTTATTTTCAAGTGCTTTAATTGAATCTTTATTAAAAGCATATCCACCTTTTTTTTCATGAAGAATAGAAGTAATTCCTTTAGCTTGCCAATCGTCAAAGATACCTTTCATATAATTCATGCAATCTTTTTCACCTTCTATAAATTCAGATTCGTAACCAATTGCTTTTTGTTGTTTATAAATACTTGCAACATCCTCATGCATAATCTCAGGTGATATTTGTAAATACCCAACTGGATTATATTTAAATGCTTTTGGATCACTCTCCCAAACTGAAACTGAATGGGCCATCAACTCTCTCATTGCTGGTTGGAAATAATTATTTCTTACAACGCCACAAGCTATTCCACTAGCTCCCGCCGCAGTATCTTTCTTTTCTAAAACAATGATATCTCCTGGATTTTTATATGTTTCGGATAATTTCCAAGCGGTACTCAATCCGTGGATCCCTCCACCGATAATTACTACTTTTGCTTTTGTCGGTAATGACATATCTACATCTTTATTTTTCATGCGACGTAAATATATAATTTTTTATATATATAAAAAATATAAGTAAAAGCTATTAAGTTTTAAAAGCTAAGAT
>CABZLS010000002.1 GCA_902526645.1 uncultured Pelagibacteraceae bacterium
AAGGTAAGGCTAAAATTATTTATGCCACTTCTGATAAGAATCTTGTAATTCAATATTTTAAAGATGATGCCACAGCATTTAATAATCAAAAAAAAAGCTCAATTGAGGGTAAAGGGGTTTTAAATAACCGAATTTCAGAACATATACTTTCAAATTTGACTGACATAGGAATTAAAAATCATTTAGTTAAAAGACTTAATATGAGAGAGCAGTTAGTCAAGTTGGTGGATATCATACCAATAGAATTTATTGTTAGAAATGTAGCTACTGGTTCATTAACAAAAAGATTAGGTATTGAAGATGGTACAGTTCTAGAAAGACCACTAATTGAGTATTGTCTTAAAGATGATAAACTTGGAGATCCAAATATAAGTAGAGAACATATTTTGACTTTTAATTGGCTTAATACTATCCAGCTAGATTTAATTGATGAAAATTTAAAGCGTTTGAATGATTTTTTATTAGGTTTATTTAGAGGTGTTGGAATTAAATTAATTGATTTTAAAGTTGAATTTGGTTTCACTTATGAAAGTGGGAAAAACCAGATTGTACTGGCAGATGAAATAAGTCCGGACACCTGTAGACTATGGGACTCTTTAACTGATAAAAAACTTGATAAAGATAGATTTAGAAATGATCTTGGAGATTTAATTCCAGCATATACTGAAGTTGCAAAAAGACTTGGCATTTTGCATGAACAATCAAATGTTTCAGCAGTAAATGTAACAAAATTATCTTCAATTAAAAAAAAAGGTAGATGAAAATTTCTGCTATAATAACACTTAAAAAAGATGTCTTAGACCCTCAAGGAAAAGTAATTCATCAAGCTTTGGATGGGATGGGTTTTAATAATGTTAATGAAGTAAGACAAGGAAAATATTTTGAAATAGATGTTAAAGAAAATGATCCAAAAAAAGCTAAGGAAATTGTTGAAAAAATGTGTTCAAAGCTTTTAGCTAATCTAGTTATTGAGAATTATAAAATTATTGAGATACAATAATTAATGAAATCATCTGTAATTACCTTTCCCGGTTCAAATTGTGATAGAGATATGGATGTAGCTCTCAAAAAATTTGGATTTAAAAATGAAATGGTTTGGCATGACGATAATGAATTACCTAAAAGTGATTTAGTAGTATTACCGGGGGGATTTTCGTATGGTGACTATTTAAGGTGTGGAAGTATGGCTGCGAAATCAAAGATAATGCAATCAGTTATAAATTTTGCAAAATCAGGTGGTTTGGTTATGGGAATTTGTAATGGATTTCAGATATTAGTAGAAGCAGGCTTAGTACCTGGGGTTTTATTAAGAAATAAATATCTTGAATTTATTTGTAAGAATGTTTTTGTCAAAATTAATAATAAAGATAATCCATATTTTAAAAATTCTGATAAAGATGTATTTGAATTTCATATTGCTCACAATGAAGGAAATTATTTTTGCACAAATGATCAGTTAAAAGAAATTGAGGATAATAATCAGGTGGCTATTTATTACTGCAGCAATAATGGAAAAACTGAGGAAACATTTAATCCTAATGGTTCATTAAATAATATTGCAGGTATTTTTAATAAAGAAAAAAATGTCTTAGGGATGATGCCTCACCCAGAAAGAATGATAGATAAAAGTTTGTCTGGGGAGGATGGATCATTATTTTTTAAAAATCTAATAAATAATATTAAATAATGGAAGTTAACGAAAAAATTGCCCTAGACCATGGTCTAAAAACAGAAGAATATAAAAAAATTTGTGATTTACTTGAGAGAACTCCTAATTTAACTGAGCTTGGAATTTTTTCAGCAATGTGGAATGAGCATTGCTCTTACAAATCTTCAAGACTTCATCTAAAGAAATTACCAACAAAAGGAAAAAAAGTCATTCAAGGGCCTGGTGAAAACGCGGGTGTAATAGATATTGAAGATGGTGATGCAATTGTATTCAAGATTGAAAGTCACAACCACCCCTCTTTTATTGAACCATACCAGGGTGCCGCAACAGGTGTGGGTGGTATTATGAGAGATGTATTTACAATGGGTGCAAGACCGATTGCTAATTTAAATTCTATTCATTTTGGATCGCCACAACATAAAAAAACAAAGAACCTGTTGAGAGGAGTTGTTCATGGTATCGGTGGGTATGGTAATTGTATGGGAGTTCCAACTATTGCAGGACAAACTTCATTTGATAGCTCTTACAATGGAAACATATTAGTCAATGCTATGACTTTAGGTTTAGTTAAAAAAAATAAGATATTTTATTCTAAAGCTGCAGGTTTAAATAAACCAGTCATATATGTTGGATCAAAAACTGGGAGAGATGGAATTCACGGAGCAAGTATGGCATCAGCAAGTTTTGATGAAAAAATTGAGGAAAAAAAACCTACAGTTCAAGTGGGTGATCCTTTTACAGAAAAACTATTACTAGAGGCTTGTCTAGAGCTTATGGCAGGAGACTCAATTATTGCGATTCAAGACATGGGAGCAGCTGGACTTACATCATCTAGTATAGAGATGGCTTCAAAGGGAAATTTGGGAATAGAAATAAATCTTAATAAAGTTCCCTGTAGAGAAACAAAAATGACTCCTTATGAAATAATGCTTTCAGAGAGTCAGGAAAGAATGTTGATAGTTTTAGAAAATGGAAAAGAAGAAAAGGCAAAAAAAATATTTGATAAATGGAATTTAGATTTTGCCGTAATCGGAAAAACAACTAATTCAAAAAATATTGAACTATTTTTTGATAATGAGAGAGTTGCAAATATACCTGTTAATACATTAGTTGAAAATTCTCCAATGTATAATCGCAAATGGAAAAAGTCTAAACCTCCCAAAAAAAATAAAATTAAAAAAGAAACTTTAAATAAATTGAAAATAAAAGATGTTTTAAAAAAAGTTTTATCTAATCAAAATATTTGTAGTAAAGAATGGATTTGGCAACAATACGATCACACAGTAATGGGTGACACTATCCAAAAGCCTGGTGGAGATTCAGGTGTTGTAAGAATTCATGGAACAAATAAAGCAGTAGCCGCCTCGGTTGACTCATCAGCTGTTTATTGTTGGGCTCATCCTTTAACTGGTGGTAAGCAAATAGTAGCAGAAAGTTGGAGAAATTTAATTTCCGTTGGCGCAAAACCTATTGCAATAACAAACTGCTTAAATTTTGGAAGCCCTGAGAATGAGGACAATATGGGAGAATTTGTAGAATGTGTTCAGGGGATAGGAGAGGCTAGTAAGTATTTAAACTTTCCGGTGGTCTCTGGAAATGTGTCTTTTTATAATCAAACGAAAGATGTTGGGATTAAACCTACTCCTTCTATTGGTGGTGTTGGTTTGATAATTGATTATAAAAAAATGGTTACTATGGATTTTAAAGAAAAAGACAATTTAGTTTTAGCTATCGGAAAAACTGAGGGTCATATTGATCAAAGTTTATTTGCTAGATCAATTTTAGATGAAAAAAATGGTCCCCCACCTGAGGTAAATCTATTTAATGAAAAAAATAATGGTGAAACTTTACTCCATATAATTGAAAATGATTATATCAAAAGTGCACATGATATATCTTTAGGTGGCTTATTAACTGCTGTAAGTAAAATGTGTATTAAGGGAAATAAAGGAATCAAATTTAAAAAATTCAAAAATTTTATTAATGAAATTGAATATTTTTTTTCAGAAGATCAAGGAAGATATATTATTGAAATAAAACCAGAAGATTTAAAAAAAGTAAGAAATATTCTGGATAAAAATTCAGTACATCATGAAGAAATAGGCACTATAATTGATAATGAGATGATTATTAATGAAAAGACAAAAGTTACAATTGACGAATTAAGATCTTATAATACAAATTGGTTAAACGAATATATGAAATAAAAATGGCAATGGATTTAAAAGAAATTGAAAAATATATCAAAGAGGCAATGCCTGATGCTTCTATTGATATTCAAGATTTAGCAGGAGACGGAAATCACTATTCTGCAACTATAATATCATCTGATTTTTCAGGGAAAAGTAAAATTGAACAACACAAAATGGTTTATAACTCTTTAAAAGGTAAAATGGGAAATGAACTACATGCTCTGGCAATTAAAACAAAGGAAAAATAATGAATGAACAAACTAAAGATATAATCCAAAATCATATTGACAACAACGAAGTATGTTTATTTATGAAAGGAACACCTGATGCACCTCAATGTGGATTTTCTATGGCAGTATCTAATATCCTAAAGATTTTAGAAGTAAATTTTAAAGGAGTTAATGTTCTGGAAGATCAGTCTTTAAGAGAGGGGATAAAGATTTATAGTGATTGGCCAACTATACCTCAACTTTATATCAAAAAAGAATTTGTTGGTGGATGTGATATAATTAAAGAGATGTACGAAAGTGGTGATCTTAAAAAAAAATTTGAGGAAAAAGGAATTAATTTTAAAAAATAAAGTTTTATCTAGAGTAATATTCAATTACAAGATTTGGTTCCATGACTATTGGATAAGGAACTTCTTCAAATTTCGGTATTCTAATAAATTTTAATTTTTTATTTTTAACATCCAATTGTATATACTCTGGAGTTTCTCTTTCTTTATTTGCCAAAGCAATATCTATAATGGCTAATTGTTTAGACTTGTCTCTGATTTCAATACTATCTTCTTCTCTCACAAGAAAACTAGAGATATTAACTTTTTTCCCATTTACTTTTACATGTCCATGATTAATTAATTGTCTTGCTGAAAAAATTGTTGTTGCAAACTTTGCTCTATAAATTACTGCATCTAATCTTCTTTCTAACAAACCTATTAGATTTTCACTAGTATCTCCTTTTTGCATGCTTGCTTTTTTATAAATATTTCTAAATTGTCTTTCATTTATATTTCCATAATAAGCTTTCAATTTTTGTTTTGCTTGAAGCTGAATACCATAATCTGAAGGTTTAGATGTCTTAGATTGACCATGTTGACCAGGTCCATATGCTCTTGTATTGAAAGGGCTTTTTGGTCTACCCCAGAGGTTCGCCTTAAGTCTTCTATCTACTTTATGTTTAGAGTTTAATCTTTTTGTCATTTAATTATGGGTTTTATAGACTCAGTCTTAATTTTGTCAATCAACGTTTTTTTCCTAAACTTGCAAATACACCAGATAATATACGTGTTTCTTTATCAGATAGGTCCATTTTATAAAAAATATTTCTTAAGTTCTCAAGCATTTTTGATCTCTTTTCCTTAGGTCTAAAAAAATTAATTTGATCTAAATTTTTTATACATAAATTTAACATTGTTTGAATCTCTCTTTTACTGGCTGATTTAATTTTTTTAGACTTTTTAAATACTGGATTTTTAAATTTAATAAGTCTAGCTACGTATTGAGCAATTATGATTAAACTATGGGACAAATTCAAGGATCTAAAATCAGGATTGGTAGGTATTTGTAAAGTATAATTTGCATAACTAATCTCATCGTTTGATAAACCTGACGCCTCTGAACCAAATAAAAAACCAATTTTCTTTTTAAAATTTATCCTTTTTAAATCATCTAAATTTATGTGTTTGATGTTTTTATTTCTAAATCTTGCAGATGTAGCAATTAGAATATCAATGTTTCCTAAAGCTTTTTCTAGATCATCATATTTTTTACTTTGACGAATTATATCTTTGGCTCCAACAGATGTAGCCAAAATCTTATCATTTGGAAAGATAGGTTTTGGGTTTATCAAAATTAATTTTCTAAAATTAAAGTTCTTTATTGCTCTTGCACATGCACCAATATTTTCTGATAATTGAGGTTTATGAAGAATAAAAGAAATATTATCTTGGCTCATTTATTTACTTGCAGGTGCATTATCTTTGAATAATTTATAATCCAAACTATCTATTAATGCTTTAAAAGAAGCATCGATAATGTTTGTAGATACACCAATAGTAAACCAGTTTTTTCCTTGAGAGTCTGTGCTTTCAATCGATACTCTTGTTACAGCCTCTGTTCCTGTATTCAAGATTCTAACTTTATAATCTACCAATTTTAAATCTTTTAAATATTTTGAGTATTTTGCCAATCTATCAACGTTTTGCCTTATAGCATTATCTAAAGCATTTACTGGTCCATTGCCCTCTCCCTCACACATAATTTTTTCTCCATCAACTTCCAATTGAGCTTTTGCAGAAGAAATTATTTCACCAGATTTATTTTTTTTAACCGAAACATCATATTCATTAATAGATATATATCTTGGTATTTCTCCTATAATTCTTCTAGCCAATAATTCAAAAGATGCATCTGCGCCATCATAACTATAACCAATAAATTCCCTATCTTTTACTTCGTCTAATAATTTTTTAATTTTTGGATCATTTTCTTGAATATCAATTCTAATACTTTTCAACCTTGAAATTATATTGGATTTCCCTGATTGATCAGAAACAACGATATTTCTTGCATTACCAACTTCTTCTGGATTGATATGTTCATAAGTTTTAGGATTTTTTTGAACAGCAGATACATGCAATCCTCCTTTATGTGAAAAGGCTGCGGCACCCACATAAGGTAAATGCTGGTTGGGTTTTCTATTTAAAATTTCATCTAAAAGTCTTGAACAATCAGTTAGATTTTTTATGTTTTCTGATTTTATTCCAATTTCGAATTGAGATGAAAAATCCTTTTTCAAAAAAAACGTTGGTATCAATGACATCAAATTTGCATTTCCACATCTTTCACCTAATCCATTTATAGTACCTTGAATTTGTCGAACACCAGATAACACTGCTGCTAATGAATTTGCGACGGCATTTCCAGTATCATTATGGGCATGAATTCCTAAATTTTTCCCTGGCACTACTTTTGTAACTTCACTTACTATTTTTGTAACTTCATGTGGGAGTGTTCCACCATTCGTGTCACAAAGTATGATCCATCTAGCACCTTGGTCATAAGCAGCTTTAATACAAGAAAGTGCGTAATTTGAATTTGCTTTATAACCATCAAAAAAATGTTCTGCGTCAAACATAAATTCTTTTTTTGCTTTTACAAAATGTTTAGCGCTCTCAGAAATATTATCTAAATTTTCCTCATTAGTTATTCCTAAAGCAACATCAACATGAAAATCCCAAGACTTACCAACCAAACATACTGCAGAAGTGTTTGAATTCATAATTGCAGATAAACCTGTATCATTTTCTGCACTTCGTCCAGATTTCTTTGTCATACCAAAAGATGTTAGTATTGAATTATTAAAATTATGTTTCTTTGAAAAAAATTCTGTATCTGTTGGATTTGCCCCAGGCCATCCTGCTTCAATATAATCAACTCCCAGATTATTCAAAGCTAATGCAATTTTTTCTTTTTCTTCTAAAGAAAAGTCAACACCTTGCGTTTGAGCTCCATCTCTAAGAGTTGTGTCAAAAATATATAATCTTTCTTTACTCATTTAAATTTCCAAATTGTTTTACCATCTTTGTCCTCTATTAAAACACCTTTATCTAAAAGCTCATCTCTTATTCTATCTGCCTCATTATAATTCTTATTTTCTCTAGCCTTATCTCTTAAAGTTAGCATTTTTTTCAATTTCAAACTCAGTTATAGATGCTTTGTTCTTTTTATAATTATTCCATTGTTCACTTGTTTCATTCATCAAACCAATAAATTTACAAGCTGAAAGAAATAAATCTATGTTTTCACCTTTGCTTGCTTTTTCATATAATTTATGAAGGTTGGCTATATATCCAGGGGTATTCAAATCATCATATAATGGTTTTAAAATTTCATCAGTAACATTCACAGACTTAAAATTAGACGAATACACTTTATACCATTTGTCCAACGTATTTTCACAATCAATTAATAATTTATCATTCCAATCTAAAGGTTGTTTATAATGAGTACTTAACAAAGCTAATCTAATTATTTGGCCACTAATTTTTTTTCTAAAATCTTTTATTTGAAGAATATTACCTTGGGACTTGGCCATTTTTTCATTAGATAAAGTAATAAATGCATTGTGGACCCAATAATTCGCAAAAACTTTTGTATTATTTGCACATCTAGATTGGGCTATTTCATTTTCGTGGTGTGGAAAAATTAAATCTATGCCTCCACCATGAATATCGAATTCATTTCCTAAGAATTTTTTTGACATAGCCGAACACTCTAAATGCCAACCTGGTCTGCCTTTACCCCAAGGAGATTCCCAAGCAGGCTCATCATCATTTGATGGTTTCCATAAAACAAAATCTTCTAAATTTTTTTTATTTTCACTTATTTCTACTCTTGAACCAGCTACTAAGTCTTTTAATTTTTTATTTGATAATTTTCCGTAATCAGAAAATTTGTTTACTTCAAAATAAACATGTTTTTTATTTTCGTATGCAAATCCATTTTTAATTAAATCATTAATCATACTAATCATTAAATCAATATGTTCAGTTGCTTTCGGTTGATGAGTTGGATCATCACAATTTAAAAATTTACAATCCTCTAAAAAACTCCTTGTTACTTTATCAGTTAATTCTTTTGTGGATATTTTTTGTTCCTGAGATGATTTAATTATTTTATCATCAATATCTGTTATATTTCTCACATATGTGACAGAGGGAAATTCATTTTTTAATAATTTATATAAAATATCAAAAATCACTAAGGGTCTTGCATTTCCTATATGAGGATCATCATAAACTGTGGGTCCGCAAACATACATTCCTACATTTTTTTTTTCTTTAGGAATAAAATGTTCTTTTTTATTACTTAAATTATTTGTTAAAAAAATATCCATATCAGTCGATTAAGAAATATACCTTATTTGATGATTTGTTAATCTAATTGATTAACTAGGAATCTTACAAACTGGAATTGGCTCCATTTTATGCAAGTTTTGATTTCTAATTTTTTCGTATTCTTCTCTGTGAGGTGAATTTGGGTTACCCATTGCATCTTCTAGCTCTGAATATTTGAATCCTAGCTGGCCTTCATCTGTTCTGCCATCATCCCACAAACCATCGGTTGGTGGAGCATCGATAATTTCTTTTATTATACCAAGTTCTTTGCCTAGTTCCCATACTTCAGTTTTGCTACAATCTGCTATTGGAGATATATCAACGCCGCCATCTCCATATTTTGTGTAAAAACCTACTCCAAAATCCTCTACTTTATTTCCTGTTCCAACTACAATACCTTTGTTTGCAGCTGCAACCTGATAAAGAGTAGTCATTCGGAGTCTTGCCCTTGAATTAGCAAAACCATGTTCATTATCAAATTTATTTAATGTAGATGAAAAGGTTTCAAAAAGCTTATCTAGATTTAAAGTATGAGCTTCGACATTTTTGAAATTTTCTACTAACCATTGTTGATGTTTTAAACTTAAATCATGTTGATTTTCATTTTGTTTTATCGGCATTGTTAAAACAATAGTTTTTATGCCAGTCATGGCGCTCAAAGTACTTGAAACTGATGAGTCTATTCCTCCAGATATTCCAATGATTAGAGATTGTGCCTTAGTTGGCATCTTATCAACGTATGTTTTAATCCAATTCGAAATAAATTTTACTTTTTCTGAAGATGTCATATTTAATATCTAACTATCTTAAATTTTTATGCAATAGCTTAAGATGCCGCTTGAATAGCATTTTTAGAATAGCTGCTATTCTTTTTAATCTCATCAGAAATTAAAAAAGCTAACTCTAAGGCTTGATCTGAATTTAATCTTGGGTCACAATGCGTATGATATCTACTAGATAAATCAGCATCAGATATTTTTCTAGCTCCTCCTGTACACTCTGTCACATCTTGACCGGTCATTTCAACATGTAAACCACCTGCATAAGTTCCTTCAGATTGATGTACACCAAAAACATTTTTGACTTCATTAACTACATTATTAAATGGCCTTGTTTTAAAACCAGTAGTTGATACGATCGTATTACCATGCATTGGATCACATGACCAAATAACGTTCAGTCCTTCTTTTTTAATTCTTCTAATTAGTTTAGGCAAAAACTTTTCTACATTTTGATGTCCAAATCTTGAAATTAAAGTTATTTTACCTTTTTCATTTTTTGGATTTAATACTTCACAGATTTTTGCAATCTCTTCAGGTTTAGATGTTGGACCGCACTTAATTCCAATTGGATTTTCAATTCCTCTGCAAAATTCAACATGACCACCATCTAATTGTCTTGTTCTATCACCAATCCACACGAAATGAGCAGATGTATCATGGTGTTCACCGGTAGTTGAGTCTACTCTTGTCATGCTTTCCTCAAATGGTAAATGTAATGCTTCGTGTGATGTCCAAAAATTTACAGTATATAATCTATTATTAAAGTCTGAAGTTATACCACATGCTTCCATAAATGCTAAAGCGTCGGCAATTTTGTCTTCTAAGTCTTTAAATTTTTTCGCTTGAGGACTTTTTTTAATGTAATCCAAATTCCACAAGTGAACTTTATTCAAATCTGCAAAACCACCTTTTGAAAATGCTCTTAAAAGATTAAGTGTTGAAGCTGATTGTGAATAAGCTTTATACATTCTTTTTGGATCTGGTCTTCTAGCTTTTTCATTAAAATCTATTGCGTTTATATTATCGCCTAAATAACTGGGTAATTCTATATTACCTTGTTTTTCTGTTGGGGCACTTCTTGGTTTAGAAAATTGTCCAGCAATCCTACCAAGCTTTACAATGGGCAAAGATGCTGAATATGTCATTACTAATGCCATTTGAAGAATTACTTTAAAAGTATCTCTTATATTGTCCGGATGAAATTCTGCAAAACTTTCTGCACAATCTCCACCTTGTAATAAAAAAGCTTTACCATCTACTACTTTAGCTAATTGATCTTTTAGATGTCTTGTTTCACCTGCAAATACTAGAGGCGGAAACGTTTTTAATTTATTTAAGACAATATTAAGCTCCCTTTCATCATCATACGTGGGTATGTGTTTGACAGGATACTTTCTCCAACTATTAATTTTCCAATTTTTCATATTCAACTTAAAAGTGTTGTAGCAGAATTTTTTAATTATTCAACGGTTACAGATTTAGCTAAATTTCTAGGTTTATCTATATCGTAACCTTTCTTTAATGCAGAATAATAAGCAAGTTTTTGTAATGGAATTGTCAACAGAAATGGTAAAAGATCCTCATTAGCACTTTCAACTTCTATAGTTTCCCATATGTTTTCTGATAAAACTTCATCTTTACTTTTATTTGTAATTAACAAAACTTTTGCACCTCTAGCTATCACTTCTTGCATATTCGATATTGTTTTTTTGTAATAACTATCTCTTGGAGCCAAAACAACAACTGGCATACCCTCTTCAATTAATGCTAATGGTCCATGTTTCATCTCACCTGCGGGATAACCTTCTGCGTGTACATATGACAACTCTTTTAATTTAAGTGCTCCCTCTAATGCTATTGGATAAGAAAAACCTCTTCCCAAAAACATTGATCCCTTAGCTTCATTAAAAGTATTTGATATAGCTTGAATTTTATTATCAATCTTTAAAGTTTTTTCGACTAATTCAGGCAATGATTTTAAATCATTAAGTTTTTGTAAAAAAACCTCATTTTCAATATCTTTTCTTAACAATCCTAACTTCAATGCAAATATATAAAGAATTAATATTTGGCCCAAAAAGGCTTTTGTAGACGCGACACCGATCTCTGTTCCACAATGAATTGGTAAAACAAATTCAGAGTCTCTAGCAATAGAGCTCTCAATAATATTTACCACTGAGCATGTTTTCATGCCATTCTTCTTGCATAAATCCAAAGCTGCATAAGTATCTGCAGTTTCACCTGATTGAGAGACAAAAATATATAAAGTCTTTTCCTTAAATCTATGATTTCTATATCTAAATTCAGAGGCTATATCTACGTTAACATCTAAGGAGGTTAATTGCTCAAACCAGTATTTTGCCATCAAACAAGAATGATAAGCTGTCCCACATCCAATTAATTTTATAGATGTTATATCTTCAACTTTCCATGGAAAATTATATATATTTATATTTTTATTTGAATTATCAATGTATTCATTAATTCCATTTTTTAGAGTTAAAGGCTGTTCTTCTATTTCTTTTGCCATGAAATGTTTATAATCACCTTTGTCATATTTTTGATCTTCTGAAGTTAATTCTAAAACTTTTTTATTTATTTTTTTTCCATCTTCATCATAGAATTCAACTTGATCTTTTTTTATAATACAAAACTCACCATCATTAAGATAAGAAATCTTATTTGTCATTGATTTCAGAGCATAGGAGTCTGAACCTAAATAGTTTTCACCTGGTCCATAACCAACAGCTAGTGGCGATCCTCTTCTTGCCCCAATCATCAAATCAGGTTGTTCTTTAAAAATAATACCTAAGGCGAAACTACCATGAAGTAATTTTAAAGTTTTTTTAATAGAATTGATTACATTTTCTGATTTTAAGTGTTCTGTAATTAAATGTACAATCACCTCTGTATCTGTTTGAGATTTAAATTTATGGCCCTTCCCAACTAAAAATTTTTTCAAAATTGTAGAATTTTCAATTATTCCATTATGTACAACTGAAACATTTTGAGAGGAATGTGGATGAGCATTTATTGAATTTGGTATTCCATGTGTGGCCCATCTAACATGTCCTATGCCTATAGTGCCCTCCATGTTTTGAACTAGATTATTTTTTTCTAGATTATCTACTCTTCCTTCAGATTTAACCTCATTAATTAAACCATTTGACAATGTTGCAATTCCTGCAGAATCATAACCTCTATATTCCAGTTTCTTCAAGGAACTTATTATAGTTGAGGATACGGGTTTGTTACTATTAATGCCAATGATTCCACACATAAATTATTTCTTTTTTCTTTTATAATTTTTAATTTCAATTTGGGAAGTGCGTGTTAATGCTAATGACTTTTTACCTACATTTTTTGTTATTACTGAACCGGCTCCAATTGTGCTCTCATCATATATCGTTAATGGTGCTACGATTGAGGAATTTGATCCAATAAAAACATTATCTTTAATATTAGTTTTATTTTTTTTAAATCCATCATAATTACAAGTTATTGTTCCGGCTCCTATATTAACTGATTTGCCAATTTTAGTATCACCAATGTAAGATAGATGATTTACCTTAGATTTTTTACCTATTACACTTTTTTTAATTTCAACAAAGTTTCCAATTCTAGAACCTTCTTTTATAATGGCTTTTGGTCTAATTCTTGCATAAGGTCCTATTACAACTTTGTTTTCTATTTTACATGACTCTAAATGTGAAAATGATTTAATTATTACATTATTTCCAACTCTCACTTTTGATCCAAATACTACATAAGGTTCTATCGTCACATTTTTTCCAATCTTAGTATCTTTTGAAAAAAAAATGGTTTCTGGGCCAATCATTTTTACACCCAATTTTAAGAATTTATTTCTTAAACTTGTTTGAGAACTTTTAAAATTTAACTCTTTCATCTTTGAAATTCTTTATATTAAGTATATACCTTTCTTAATTCACAAAATATTTCTTAAAAATACTTTTGAATATGACCAAAAAATTTACAATTCTTTTTGATTTAGATGGAACTTTAGTAAATACAGCACCTGATTTGATGAGGGCTCATAATCATGTAATGCAACATTTTGGATATCCAACCAAATCTACTAAGGAAATAAAAAATCTTTTAGGACAAGGAGCTGGGGCAATGATTGGTAGATCTATATGGGGGCAAGCAAAAAAAGAGTTTGGAAAAGTTGAAGATGAAAAAGTAAAAAAAAAAATGGTCGAACTTTTTGTAGATTTTTATGGAAAAAATATTGTTAAAGAAAGTACTCTAATTGAAGGTGTTAAAGAATTTTTAATATGGGCTAAAGAAAAAAAAATTGCAATGGCGGTTTGTACAAATAAGACTGAGTATCTTGCAGTAGATCTTTTAAAAAAAATTGGTATTTATGATTTTTTTGAATACGTAGCAGGACACAACACCTTTGATTATTGTAAACCAGATCCAAGACATTTAACCTCTGTTATTGAAATTTTAGATGGAGATGTAAATAATTCATTAATGATTGGTGATAGTGAGACAGATGCTAATGCAGCAAAAAATGCTGGTATTCCCGTTATTTTAATGGAGGATGGATATACTGAAAAAAAAACTACAGAAATTTACCATAATCACTTGGTAAAAGACTTTGTTGGTATTGAAAAGATAGTATCAAAATATCTTTAATATTGATTATTTTTTTTTAACTATTAAAAAAGATTTCGATATTAGGAGTTATTTTGATTGTTCATAAAATTAGAGTTTACCCGTCTAAAATTTACTTACCCAAAAAAAAACAGCTTGCATGGAAAATAGCAGAAATTGCTAGTGACAATTCCAAATTAAGTAAAGATGCTATTGAGATGGCCATTAATAGAATTATTGATAATGCATCTGTAGCTATTGCATCCTTAAATAGAAGACCAGTAATTTCATCTAGAGAAATGGCTTTAAAACATTCTAGAAAAAATGGTGCAACATTATTTGGAGTCAATAGTAAATTAAAATTTGATTGTGAGTGGGCTGCTTGGTCTAATGGAACGGCAGTGAGAGAACTTGATTTTCATGACACTTTTTTAGCAGCAGATTATAGTCATCCAGGTGATAATATTCCTCCATTAATAAGTGTAGCTCAACAAAATAAAAAAAGTGGTCTAGATCTTCTTCGTGGAATTATAACGGCTTATGAAGTTCAAGTTAATTTAGTAAAAGGAATTTGTTTACACAAACATAAAGTTGATCACATAGCTCATTTAGGTCCTAGTGTTGCTGCTGGAATTGGGTCAATGTTAAGACTTAAGACGGAAACAATTTATCAAGCAGTGCAACAAGCATTGCATACAACTATATCAACGAGACAATCTAGAAAAGGTGAAATTTCCAGTTGGAAAGCTTATGCTCCTGCACATGCTGGAAAGTTAGCAATTGAAGCTGTTGATAGAGTTATGCGTGGTGAGGGAGCTCCAAGCCCAATTTATGAAGGTGAAGATAGTGTGATTGCAAGAATTTTAGATGGTAAAAAGGCTTTATACAAAGTTCCACTTCCAAAAATAAATGAGACTAAACGAGCTATACTTGAAACTTATACAAAAGAATATTCAGCTGAATACCAGTCACAGGCTTTGATAGATCTAGCTAAAAAACTAAAAAATAAAATAGAAAATATAAATCAAATTAAAAAGATAGATATTTATACAAGCCACCATACTCATTACGTAATTGGGACTGGCGCTAACGATCCTCAGAAAATGGATCCAAATGCAAGTAGAGAAACATTAGATCACTCCATTATGTATATATTTGCTGTCGCATTAGAGGATGGAGACTGGCATCATATAAAATCTTATACTAAGGCAAGAGCAAAAAGACAAAGTACAATCAAAATATGGAAATCAGTCAAAACTCATGAAGACAAGAAATGGACTAAAAAATATCATGATCCAAACCCAAAGAAAAAAGCATTTGGCGCAAAAGTAATAATAACTCTCAAAAATGGAAGAAAAATAATTGAAGAACAAAGTGTGGCGGATGCTCATCCTTCAGGTTCACGCCCTTTTAAAAGAAGAAATTATATCAAAAAATTTCTTTCTCTCACTGAAAATATCTTAATAAAAAAAGAGAGTGATAGATTTCTTAAAATAGTACAAAATTTGAGAAAACTTAAATCAGGTCAGTTAGATAAATTGAATATAGAAGTAAAAAAAAGTAAACTTAAAAGAAACTTTAAAAAAGGAATTTTTTAGTGCACTTTATTGAAAAAGAACCTAAAGAAAAAAGAGAAGATTTTGTTAAAAAATTAAAATCTAATAAAATCTTAAGAGTGCCAGGGGCTTACAACCCTTTAACAGCAAAATTAATCGAAGAGATTGGATATGATGCCGTTTATGTCTCTGGGGGAGTGATGGCAAACGATCTGGGTTTTCCAGATATTGGGTTAACAACTCTTCAAGATGTTAGTACTCGATCATATTTAATTTCAAGAGTAACAAACCTTCCTACAATTGTTGATATCGATACAGGCTTTAAATCCTGTAAAGAAACTATTGAAACTTTTGAAGATTTTGGAATATCCGCAGTACATTTAGAGGATCAAATCGAGCGAAAAAGATGTGGTCACTTAGATAACAAAGAATTAATTAGCACAGATGCTATGGTAAAAAAAATTAAAGAATGTGTAGCAGCTAAAAAAGATGAGAATTTTAAGATTATCGCTAGGTCAGACGCAAAAAGTGTTGAAGGAATCGATAAAATGATAGAGAGATGTAAAGCTTATATAGATGCTGGAGCAGAAATAATTTTTCCAGAGGCTTTACAAGATGAAAAAGAATTTGAGAGAGTAAGAAAAGAACTTTCAAGTTATTTACTAGCAAATATGACAGAATTTGGTAAATCAAAATTATTTAATTATAAGGAATTAGAAAAATTTGGATATAATATAGTCATTTATCCAGTTACAACTCAGAGATTAGCAATGAAAAACGTCGAGGATGGTTTAAGAGACATTTATGCAAATGGACATCAGAACAACATTATTGATAAAATGCAAACTAGGAAACGATTGTATGAACTTGTTGATTATGAAAAATATAATAGTTTAGACGAAAAAATTTATAATTTTAATACTGAAGGACACGAATAATGAGTGATGAAATTAAGAAAGGTTTACTTGGAATAGTTGTAGATGAAACAGAAGTTTCAAAAGTAATGCCTGAAATCAACTCTCTCACGTACAGAGGTTATGCTGCACAAGATTTATGTGAATATTGTAGATTTGAAGAGGTTGCATACTTAATTTTAAATAAAGACTTACCAAATACCTTAGAGCTAAGAAAATTTGAAAAAGAGGAAAAAAATAATAGAGAATTATCAAAAGATCTTTATTCAATACTAAAAAAGATGCCCAAAAAATCTCATCCTATGGATGTGGCTAGAACTGCTGTAAGTATAATGGGTCTCGAAGATAAAGAAACAACAGACTCATCACAAGAGGCTAATATGCGAAAAGCTATAAGAATTTTAGCTAAAACACCAACTGCTTTGGCAGCTTTTTATAGATTAAGAAAAGGAAAAAAAATTATTAAGCCAAAAAAAGACTTAAATATTGCAGAAAATTTTTTCTATATGTGTTTTGGAAAAGTTCCTCAAAAAGAAATTGTAAAAGCATTTGATGTATCCCTTATTTTATATGCTGAACATAGTTTTAATGTTTCTACATTCACAGCTAGGACCATCACAAGCAGCTTATCTGATATTCATGGTGCAATTACTGGGGCAATTGCAAGCTTGAAAGGGCCACTTCATGGAGGTGCTAACGAAGAGGTGATGCATATGATGAATAAAATTAAAACACCCAAAAATGCTCTAAAATGGATTAATAATGCATTAGATAAAAAAGAAGTTGTAATGGGTTTTGGACATAGAGTATACAAATCGGGTGACTCTAGAGTTCCAACTATGAGAAAATATTTTGCAAAAGTTGCTAAGATTAAAAAGGATAAAAAATTTGAAAAAATTTATGATATTGTTGAAAAAGTAATGATTAATAGAAAAAATATACACCCAAATGTAGATTATCCAACTGGACCAACATATCATCTAATGGGTTTTGACACAGATTTTTTTACTCCAATATTTGTTGTTTCAAGAATTACTGGTTGGTCAGCTCATATAATGGAACAACACGCGGCAAATAAATTGATAAGACCTTTAGCTAGTTATAAAGGTAGTCAACATCGAAAAGTTGTTCAATTAAATCAAAGATAATTAACTAAACGCTTCTGCCCAGGTTCCTTGTGTCGATGCTTTAGAATATTCTGTAGCTCTACCTTCAAAGAAGTTCATATGCTCAACTGCATTTAACATAGTATCTAGCCAAGTTAATGGATTTTTTTGAACATCATAAATTGGTTCTAATCCTAATTGAACTAATCTTCTATTGCCAATAAATCTTATATAGTCTTTTACTTCTTTAGCAGTAAGACCTTGCATTGGACCCATTTCAAAAGCTAAATCAATGAATGCATCTTCATGTTCAATAATTGTCCTACACGCTTCATAAAGTTCCTTTTTAAGCTTAGGAGTCCAGATTTCAGGATTTTCTTTAATGAATTCTTTAAAAATTCTAATCATAGAATTACAGTGAAGAGTTTCATCTCGAACAGACCAAGTAACTATTTGCCCCATTCCCTTCATTTTGTTATGTCTTGGAAAATTTAAAAGAATAGCAAAACTAGCAAACAATTGAAGTCCTTCAGTAAAAGCACTAAATACTGCAACAGTTTTTGCTATATCCTCTTTGGAGTTTACATTAAAACCTTGCATATAATCATATTTATCTTTCATCTCTTTATATTTCATAAATGCAGAGTACTCAGACTCTGGCATACCAATTGTATCTAACAAATGTGAGTATGCAGCAACGTGCACTGTTTCCATTGCAGCAAATGCAGTCATCATCATTAATACCTCAGTAGGTTTAAATACTGTTGTATAGTGTCTTAAATAACAATTATTAACTTCAACATCTGCCTGTGTAAAAAATCTAAAAATTTGTGTTAATAAATTCTTCTCAGGTTGCGATAAATTTTTTTGCCAATCTCTAACATCATCACCTAATGGAACTTCTTCTGGTAACCAATGAATTCTTTGTTGAGTAAGCCAAGCATCATAACACCAAGGGTATCTAAATGGCTTATAAACCGGATTTTCAACTAGCAATCCCATTTTTTTTGGTTGAATAATTTCTTTTTTTTCTACTTTAATTTTCTCTACTACTGACATGATAGACATTCCTCATATTCTGGTTGTTTGTTTGATTGTTGATCTTTAGACTTGTACACATTGGCTGTAACATCTGTAGATTTCACATCATTGACATTTTCAGCCCTTTGGATTGATTTTGATCTGCAGTAATAAAGGCTTTTTAAGCCTTTTTTCCAAGCGTCAAAATGAATTTTATGTAATTCTCTTTTATGAACGTCAGCTGGTAAAAATAAATTTACTGACTGAGCTTGCGATATAAATGGTGTTCTATCTCCGCTTAACTCAATAATCCAATTTTGGTTTAATTCAAAAGCAGTTTTAAAAACATCCTTTTCTAAATCTGTTAAAAAATTTAAATGTGATACTGAACCTTGGTTAGTTGTAATAGTTGACCAAGTTTCATCATCATTTTTACCATGACTCTCTAAAATTTCTTCAAGATATCTGTTTCGAACATTAAATGATCCAGACAAAGTTTTATGAGTATAACTATTTGCTGCGATCGGTTCTACTCCAGGAGAGGCGCCTCCACAAATAATAGAAATAGATGCAGTAGGAGCTATTGCTGTTTTATTTGAAAATCTTTCTTTATAACCATATTCAGCAGCATCTGGACAAGCTCCTCTTTCTTCAGCTAAATCTTTTGATGCCTGGTTAACTTTCTCATGAATATTTTTAAATATTTTTTTATTCCACGATTTGGCCATCACCGATTCAAGCGGAATTCTTTTTTGTTGTAAAAAAGAATGAAAACCCATAACTCCAAGACCAACACTTCTTTCTCTTTCAGCAGAATATTTCGCATCTTTAAATTGTTCAGGAGCTTTATGTATAAAGTCTGATAGAACGTTATCTAAAAATCTCATAACATCACTAATCATGTTAGGATCATCTTTCCATTCTTCATATTTTTCTAAATTTAAAGATGATAAACAACAAACAGCAGTCCTATCATTTCCATCTTTATCTACTCCTGTTGGTAAGGTTATTTCGCTGCAAAGATTTGAGGTTTTAACTGTTAAATTTGCTAACTTATGATGTTGCGGAATTTGTCTGTTGACTGTATCTATATAAATTATGTAAGGTTCACCTGTTTCTATTCTAGCTGTTAAGAGTCTTATCCATAAATTTCTGGCTGATATAGTTTGTTGAATACTTCCATCAGCTGGACTTTTCAGCGCCCATTGCTCATCCATCTCAACAGCTCTCATAAATGCATCTGAAACTAATACTCCGTGATGTAAATTTAAAGCTTTTCTGTTGGGATCACCGCCTGTTGGCCTTCTCATCTCAATAAATTCTTCTATCTCTGGATGATCGATTGGAAGATAGCATGCTGCAGAGCCTCTTCTTAATGATCCTTGGCTAATTGCCATCGTTAAAGAATCCATAACTTTTATAAATGGAATTATTCCTGAAGTTTTTCCAACTCTACCAATTTTTTCTCCTATAGATCTTAAATTACCCCAATAACTTCCTATACCACCCCCTTTAGCAGCTAACCAAACGTTCTCACTCCAAAGATCAAGAATGCCTCCTAAACTATCTGATGCTTCATTAAGAAAACATGAAATAGGTAAACCTCTTTTTGTTCCACCATTAGATAAAACTGGAGTAGCCGGCATAAACCAAAGGTTACTTATATAATTATAAATTCTTTGTGCATGTAAATTATCATCAGAGTAAGTACTTGCTACTCTTGCAAACAAGTCTTGATAAGACTCATTGTGCCCCAAGTATCTATCTTTTAAAGTTGCTTTACCAAAATCAGTTAAATTAGAATCTCTAGATCGATCAATTTTAATAATTATACCTTTATCATTTTGAAAAAGTTCAGTTTCATTATTTAAGGAAAACAAATCAGGTCTGTTATTTTTAGATAACTCTTTGACGTTTGGGCTATATTCAGAGACAGCTTTCTTTAAGGCCTGAGATAGTATTTTATTCATTTTTTGTTATTATATATTTTTGTTGTAGCGAAAACAACTACATGTTGTATGCGCTTAGTATTGATATACTAAATATTACATAAATCAATAGAACATTTATAGAACATTAGAAAAATAATTCAACTATAAAAATGAGAAAAATGTAGGTAATTAACAGCATGAATCAATCAATAAAAATAGACCCATTTGGTTTTAGAGAATATGACGCAAGATGGGTTTTTCAGAAAGATATTAATGAGCTAGGTATCACGAATCTTGGTAAAGGTCTTGGGACACAAGTTAAAAAACATACCAAAAAAGAAAACCCTAGAATAATAGTTGGACATGATTACAGGTCTTATAGTGAAAAAATAAAAACAGCTCTTAAAAAGGGTTTAGTTTCAACTGGATGTTTTATTGAAGATGTTGGCTTATCTTTATCACCAATGGTTTATTATGCTCAATTTAATCTAAATGCAGACGCAGTAGCAATGGTTACTGCTAGCCATAACGAAAATGGTTGGACTGGAGTAAAAATGGGCATCAAAAAAGGATTAACTCATGCTCCTGAAGAAATGGAAGAATTAAAAGAAATAACCTTAAATCAAAACTTCGTAAATGGTATTGGAAAAGAAAAAAAAATAGAGAATTTTAATAAAATTTATAAAGAAAATTTAATTAGTAAAAATAAGATAAAAAAAAAAATTAAAGCTGTTGTTGCTTGCGGAAATGGTACTGCAGGTATTTTTGCTCCAGATATATTAAGAGGTATAGGTTGTGATGTAATTGAGTTAGACTGTAATTTAGACTGGACTTTTCCTAAATACAACCCGAATCCTGAAGATCTTGAAATGCTTCATGAAATTGTAAAATCTGTGAAAAATAATAACGCCGATATAGGTTTTGGATTTGATGGAGATGGAGATCGTGTTGGAGTAATTGACGATAAGGGAAATGAAATATTTTCAGATAAAATTGGCCTACTTATTGCAAGAAATCTTGCATCCAAACATAGAGCATCTAAATTTATTGTAGACGTAAAATCAACTGGGTTATTTTCAAGTGATAAAATCTTAAAAGAAAATAAATGTGAAACTATTTTTTGGAAAACTGGACATTCTCATATCAAGAGAAAAGTTCACAATGAAAAAGCCTTAGCAGGATTTGAAAAAAGTGGTCACTTTTTTTTCAATCAGCCTCTAGGGTATGGATATGATGATGGTATAAATTCAGCTATTCAAATTTGTCATTTATTAGACGCCCAAAATAAAAAGATGAGTGAATTATACAAAGAATTACCAAAAACATTTCAATCACCCACCATGGCACCTTATTGCGATGATAAAGAAAAATATAAAGTTGTTAATGAAATTTTAGAAGAAATTCGTAAATTGAAAGATAAAAAAATTAAGATTGATAATCAAGAAATTAAAGAAATACTGACTGTAAATGGTGTGAGGTTTTCTTTTGAAGATGGCTCATGGGGTTTAGTAAGAGCGTCCTCAAACAAACCTTCTTTAGTAGTTGTAACTGAAAGTCCCTCATCAAATGAGAGAAAAATTAAAATATTCGAGTTTATTGATAGTTTACTTCAACAAACAAAAAAAATAGGTGAATACGATCAAAAAATTTAATCAATTATCTTGATTTTTTTCATTATCAGAATTTGAAGATGATTGATCATTATAAAACTTTTTAATTAACTCTTCCTCTTTAATTTTTTGTTCTTGATCAAACTTGTCTTCCCATTCTTTGATTCTTCTATTTTCCTCTTTGATTCTTTCCTCTTCTTCAATCTTAGCTTTTAAAGCCAATTCTTTTTCTTCTTCAATTCGCTTTTGTTTTTCCTCTTCTTTTCTTAATTCTTCTTCCCTTTCTCTTTGCTCTTGCTCTGTTCTTAATCTTTCGCGCTCCGCTGCTTTAATCTTCTCTTCTTTTAATTTAAGTTCTTCCTCTTTTTCTCGTTGAATAGCTTGTTCTTTTATAAGTTGTCTTTGGAGTTCTTGTTGTCTATCAATTTCTAATTGCCTCAATCTGTTTTCTGTCTCTCTCAATTTTTCCTCTTCATATTTTAACTTTCTAGCGGCTTCTCTTATTTTTTGCTCCTCATCAAGTCTCTTTTGTCTTTCAATTTCCTTTAATCTAAGTTTTTCTTGCCTTTCTTTTTCCTTTTCTTCTCTTATCTTTTCAAGCTCAATTTGTTTTGATTTAATTTTTTCCTCTTTTAATTTATTTTTTTCTTCTCTAATTCTTTGCCTTTCTAACATTTTCATTCTTAGCTCTTCTTCTTTGAGTCTGTGGGTTTCTTCCCTAATTCTTCTTCTTTCCTCGTCTTGTATTTTCTGTTGCTCAATTCTTATTCTTTTTTCCTCTATTTTTTTTCTTTTTTCCTCATTACGCCTTACCTGTTTTTCATTATCTATAATTAATTTTTTTTGTGCTAGAATTTGTCTTTTTTCCTCTTTTAATTTATTTAGATAATCTTTTTTTTCTTGTTTTTTTTGTAAAATTTGTGCTCGTTTATCTTCCAACCTTTTTTTCTTTTCAAATTTTATTTTTTCTTTTTTTTTGTTTTCCTTGTATGAGTTATAAAAATTATCAATTTTTTTTGAAAAATCACTCAGCAAACTTTTGGCACTTTTATTTTTACTAAATATTTTTTTTAGTTCAGATTTTTTACTCATTACTAAATTTAACTTATAAAGTTTTATTAAATATATTTCATGTGTTTAAAATGAGTTTTAAGGAAATAAGAGATTTAGAAATCTGATACTTTCTCATCGGTTTTATTTAATTTCAATCGTTGCGTGTATTTTTTTTTAAAAAAAATTCATAAAAAAAAATTATTTCTGCAAGAATCGGTTAGTAGCAAATGAATGATAAAATATTTAAAATTATATTCTTTTTTATTTTGTTTAATAATGCTTAATAGCTGCGCAACTCCAGGTACAGCTTTTCTTGGTCCAATTTTTACAGGCGCAAAAACTGGAAGCATTTATCAAGCGTCTTTATCTTATAGCACTGGTAAAATTTTGAATGAATTCAATCCATATATTGACTCAAATATAACCAAAAAAAAGAATAATCTTAAAAATAATGATTTATTACAAGAATTTCCATATGTAGATAAGAATCCCTTAATTTTAAAGTCTTACAAAATTGATTTAGTTGAATTTTCAGAGTTAATTGAACCTGAGCCTCTTCCATAAAAATTTTATCAACATTTTTACTAATTCAATTATTACGAGTTATGTTATTTTAACAGAATCATTTATATTGTAGTTAAGGGTGGTAGAGGGAGACTGAAGCCACCCCTTTTTTTTTTACAAGCCTGAATATCTAAAAACAAAAATTGTACCTACAACATACAAAAAAATACCAAAAAAAACTTGCAATTTAGTTTTATCAATTTTGTGTGCTGAATTAGCTCCAACTCTAGCCATAAACATAGTGATAGGAATAAAGATTAAAAAAGCAGGAATATTAATAAAACCAATGCTTAAAGGTAATTTCGCATTTAATAATGAGCCTGAATAACAAAAACCTATCGCTCCGCACAAAGCAATAATAAAACCAATTGTTGCTGAACTTCCAATCGCTTTTTTTATAGGATAACCAAAGTATTTTAATATTGGAACATTCATAACAGCACCCCCTATTCCCATTGGAGCAGAAATAAAGCCTGAGATTAGTCCAAAAACTATTCTGAAGGGTAGTCTAAATTTTTTTTTATTAATTCTTCGTTGATTAGAATTTATTAACAAATATGTACCTAAACAAAAAACCACAATTGTAAAAAAAACAACTAATGACTTTGTTTTTGCCATTGCTGCAAATGTAGTTCCAAGTAATACTCCAATCACCACAAATAACCCATAAGTTTTAATTATATTTTGGTCAACTGAGTTATGTTTATTATGCGTATAAACTGAAACCATTGATGTAGGGATAATAATTGCAAATGAAGTTCCAACGGCTAAATGCATTAAATAATTTTTATCAATACCTATTGCTTCAAATAAAAAAAAAAGAAATGGGACTGTTATTAAGCCACCACCTATTCCAAATAAACCCGCAAAAAAACCTACTGGAAAAGCGGTTAAAATCATAAGTAGGATATATATAGTGTATTGGTTAGATATAATTGAGTTAAGCAGATTGACCTACAATTCTTTCGACATTTTTATACTTAATATTATCCATTATATGATCTATTTTCTGAACATCTGCATCACGAACACACATATTCTCGCTTAAATATCTTTTCCAATGACTAGATCCTGTTTGACCATGAAAAAGACCTAAAGTGTGTCTCATAATCTGATTTAATCTAGTTCCTTTCTTTAATTCATCTTTTACATAAGGAATTAAATTTTCTATAACCTCTTGTCTAGTTAATACATTTTCATTTTTAAAAATTTTTCTCTCAATTTCAGCTAATAAATATGGTGTATGATATGCAGCTCTTCCAATCATAACTCCATCTACTTCCATTAAATGTGAATTAATTGCCTCCACTGAAGATATTCCCCCATTAATTATAATTTCTTCATTAGGAAAATCTTTTTTAAGATTATACACGTAATCATATTTAAGGGGTGGTATATTTAAATTTTGTTTTGGAGTAAACTTACCTAACATTGCTTTACGAGCATGTATTATAAAAGTTTTAATACCTGCAGATTTAAGTATGGATATGAAATTATAGAAATTTTCATAATCTTCAACACTATCATAACCTATTCTAGTTTTAATCGTTACAGGAAGGTTTGTAACTGCCTGCATTTTGCTTAGACAATCTGCTACTAAATTGGGTTCTTTCATAAGACAAGCACCAAATTTATTTTTTTCAACTTTTTTACTTGGACATCCTAAATTTAAATTTATTTCATCATATCCAAAATCTTCACCTATTTTACTTGCTTCAGCTAATAACTTTGGTGAAGAACCTCCAATTTGTAATGCTACAGGCTTCTCATTAATATTAAATTCTAATAGTTTTTTTTTATCTCCTCTACTAATCGCCTCATCAACAATCATCTCTGTATATAAAAGAGAATTTTTAGAGATTAACCTTAAAAAATATCTTTCATGACGATCAGTACAATCCATCATCGGTGCTACAGACACTTTTCTATTCATAATTTAGCTTTATATTATTTTTTATGAGTTTGAAGTATCAGTTTCTTCTAGATTAGCTTCCGTCTCTTGGTTTTCATTTTCTGAAACTTCATCTAATGAAACTTCTTGATCTTTTTCTTCAGTTCCGGAAGTATTTACTTCAGGCTGAGCAGTCTGAGATAATTCTGCCAAATCATCTTTTGAAACTTGAATTTTTTCTGGAGCTTTTCTAGCTCTTTTAGATGGTAAAATAGGTGTTCCGCTTTTTGAAATTTCTCCTTTGTACAAGCTTTCAAAATCATCACCAATATCTTCATCGTCCTCAGTGCCTTCATCAACTTGCTCAACATGTTTTCTTAATTTATAAACAGCACTCTCAGTCAAATCTGTAACTTTGACGTTTTCCTCTGCAATCTCTCTTAATGAAATAACAGTGTTTTTATCATTGTCTCTATCAACAGTTGGTTCAATACCTGAATTTAGTTGTGTGGCTCTCTCTTTAGCTACCAGAACTAGTTCGTAAGGACTTTCAACTTTATCAATGCAATCTTCAACAGTTACTCTTGCCATGCGGATTATCTACACAGCGAGCTAAAAAAAATCAAGGAGAATTTTTAAATATATAGTGGATTTAGCTTATTTCTAACAAAAAACAACAAGACTAAAGATATAAAAATGTAGATAAATGACACCATAGCAATTTGCTCAATAGAAAAACCCCTATCAATCAAAAAACCAAATAAAGCTGTCCCAAAAGCAGTGGAAAAAACCATCAAAGCTGTGGTTAAAGCTTTAATTGATCCAATAAATTTAACACCATATATTTCAGCCCATGTGGAGGAACCCAAAACATTGGCTAAACCATTAGAAATCCCAATTAATCCTAAAAAAATAAAAGATGTAATTGGATTATCAAAATAAAATAAAACTAATGTAGAAAACATCAAGGGTATATTCATAAAGATCAATAATTTTCTACTAGTAAATTTATCTATTAAAAAACCAGATCCCAATAAAGTTACAACAGATAATATTGAATAAACCATAAATGATTGAGCAATAACAAAAGAGCCCCACTCTTTTGCATCAGTAATAAAAGATTGATAAACAAAAACACCAGTTGCAATCCATGGCATTGCAAGCATGTTTAAACAAATAATATAAAATCTATAATCTTTAATAACTTCAATTCTTTGCCATTGTTTAATTTCTTTTATTCCAGCATTGTCAAAGTCTACTTGTTCTCTTGTATCAAAATCTAATTTTTTGATTAAAAAAAATGATGCCAGTGGTAAAAATATTAAAGTTAAAATAGAGATTGATATCCAAATATTTTGCCAAGCTGTGATTGTAAGTAAATACACTATTAATATGGGCAAAATAAATTCAGCAGTTGAAAGACCAAACCATCCGGCGCTGAGAGCTTTACCCCTAGAAATCGTAAAGTATCTAGTAATAGTTGTTGTTGCAGTATGAGACATTAACCCTTGCCCAGAAAATCTCATTAAAAAAACAGCTATAAATAAAAACGCTATAGAGGATATATTTGAAAAGAAATAACAAGAAAATGATAAAAGTAAAGTTACGTAAAAAGCAAATTTAAAAATATTAATGTCATCAATTTTCTTTCCAACCCAAATTAAAAGAAAACTACTTAATAACGTTGCTGACGCATAAATTGAGCCAAATTGTCCATGAGTGATTGAAAGTGTTTCTCTAATACTAGAATTAAACAAACCTAAAAAAAAACTCTGTCCAAAACTAGAAAAAAATGTAAAAATAAATCCAAATATAATTACTTTTAAACTTAAGCTATTAAACATAAAAAATTATGAGTTGTAATGTTGCTTTCATAGGTCTTGGTGTCATGGGTTATCCAATGGCTGGTTATATATCAAAAGGTGGACACAATGTAACTGTTTTTAACAGAACAAAATCAAAAGCAGAAAAATGGATAAAAGAATACAAAGGTAAAATGGCTGAAACTCCTGCTGAGGCTGCAAAAGATGCAGAGTATGTCTTTACATGTGTTGGAAATGATAACGATTTAAGAGAAGTGACATTTGGTGACAATGGTGCATTTAAAACAATAAAAAAAGGTGCAATCTATATTGATAACACTACAGCATCAGCAACAATTGCTAGAGAAATTTATGAACATGCAAAGAAAAATGGATTTGGTGCATTAGATGCTCCAGTATCTGGTGGACAAGCTGGTGCAGAAAATGGTGCTCTAACAGTTATGATTGGTGGAGATCAAGCGGACTTTGATAAAGCAAAAGATAAAATTGATTGCTATAGTAAAAAAATGAAGCTACTTGGTAAAGCAGGTTGTGGACAACTAGCAAAGATGGTTAATCAAATTTGTATAGCAGGATTAGTTCAAGGATTATCTGAAGGAATTAATTTTGGAATGAAGGCTGGATTAAATATGGAGGATGTAATCGAAGTTATTTCAAAAGGTGCAGCTCAGTCTTGGCAAATGGAAAATAGATACAAAACGATGATTGATGATAAGTTCGATTTTGGTTTTGCAGTTGACTGGATGAGAAAAGATTTAAAGATTGCAATGGATGAAGCAAAAAATAATGGTTCATTATTACCTGTAACAGAACTTGTAGATAAGTTTTATGGAGAAGTTCAAGGTTTAGGCGGAAATCGTTGGGATACTTCAAGCTTAATAAAAAGATTTAGAAAGTAATGTATGCAACCAGCATACTATGAAAATTTCGAGGAAATTCAAAATAAGTATTGGTCTATGCTTGATGATGCTGTGACTAATAGAGGATCTCCTTTTAGAATTCCTGTCTTTATTTGTGCACACCAAGATGAGGTAGATGGAAGAATTGTTGTTCTAAGAAAATCAGATAGAGCAAATAATCTATTACAATTTCATACTGATTTAAGATCACCAAAAGTAGAAATTCTTAAAAAAAATAAGAATGCCTCTCTAGTTTTCTACGATAAAGAAGAAAAGATACAATTAAGAGTAAAGGTAGAATGTGAAGTTAATAATCAAAATTCTACAACAGAAGAATCTTGGAAAAAAACTCAACATATAAGCAGACGTTGCTATTTAACTGATAGTCCTCCAGGGACTGCTTCAGAAAATCCAACATCTGGAATGATATCCAAATTAGAAGATTTTGATTATACCATGGAACAAAGTGAGGAAGGTTATAAAAACTTTACTGTTATTAAATGTAAGATTAAATCTATTGAGTGGCTATATCTTGCAGCAAAAGGACATCGAAGAGCAAAGTTTGATTTAGAAGCTAATGAAAATGCTTGGCTAGTTCCATAACAAATTTTTATACCCTAAAACGTTCCCTTATCTATAGCTTTCAAAACAAATAATTTGTAATTGTAGTTTCGATGTACTGCGTGGGTGTAAACAATTCGATTATCATCAAAGTTGATAAGCAATGCAATTCCACCATATCCATCCATACCCATCACCGTATCACTTATACCAGGATAATTGGTATGAAAAAAACCTGCGTAAGATTTTGAATAACCATCACCTTGTATATATCCTTTGATAACTCTGTTTGCATAAACGTCCTTAAGATAATTTCCTATACATGTATCACTGTTCCAGTCATTCAAGATGGCTATGCCAATTCTTAATGTATCGTAACGTGTTGCTTTAAAATTTGATTGAATAACACCCTTTGACTCAATTCCAGTACCATTAAACTCTAACCTTCCAGCAAGACCAACATGATCTTTTAGGACATCATTAATAAATGAAGAAAATTTATGCCCAGTTTTAAATGAAATATAATTCAAAGCTACATTGGGAGAAAATTGCGAGTATTTAAAACGTTTTTTTGCTGGTTTAGTATTTGCTAATTCATTATTTGCAATATCAGCAATAGTTAAATCACCTATATCTCTTCCTGAGCTTAAATAATTATTTTTAATATATTTTTGATCCCCTGTGCTGGCATTGATAACATCTTGCACTGTAGCTGTTTCTAGCAGCGTTCCTTTAACGATTGGCCAATCAGCTAAAGATGATGATAAAGAATTAATGTAACCTTTACAGATCGCATGACCCATGAGGTAACCACCTAAACTTTTGCCTAAAGACATACTGTATATCATCGTGTCATTATCTATTAAATCTCCAAATCTTTCAGGGGGAGATAGCTGATCAATAACAATCTCTCCATCTTCATACATCAAATAACTAATTAGACCTGTCGACTGCATCTTCTTAACAATCTTTTTTATGATCTTTGGTTCTTTTTGAAGATTAAATTTTAAAGCAGTTGGTTGAGAAGATGGTTTGGTATAAAACTGATTACTTAACCCTCTAATGTTATAAGTAAGAAAATGGTATTGCAGTGTCTCAAGATTTGGATTTTTTAATTCCTCAGGAATTTGTCTATTTTTCCATGTTTTAACTTTTTTACTTTCTGCAAAAACGTTACTACTCAATAACAAACCTATAACCACGACCCAAAAAATCTTTTTCATAATTAATCCTTAAAAAATTGATTTCGAATATTTTTTCCAGTTATCTTGATAGTGTTTTGTGTTTTCAAATACAGCTTTTTTTTCTTCCTCTGTAACTTCTCTTACTACCTTACCAGGTGAACCAATTACTAAAGAGTTGTCTGGTATTTCTTTGTTTTCTGTAATTAAAGCTTTTGCTCCTATGATACAATTTTTTCCAATCTTAGCATTGTTAAGAATTACTGCACCAATTCCAATTAAACTGTTGTCCCCTATCGTACATCCATGAAGCATAACCATATGTCCAACTGTTACATTCTTTCCAATTTTTAATGGATAGCCTGGATCAGTATGTAAAACACTTCCATCTTGCACATTTGATCCCTCACCTACATGTATATTTTCAATATCTCCTCTTAAGGTTGCATTAAACCAAATACTAGAATTTTTTTCTAAAGTAACATCACCAATTATAGTTGCATTAGGTGCTACCCAATTTTCGCCAGAGTTTTTTGGTTTTTTATCTTTTAAATCGTAAAACATAATTTATATATTATTACATTATGCCAATACAAACTCCAATATGTGATTTCGGCCAAAAGGCACACGACTTTAAGCTTAAATCAACTGATAATGAAATAATTTCTCTAGATGATGTTAAAGGTGAAAATGGAACTTTAATTATGTTTATTTGTAATCATTGTCCTTATGTCAAAGCAGTTACAAAAGATATTGTTGAAGATTGTAAAAAATTAAAAGACCTGGGTATTAACTCTGTTGCAATTTGTGCAAATGATGCTGAAAATTATCCAGAAGACTCATTTGAAAACATGATTTTATTTGCAAAAAAACATCAATTTAGTTTTCCTTATTTAGTGGATGAAACACAAGAAATAGCTAAAACATATGATGCAGTATGTACTCCAGATTTCTTTGGTTACAATAAAAATCTAGAACTTCAATACAGAGGTAGATTGAGAGAACTTAAAAATTTAATACCAGTAAGAGATGGTGAAAGTGATTTATTTAAAGCTATGAAACGAATTTCTCAAACTGGTAAAGGGCCAGAACAACAAACTCCAAGTGCTGGATGCAGTATTAAGTGGAAAAATAATTGATGTATTTAATTGTTACAAGATCATTTCCACCTGAATTAGGTGGTATGCAAAATTTAATGTGGGGCCTTGCTAAAGAAATGTCCAAAAACTTTATGATAAAAGTTTTTGCTGATCATCAAGAAAATCATAAAGAATTTGATAGAAAAGCTAATTTTTCAATTGAAAGAGTTGGTGGAATTAAATTTTTGAGAAAAATAAGAAAAGCTCAATTGATTAATGAGTTTCTAAAAGAAAATAAAGTTCAAGGAATAATTGCTGATCATTGGAAAAGTTTAGAATTGATTAAAACAGATAAAAAAAAATATTGTTTAATTCATGGTAAAGAAATTAATCATCCCAAAAATAGTTACCAAAATAAAAGGCTAAACAACGTGTTAAATAATGTTAAAAAAGTTATAGCAAACTCTGAATATACTAAAAATTTAGTGATTGATAATGGAGTAGATAAAAATAAAGTTGTTGTTATTAACCCTGGAGTAAACCCAGCAAAAGAAATCAACATAAAATCTTTGAATAAAGTTGAAAGTCTTCTTAAAATTAAAACACCAAGATTAATAACTGTCTCAAGATTTGATAAAAGAAAAAATCACGAAAAAGTTTTAATGGCAATAAGAAATTTAAAACAATTATATCCTAATATTGTATATATTTGTATTGGATATGGTGAACAAGAAGAAAATATAAAAAGTTTAGTCAAAGAACTGAATTTAGAAACTCAAGTCATGTTCTTTAAAGAAATAAGTATAGATCTTAAAAACGCCCTTATTGCTAAATCAAATATTTTTGTAATGCCCTCAATAATTCATAAAACATCTGTTGAGGGTTTTGGTATTTCTTATATCGAAGCAGCACAGTATGGAATTCCATCTTTGGGTGGAAAAGATGGTGGAGCATCAGATGCGATCAGTCATGAGAAAACAGGATTAATTTGTAATGGAAATGACTTAGATGATATCTACAGCTCATTAAAAATAATGATTGAAAATAAGAAGTATTTAGAACTCGGAAAAAATGCTAAAAACTTATGTTCAAAATTTGAGTGGTCTAATATAATTGAAAATTATAAAAAAGTTATAAATGATTAGTTAATCTTTGAAAAACTTTTTCAGCGCCTAAATTATTTAAGTCATTTACCTGTATTGCTTTGAAATTATCTCTTTCAATACTTACTTTATAAGCCGTAGTATGTTTACCAAACAAAGTTAAACCTTTGGCGCCAACATGTGCTGTTATGTGCGCTGGTCCAGTATCATTAGCAACAACAAATGAACTGTCTTTAATCAGAGATGTTAATTGAAAAATATTTAGAGCTTTACCATTATCTAATATTGCTACTGCATCTATATTTTTTGCATCGTTAATTTCATCAATTCCAGGGGCAGTAACAATTTTATACTTCTCACCATAATCATTATTAATAAGCTTTATCAAATCATTATAATATGGCCATTTTTTATTAGATAAATGAGGAGAGCAAAAAGGAAATAATAAAATATATTTATCTAATTTATAATCATTTTTTATCTCACTAATATCAATTGATGCCCAACTAAAATTTGGTTTTAAAGTATTAATAGTGTTCAATCCAGAATCATTTAATTGGTAATTAAATCTATCTAATACGGAGTATTTATCAAATTCTTCCTTATTCTTATTTTCTGGTAAAGTTGTTAATGAGCTTGACCAAACTTCTTTACTCGCCTTTGGAAAAAGAATATTCTTATAAAAATTTGTTCTAGATGAATTTTGAAGATCAAAAACTTTAACAAAATTATGTTTTTTTATCTCTCGCATAAGAAAATATAGATAAATTAAATTATATCTTGGTAGTCTTTTATCTAATAAAACCTCGTGAATAAAAGGACACTTTTTAAACAAATCAAAATAAGGTTTCGTAGTAAGTAGATATATTTGATCATTTTTGTGATTGTCAGATATGTCTTGAATTGCACCGCTAGCTTGGGCTATATCTCCTAAAGATCCATGTTTAATTATTAAAATGTTTGACATATTTATAACAAGATAACACAGTATTTAATTTTATGAATAAAATTATAGTTGAAGTTTCAATTGGAGAACTTTTAGATAAAATTTCAATTTTAGAGATTAAGCAGGGTAAAATAAAAGATCCGGAAAAATTAAAATTTATTAATAATGAACATTCAATCTTAAGAAATCAGTTGGAAAAAAATATCAAGTCTGATGAGAGACTTAATGAACTTTACAAATCTTTAAAAAGGATAAATTCTAAATTATGGGTAATTGAAGATGATAAAAGACAATGTGAAAAAGATAAAGATTTTGGTGAAAAATTTATAAAACTTTCAAGAGATGTACATTTTTTAAATGATGATAGAGCGAAAATAAAATTAGATATTAATAATCATACAGGTTCAACGATCAAAGAAATAAAAGAATATACTAGCTATTAATTTAATCGATGGCACTTCATTTTTCAAAAGAGGAATTTTCTAATAGAAAAAATAAAGTTTTAAATTCTATGAAAGAGCAAAATCTAGATGCTCTATTAATGTTTAGACAGGAGTCTATGTATTGGCTTACAGGTTATGACACTTTTGGATATGTTTTTTTTCAATCATTAATTTTAGATAAAAATGGAAATATAATATTGCTTACAAGAGCTCCTGATTTAAGACAGGCACAAAATACATCTAATATAGAAGATATAAGAATTTGGGTAGACAAAGATGGATCAAAACCAATTAACGATCTTATAATTATTTTAGACGAATTAAACCTTAAAGGAAAAAAAATAGGCGTTGAGTATGAAGCTTATGGCTTAACAGGACGTAATGCACTTCTATTGAACAAATCTTTAGAAAATTATTGTAGTTTAGAGGACAAATCAGAGTTAATAACAAAGTTAAGGGTAGTAAAATCTAAAGAAGAAATTGTTTATGTTAAGAAAGCTGCAGAGCTAGCTGACAAAGCCTTGGCTGAAGTATGGAAATATGCAAAAGCTGGTGTTAGCGAGTCAAAAATATTGGCTGAAATGAATAGAGTTATATTTGAAGGTGGTGGTGATTATCCTGCAAATGAATTTATTATTGGCTCAGGAAAGAACGCTCTTCTTTGTCGTTATCAAGCAGAAAAACAAATTTTAAATAATCAAGATCAATTAACTTTAGAATGGGCTGGGACTTACAGACATTATCATTCAGCAATGTTTAGAACTATTCCTATAGGTAAAGCAGATCCTAAACATCATAAAATGCATGAGGCTTGTGTTGAAGCATTAAAGAATTGTGAAAATAAATTAATTCCAGGAAATAAGATTGGAGAAGTTTTCGATGCCCATGCAAAAACTTTTGATGATCTTGGTTTTAATAAAGCAAGAATGAATGCCTGTGGTTATTCTTTAGGCACAACTTTTTCTCCAAATTGGATGGACTGGCCAATGTTATATACTGGCAATCCTTATGCTATTGAGCCTGGGAATGTATTCTTTATGCATATGATTTTAATGGATTCTGAAAATCAATTAGCTATGAACTTGGGCGAAACTTACTTAGTAACTGATAATAGCAATGAAAGACTTGGTAAACAAAAATTAGATTTAGTTATTCTTTAATTAAAGCTGTATTTTTTTTCTAAAAATTTTATCACATTATGAATTATAAAAGTCATAAATAAGTAAATTCCACCTGCAACGATAAATACTTCTATTGGTTTAAAAGTTGTTGAAATTATATATTTTGCAACACCAGTTAAATCCATCAAAGTGACTGTACTTGCTAACGAAGTACCTTTCATCATTAAAATAATTTCATTTCCATAAGCTGGTAAAGATTGTCTAATAGCGATTGGAATTTGAATTTTATAAAAGATAATTTTGTTTGATATACCTAAACTTTTTCCAGCCTCAATTATACCAGGTTTAATTGTTTGAAAAGCTGATCTTAAAATTTCAGATGTATATGCACCAGTGTTTAATGCAAAAGCTATAATTGCACACCAATATGGTTCTTTTAAAATTACCCATAAAACTGTTGATCTCAAATATTCAATCTGACCTAATCCAAAATAAATTATAAAAATTTGAACCAAAAGTGGAGTGCCTCTAAATACATACGAATATCCATAAGCAAATCTATTGATAAATATATTTTTATTTAATCTTAGAATTGCAAAAAATAAGCCAATGAATAATCCCACAATCAAAGAAACTGACAAAAGCTTTAAAGTTATAAGAGCAGCATTTAATAACTTTGGAAAACTATTGATCATTAGCTCAAAATCCATCAATACCCCCTGCTATATTTAACTTCTAATTTATTGATCAGTTTCATACTTAAAAAAGTCAGCAATAAATATAAAACTGCCGCAAATGAATAAAAGAATAATGGATCTCTTGTAGAACCTGCTGCAATATAAGATTGTCTCATAATTTCAACTAAACCCGTAACTGAAATTAAAGATGTATCTTTAAGAGTAATTTGCCAAACATTACTTAGATTAGGAATTGCAAGTCTTAACATTTGAGGAAGGATAATCTTGTAAAACTGTTTAAATTTACTAAAGCCTAAAACTTTTGCTGCTTCGAATTGTCCTTTATCAATTGATTGAATTGCTCCTCTAAAAACTTCTGTAGAATAAGCACCTGAAATAATTCCAATAGCAAATGAACCTGTAACAAATGCATTTATTTCTATGTACTCATTGTAACCAAACATAGAAGCTACAAACATAATTGCACCGCTTCCACCAAAAAAGAAAAGATAAATTACTAATAATTCAGGTACACCTCTGATGACTGTAGTATAAATATTTGCAATTAAATTTAGTGATTTAAATTTAGATAATTTTAATGGAGTAAAAATTGCAGCGAAACTAAAACCTATTAGCATTGCTGTAATTGATACAGCTATTGTCATTAGGGTTGCACGAAATAACTCATCACCCCAACCAGTATCTCCAAATGCTAGAAGTTCCATACAGACTGGCGACTATACATGATAGTCGCCAAATCTTAAATTGAATTACATAGAAGCGTCGAAACCGAACCACTTAGTAGCTATTCTACTAATATCTCCGTTCTTTCTCGCTTTGTTAATTGCAGCGTTAAACTTTTTCAAAAGCTCAGTATCATCTTTTCTAATACCAACACCTACACCATTGCCAAATGCACCACCTGAAAAAGTTGGTCCAGTTAATACAACTGGCTTACCAGATTTTTCTGCATAATCACTAAATGCTACTGCAGCAGCTAATGCAGCATCACATCTTCCTGATGCTAAATCTAGGTTAACTTCATCTTGAGTTTTATAAGTTCTTACGTTTACTTTTCCAACATCTCCCGAGTCTAAGAAGTTTTGGTGAATTGTAGCAGTTTGAACACAAACAGTTTTACCTGCTAATGCTGCTGTAAGAGTTTTTAATGCTTTTTTTGCAGCTGCGTTAGGTTTAGTAAGATTTATTCCAGCCGGAGTATCTAAACCTTCAAGACTAGAGCCTTTCATAACTGCTAATGAAGCAACTTCATCTGCATAACCTTGAGAAAAACTAATCGCTTTTTGTCTCTCAGCTGTAATTGACATCCCAGCCATTATTGCATCAAATTTTCTCATAATTAGAGCGGGAATCATTCCATCCCAATCTTGTTCAACTATAGTACATTGTTGCCCTATATATCTGCAAAGTGTCCAAGCTAGTTCAACTTCAAATCCAATTAACTTTCCTGACTCATCTTTTGAGTTCCATGGTGGATAAGCACCCTCTGTTCCAATTCTTATCTTGTCGGCATTAACATTTCCTATAACTAATAAGGAAAGTAAAACTGAAAAGATTATTTTTTTAAATATATTCATCATATTCTCCTTTAATAAAATTTAAGTATTTCACAAATTAGTAGTTTGGAAAAGAGAAATTAATGATTAATCGATGATGAAAAATTCCAAGAACAATCAAAGCTAGGCACATAAACCCTAGATAATTTAGTATTGCCAAAATGATGATAAAAAACATTAAGCCAATTTTCAACTTGATGGGGTTTTTTATCTTGACTGCCTACTTGTGCCGTTATCACCCCTTTTGGTTTAAGAATTCGAACTAATGAGTCCATATTTTTTGCTGCAAGATCTATGCAAAATTGATCATCATTTAAATCAACAAATATATGATCATATGTATCATCTTTAATAGATTTTATACTTTCAAAAGCATCTCCCCAAACACATTTAACAGAATTTTTTTCTGTAGCTTTCTTTCCAATATCACCTAAATGTTTATTACAAACATCTACTACTTCTGGGTCAAGTTCAAACCAATCTATAAAATTAAAATTTTTTGAAATGCATTCTCTAGCAACACCACCATCTCCACCACCAATAATAGCCGCTCTCTCATTTTTTTTATTCAATTTCAGCCCTGCTCCAACAAAAGTTGAGCTATATAAATGTTCATCTGAAGCTGCCACTTGTATTTCGCCATCTATAAATAAAGATTTTCCAAATTGCTCTAATTCTAAAATTTCAATGTGTTGACCAACTTTTGATTTAAAATCTTCAAGCACTTCATTTACAACGTAGGATTTTTGTAAACCAGGTGAACTATAAATATCGTGATAAAGAGATTTGGTATCTCTATTAAATTCTTTTTTAACTATACGCTTGTATTCAAATTCTTTTTTGACAATATCAATTGCTACTGATGGACTTATTTTTCCACAGGTAAAAAAATCAAAACTAATTATTCCATTTTCTGGAAATGTATGAAAACTGATATGACTTTCAGCCAGTAAGGCTAAAATAGTAAATCCTTGAGGTTCAAATTTATATTTTGAAATATTTAAAATAGTTACATTAGCTGCTTTAGCTATTTTATGTATTATTCTTTCATAAACTGAAGGGTCGTACTCTTTTGTAGTACCTATAATATCTAAAGTAATATGCTCTCCAACTTTAATCATCTTACCCTTTTTTATAACTCTTAGCCTTATCTAAAACTTTTTTCATTTCTTCAAATGAAAGAATCTTAGGTTGTCCTAACTTTAGAGCAATAGTGTATTGATGACAAATATTTTCTATCTCTTGTGCAAGTTCAAATGCATCCTCTAAATTTTTACCAAAAGCAACCTGGCCGTGATTAGACATTAAACATGCAGATCTATTTTCTAAAGCTTTGATAACATTATTAGATAACTCTTCGGTTCCAAAAGTAGCGTATTCAGCACATTTAATGTCATCTCCTCCTGCTAGAGCTATCATATAATGAAATGGTGGAATAGGTTTTCCATGTGAAGATACAGCTGTTGCGTGTGGAGAATGAGCATGAACAATGGCATATGCCTCTTTTTTATTTGTATAAATATCTCGATGAAATCTCCATTCAGATGAAGGTTTGTTTACTTTATTGTTTTTTTCATCCTCGTTTAAACCCAAAAAAACAATATCCTCAGGTTTTAGTGTTTCATATTTTTTTCCTGATGGAGTAATTAAGTATCCCTCTATATCATCTTCTCTTCCTCTCAATGATATATTACCTGACCTAAGAGGTGAAAGATTAGTAGAATTTAATTTTAATGAGTACTCAATAATTTGATTTCTTTGATCTAAATTCTTCATTTGAATAATTCTTTTAGTCCTTTTTCTGATGCTTCACATACACCTTTTTCGGTAATTAATCCTGTAACATATTTTGCTGGGGTCACATCAAAAGCTAAATTCATAGCTTTGCTCTTTTTTGGATAAATTTGAATTTTTTTTATATCTCCTTTTTTATCTAAACCTTCAACATGAGATAATTCCTCTGAATTTCTCTCTTCAATCGGAATATCTTTATGATCTTTTATATTCCAATCAATTGTTGAACTTGGTAGTGCAACGTAAAAAGGAATCTTATTATCATGAGCAGCCAATGCTTTAAGATAAGTTCCAACTTTATTGCAAACATCTCCATTGGCTAAAGTTCTGTCTGTTCCAACTATACACATGTCGACTTCACCTCTTTGCATTAATATACCACCTGTATTATCTGCAATGATTGTGTTTTTAATTCCCTCTTCATTTAATTCATAGGATGTAAGATTTGCTCCTTGATTTCTTGGTCTAGTTTCGTCTGCCCACACATGGACGGGAATTCCTTTTTTGTGTGCATGATAAATTGGAGAAGTTGCGGTCCCCCAATTTATTGTTGCAAGCCAACCTGCGTTACAATGAGTTAATATATTAACTGTATCCTTTTTTTTATTATAGATTTCTTCAATAATTTTTAGTCCATTTAAACCTATACTTTCACAAAATTTCACATCCTCTTCACATATATCTTTTACTTCATTCAAGGCTATTTCTAAGATTTTATCGCTATTAACACCTGATAATTTATTCATCATTCTATCAACAGCCCACTTTAAATTAATTGCCGTTGGTCTTGAACTAATTAAATCTTCTGCAGATTTCTTTAAAAATGATTGGTCCTTATTTTCAATTATAGCTAAAACCATTCCATAAGCTGCTGTAGCTCCTATTAAAGGTGCACCTCTTACTTCCATTGATTTAATAGCATTTATTGTATCCTTAACTGTTTTTAGGTCTTTAATAATAAATTGATGTGGAAGTTTTGTTTGATCAATAATTTTTACAACATTATTTTCAAACCAAATAGTACGATATTCTTTTCCCTCAATTTTCATTTTAATCTTGAAGCAATAAAATTAAGAATTTCTGGATTATAGTATTGAAAACAAAGTCCTTGGTTCATTTCGTGTCCTGGATTTTTCCGAGCTGAAACATTTTCTTCCCAATCATCTCCTTTTACAACACAAGATTTCCCGTTAATTTTGAAATCTTCAGAAATAACAATTCTTTTAACTCCTGGAACTTCTTCTAACCATTCAGATAACAATCCCTCATATTTATCCTTAGGGTGAGTAAAAGCTAAAACAGGAACATTATCAGATTGTTTAATATTATTAATTTGTCTTACTCGTAATTCAGCAGGGCCTGGATATTTTCTAGCAAATTTTTTTAAAGCCTTTTCAGGGCCTACTTTTTTTACCTTATAACTTGAGGAAAGCTTACCAAAACAAGCTTGCATATATGATATGCCCCCACCTACTTTTTCGGGGTAAGCTGATAACAACATTAAAGTTAATAGACCCCCGCATGAATGACCTGATATAATAATTTGTTTTCTTGGAACTCCTATACTTATAAATTTTTCAACTAATTCTAAATTTTTTTCAACTCTTTTATCTAATTTGTGTTTACCTACATAAGGAGTTTTAGACTTCCACCAATGTTTTTTTAACGACATATCACCCGCAAAATCATTTGTGCAGAAATTATAAACCATAATTTTTTTACCATTTATTTCCTTATCAACTAATGAAGCTTGATTTCTTATTTGATTAACCCAAATACATTCACTCTTATGAGCTTTATCATTTGAATTTTGACCATGATTGTAAATAATTACAATTTTATTTTTGGGGTCATCAATATTAATGCCTTCTTTTACTGAGGCTGATTTGGTTATAAAACCACTTTTTAAAATTTTTCCATTTGCGTAAGCTGTATTTGAAACTATTAAAAATATTAGAATTAATAATAATTTTTTCATTTTTTTAATACCCTTCCTGCTACTGTATTTAATTTTTCTATAGTTTTTTTCGTTCTTTTTTCAGGTGCTGTAATAATTGCAACATCTAAACAATTATTAGTTGGATCATTAGGATCAATATGATTTTCAAAGTTTTCTATTAAATTTTTAATCATATTTTTTGCCTTAGCAGCATTACCTAATAAAACTTTTACAACTTGTTGAACATCAACGTTTTCATGATCAGGATGCCAACAATCATAGTCAGTGACCATTGATACAGATGCATACCTTATCTCTGCCTCTCTTGCTAATTTCGCCTCTGGCATGTTAGTCATTCCAATTACATCTGCTTTCCAAGATCTGTATAAATTTGACTCTGCTAATGTTGAAAATTGTGGTCCTTCCATAACAACGTATGTTCCATTTCTTTGATAATCAATTTTTTCTTTTTTTATTGCTTCTTCACATGCATCCATTAACCCCTTTGAGGTGGGATGTGCCATTGAAACATGTGCTACAATTTCATCATCAAAAAAAGTTTTTACTCGTGAAAAAGTTCTATCAATAAACTGATCAACTATCACAAATTTTCCAGGAGGTAGATCTTCTTTTAATGAACCTACAGCAGAAACTGAAACGATATCCGTAACTCCTAATTGTTTTAAAGAATCGATGTTTGCTCTAAAATTTATATTTGAAGGTGAAATAAAATGTCCTCGGCCATGTCTTGGCAAAAAATAAACTTCTTTATCATTATAATTTGTTTTTAGAATTTGGTCCGATGGCTTACCCCAAGGTGTATTTAGATCTAATAACTCACGATTTTCAAATTCCTCTACATCATAAAGTCCACTACCTCCTATGATTGCTAATTTATTTATTGTCATGTTTTAAAATTAATCTATTTATAGATTTATAAAAAACAATTATGAATTTAAAAAACTTTATTAGATCAATTCCTGATTATCCAAAAAAAGGCATATTATTTAGAGATATAACAACACTTATAAAAGATGAAAAGGCTTTTGCAGAAACAATTAATCAAATAGTTGAAAAATCGAAGAAATATAAATTTGATAAAATTGCTGCTATTGAGTCTAGGGGTTTTGTTTTTGCCTCTGCGGTTTCATACATTTTAAAAAAGCCATTTATAATGTTAAGAAAAAAAGACAAACTACCTGCAGATGTCCACTCAATAGATTTTGAGCTAGAATACGGAACTGCGACTATTGAGGTACACAAGGATTCTATAAAAGAAAATGAGTCAGTTCTAATAATAGACGATTTAATTGCCACAGGCGGTACAGCAGAGGCTGCAGCAAAACTTATTGAAATTTCTAAAGGCAAGGTTTCAGCTTTTATATTTGTAATTAATTTGTTTGATTTAGGTGGTGCAGAATTGCTTACAAAAAAAAATTATAAAATTGAAAATTTAATTAATTTTCCAGGTCATTAGTTCAAAATCAAATAATCCATTCAGAATACTTTTCTTTATTTAATCTAATATAAGTTGGGTATACATTATCTATAGTAACTACTTTAAGCTTTTTATTTGGATCTATAAAAAATTTTCTTTTATTTATATTTTCTTTGATAAAATTTTCGTCTGCAAAAACAGTGAATTCACTATGAGCATAAGAATTTAATTTTTTTACAATATCTTTTGGTTTTTTTAAAAAAGAAAAATGCCATCCTCCATTTTCTAAAAATTGTGTTTTAAAAAAAAATTTCCTTAAAAAACCTCTTCTAGTAAATTTTCTATCTCTTAACCATTGAGGTGATTTTAAATACTTCTTATAACAAATTGCAGAACCATTCCAATTTTGGTCAGATAACAAATTCAACTTATAAATAAATTCTTTTTGATTGAAAATTGCAAATCTTTTTATTTTTATATTATTCAAAATTTCAAGATTTGGAATTTCATCAGCATCAGAGATAATGATTAAATCATCTGAACTACACTCTGTTAAGGCTCTACTAATTGCATTCCTATTAAAGTTTTCTCTATAAAAATTTGGGCTCCATCCTTTTTTATAGTTCACAACTTTTTCAGGAATATCATCAACAACTAAATATATAATTTTATTTTCAAATTTAGAAAATTTTTTAATATCAAAATTGAGTTTTTTTTCATTTCCAGAGTGGTCTCTTGTGGCTTCAACAATAACAAATTTATCTACATACTCATTGAGAATATTTAATCTCAACTCAATCATTAAGTCTTCATCAAAGTACATGACACAATCGTAAATTTTCATAATTTATAAATGGTAGCGGGAAGTGGGATCGAACCACTGACCTCGGGCTTATGAGTCCCGCGCTCTAACCAACTGAGCTACCCCGCCATTTTATTCACATTGATATATACTACTAATTTTTTTTCTTGCAAACAATAAACTATAAGATTGTGTTATTTTAAAAAAGATAGACTATTCAACTTTGAATAAAGATCAGATGCAAATAAATATAAATTTTTATCATAATCAATATTGACTTCTTTATTATTTAGTTTCTGTTCTAATTTTAGATCGTAATTCAATCCTAAAATTTTTAAAAGATCTTTTTTATATTCAATGTTTTGAAACGACTCATATTTAATAAATAAACAACTTTTGTTATTTTTATGTTTGTCTAAAATATTTTGATAAAAAATAATCCATTGTTCAATCCAATAATTTAAACAAGAAAAATTTTGATAATTTTTGGGCGAATACCAAGACTTGTGATCTAAACCAAATTCATTGTGGCCGAGATAATTCATATATCTTTTTACAAAATTATTTTTACTTTGAATTTTCTTAAAATTAATATGTTGATTATATAAAGAGAATGCATGTTGCAAAGGCTCTCTAAAAGTTATTAAAAATCTAGAAAGAGGAAATATCTTATTGATGATATGTATTCTTTTATAATTTAGATTATTTTTACTTAGGTACCTTTTTTTTTCTTTATTAAGTAAAATCAAATCTAAATAATTTTTTAATTCTTCATATAAATCATTTTCCTCATAAGTTGAAAAAAAAACCTCATCAAGTGCTTCGGGACTTTTGACATCATAGAATATTCCATCTTTATGTAATCTTTCTTTTTTATCAAAAATTTTTTTTTTCTTTATTTTAGAAAATAAGTTTGGTGCCATGATAAAAGGCATATTTTCATAAGTTAAGGAGGTGAATTGATTTGTATTATACAAAAAATATAAAAGAGCTGTTGTACCTGATCTTGGAAGACCAGTTATAAATATATGTTTTTCATTAATAATTTTATCATTTTTTTTTAAAAAAAGAATTTTTTCTATTTCATATAATGATTTTTTTATAAATTTGTTACTTAATAATAAATCATGAAGGAATATTTCTAATAAATTATAATTTTGCATTAATATTTTTTCTCAAAAAATAGTATATTATTGATATGAATATTGCTTCTAATATACCAAATAAACTAAGTATTAAATTGTAAAAATTTTTATCAAAAAAAATGAAAATCATTAACAATATAAAGATAAATGATAAAAAAATTATTATCTTAAGCGAAAAAAATATAAGTTTTCTTGAGTAAATTAATAAAGCTGTTTGCTTCCAGTGATCTGATACTTTTTTAAAGCTAAATAGTTTAAGAATCTTTTTATAAATTCTAAAATTTTTTTTAATTAAATTCGGAAAACGAACATATTTTAAAAATTCATACGATAAAATTATAATAAAAAATAAACCCAAGTGGGTTATCATTTTTTTTCTTCCACTTTTTTATTTTTTTTATTTTTTAAGAATCTTTTTAGAGGAAACCATAAAATACCAAAAATTGCTGCAAAAATACCAATTACAACACCTAAAGTTGCAGCAATCAAGCCAGCACCAGTCCCTGGACCTAGGTATGCATGTGCGTAAACTATAGAGAAGCTATATAATATTAAAACTAATTTAAACATTTTTTATTTTTTATATCATCTTTTATTTTATAAATTAATTCCTCATCTTCAATAATTCTACTCCAACTTACAAATCCAATATCTCCATTTTTATCTTTATTTACAAACTCCCACTCTTTTTCGCCTTTATTATTAAACATTATGATCCGTCCATGATTTTGTTCCTCAACGATTAGTGATCCATCCTCAAGTATATGAGATAGACCTTGGGTAATAGTTTTAAAATTCTCTTTTTTAAGTTGTGATTCAAATAATCTTTTAAATTCTTTAGTTTCAAAATTATAAATTAATATTTCTGAGTGTTCATTATTAATAACAAAATTATTATTATTAAAAATTGATATTTCCTTATCAGAAATTATATCAACATCGTGCTGTTCAAAGAAAGGGCCTGTTATATAATTAATTACTTTGTTATCGCTCGGCCTATAATGAATAATTGCTGATAAATGTCTAGAGCTTAAAAATAAATCACCTTTTTTCCAGTAATCTGTATCTTTTAAAACTGGCTCAATATCATTTAAATGAATTGGATCATGCGTTCCATATAAAGACGAATTATATGCATAGTTGTTTGGAAAAATTTTATTTTCGATTAAAATTTCAATTATACTTTTTTTATAAAGTATTTTTCCATCTTTATTCATCTTAATGATTGCATCATCATAAAAATTTTTAATTTTATATTTATCAATATATTTTGAAGGAGAATTTAATCTAGCTACAGATAAAATATTATTATCATGATCTAACATCTTGCTGTGATGAAATGTTTCTTCATCATTTATCCATTTTAAATTTGAGCAAAAATCAATCTTAAATTCAATACTATATTCACTATCACTTATAAGCGAACCATCATTTAAAATTAAAGGATGTCTATATTCAAATCTAATTGGAGAATCATCAATTCTTAATTTTGGAAAATCTTCTATATTTTGAACTTGATTATACATTTCTAAAATATCATGTTTATAAGTATGAATTACTTTAAAACTACTTAAATCGATTATATTAACCTCAGATCTATTTGAACTATGATCATATCTAGGTAAAACCAAAAGAATATTTCTTTGATTTTCAATAAATCTCTCAAATCTTTTTTTGTCTTTATGTTTTATTAATTTAGAGGGGGTACCTACATTTAGGCTTCCACTTCTAACCATTTTTGTAAAATTTATTGGTATCGAAGCAATAAAGATTGCTGTTTTTGTTAAAGGTTTAAATCTTTTTCCACCATCATAATAATATTTTACTAGAGAACCAAAAGCTAACGCTCCTACTAATGACAATAAAATTAAAAGAATAACTATCCAAATCTCTATTTTTTTAAACATTATTAAATTTAGTTTATCAATTGAGTATCTTTGTACCAATATGTATATTTACTTTAATTTGATAGGAAATTACTAATATTAGGTAGAATAATTGAATTTATTAATTTTTTGATCAAATAAGATCAAATCACTAATCAAATTTTTTAAAATCGTTATTTTAATTGAAAATTAATAATCCAAACAAGACTAGTCCAGTTGACGCAAATGCAGAGAAGTAAAGTTTTCTCTTTGACTCATTTTTTTGGTTTAATTTTACTCTGTTAAGTAAAACATTTATGTCAGTACTTTTCGAAGTTTTACTTGGTTTTTCTTCCTCTAAATATTTAGCAATTAATTTTTTTTTTAAAGAAGATAATGTTGAGTTTGAATTTTTCACGGCGCTATTAAATCATTCGAATACGTTTAAATCAATGTTAAATCAAAGAGATAAATAAACTCCTAAGATACCTAGTCCTAAAACTAATGATGAAAGAATAATTAAATTTTTTCTAAATTCTTTGCTTTCAGTTTCTTGAAGCTTTGACTTTAAAACATTTATATCAACTCTATTTGTGACAGTTTTTCTTTGTTTTAAAGGCTTTTCAGCACCAACATTGTCATTTGGGGTATCGACAAAAGTCCTTGTATCTGTAAAGCCTTTATTATTCATAGCTAAATTAAACACAAAGGACTTAATGATGCAATTTAAGAAAAGTTCAAAGTGGGTCACTATTAAATTGACAAGTGTCCAATTTGGGTTTCTACTACGAATTAAAAATTATGAACCCTCAAGAAATTGATCTCTCAAAAACATTAACCGATGACCAGGTTTATGAGACAATTATGGCCAACTATTCAGGTTTAAGCAGAGAATGGATCACTCATCAATGGAATTGGATGAACAATGTGTATTGGGCATTTACCGATCATTATAAATATATGATTGTTATATCTTTAGTTGAAAAGACACTTCAATTTTATAATCAAATGAATATTCAATATTCTTATGAGGAGTATTATTCTAAATCATACCAACAAATTGAAAAATTTAGTATTACAGAACTTTGTGAAAAATTAAATCTTCCAAAAGAAACTGTCAGAAGAAAAGTTTTAGAACTTGAAAATGATGGAATTATAAATCGAAGTAAAAAAAAAATTATTATTGATAGGAAAGCTTTTGTATTCGTAAAGCCTGAAATTCAAATAAAGCTTTCATCAAAATATATTAATTTAGTCGCAAATTTATTAAACAAGTCTAAGTTTCTCAATCTAAAAGCTGATCAAAAAACAATTGAGGGTTTAATTAAAAAAAATTTTTCTTTATGTTGGAGTTGGTTTTACAGAATGCAAATTCCTCTTATAATTGGGTATGATAAATTTATGCAAGATTTAACTACTTTTCATATTTGGGGTACTATATGTATGAACCAAGTTTTTAATGTTTCAAAACATTTAGAAAAAAATGATTCGTCCCCACCATTAGATCACTGGACTACAAGTAATATTCTTATTAAAAATGTAGGTGCCACTACAGGCATAAGTGCTATGTCAATTTCTGAAATGACTAAAATCCCTCGAGCGACGATTATAAGAAAATGTAAATATCTTATAAAAAATGACTTAGTAAAGTTAAATGATAAAAAACAATATATCTTATCTTCTCTGAATTTTAGAAAAATTTTACCTTATCAAGTTGAAGCTTTTAGATATAAAGCAAAGTTTATTAGAAAAATTTTGAATCTGCTTGTAATTTCCTGAAATTTAATTAATCTTTAGTCAATAGAGAAAAGATAAATGGGTATCGTAACAACTATTGCTCCATTCGCACTCGCTATAATAATGTTAGGATTAGGAGCTTCATTAACAATTAAAGATTTCACAAGAGTATTTCTCAACCCAAAAGTATTTTTTGTTGGTTTAATTTGCCAATTAGTTGTTCTTCCTATTATTGGTTACTTATTAATTGTTATTTTAAAAACTCCAATAGAACTTGCATTAGGAGTTATGTTAATTGCAGCAGCACCTGGAGGGGTTACCTCAAATGTTCTAACAAAATTTGCAGATGGTGACGTAGCACTCTCAATATCTTTAACTGCATTTACAAGCTTAATAAGTATTGTATCTGTTCCTTATATTATTTTTTTATCTATAGATTTATTTAATATTAGTTACGTTAGTAAAGAAGTTTCAATGTTAGGAATTTCACTAAAAATGTTTGGTGTAGTAACAGTGCCTGTAATATTAGGAATGATTTTGAGAAAGTTTTCAAGTGATTTTATTGAAAGAAATATGAAAATAATACAAAGAATATCTATTGGATTATTTATATTTGTTTTTTTAGCTATCTACATTGAAGAATGGGATAGTATTGTAATGTTCTTAACTGCTGCAGGAACTATTGCTCTAACTCTTAATATTTTAATGATGGTAATAGGTTATTATGTTGCAAAATTTTTTGCTTCTGGTGTTGCACAACAAAGATGTATTTCTTTGGAATGTGGACTTCAAAATGGAACATTAGCGGTTTTTGTTGGTACCCAATTATTTGGCGAAAACATGACTTACATGGTGCCAACTGCTGCTTATGCCTTAGTTATGATGTTAACCTCAGTAATATTCGTGATCTTTTTAAAAAGAAAAACATAATTATGAATTTTTAAAATCTGTTTGTTTTAAAGCCTTTGTTTCAATTGATATTGGATATTTCTTTTTTTCTACTTCTATAAAAATATTTTTATTTTTAAGTTCTTTATCTGAATAGTCATTATTTATATAACCAAAAGTTATATTTTTTTTGAAATTAAATGAATAGTTTCCTGAGGTCGACCTTCCAATAATTTTATTATCTATATATATTGGCTCATCATGAAGCAATAATGGCTCACCTGGTTTACTGTCATCAAGGGTAAACATTGAAAATCTTTTTTTAATTTTCTCATTTTTAATTCTTTCCAAAGCTTTTTTGCCAATGAAATCTACATCTTTCTTTTTACTAATTGTAAAAGCTAATCCAGCTTGAAACTGGTTTTCCTCTGGAGAAATATCATGTCCCCAATGTAAAAATCCGCTCTCCATTCGCATAATATCCATTGCATGCATGCCACAATTTGAAAGATTAAAATCCTTACCTTTTTCTATGAGTAGTTCATAAAATCTTTTTGCATCATCTATTTTTATATATAATTCGTATCCTAACTCACCAACATACGATAATCTCTGTGCCCAAATTTTAATTCCTTCTATTGTAATATATTTTGCAGTACCAAATTTAAAATTATCATTTTCAAAATTATCTACAGAAATTGTCTTAATAAAATCTCTACTCTTTGGTCCAAAAACTCCAAATACACAATAATCATCAGTTATGTCTTTTAATTTTACATCTTCGGAAAGATGTTTTCTAATGTGAAATTTATCCCTTTCTCTTGTAGCTGCAGAACTTATAATTCTAAAATGATTTTGATTTACACACACTACAGTTAAGTCAGCCTCAATACCACCATCGCTATTTAACATATGAGTGTAAATACATTTTCCAGCCTCATTTTTAATATTTGCAGTACAAATTCTTTGTAATTCTTGATGAGCCTTATCAGATTTTATCTCAAATTTAGAAAATGGAGTTAAATCAAATAAACCTACATTTTTAATAGTATTATTAGTTTCATATTCTGCTGAAGGATACCAATTTTGGTAATTATAGCTATATTCATACTCCGATCTTTCGCCATCGAGCGCAAACCACATAGGTCTCTCATACCCACCTGAAACTCCAAAACATGCTCCAAAACTTTTAAGATTTTCATGATGAGGGAGGGTTTTAATATTCCTTGAAGTTTTATGTTGTTTAAATGGCCAATGCATTCCATATAAATCTCCTAATGACTCTGTAATCCTTTTTTTAATAAATCCTAATTCTGAATGAAATTTTTGAAATCTCTTAATATCATAACTAAAAATATCTTCATTGATATGTCCTGTCATTAACCATTCTGCTGTCACTTTACCAACACCTCCCCCACTTCCAATTCCAATACTATTAAGGCCACAACAAACAAAAAAGTTTTTAATTTCAGGAACTTCACCTAATAAAGTATTTGTATCTGGAGTAAAAGACTCAGGTCCTGAAAAAAATTTTCTAATACCCGCAGTTTCTAATACCGGAAATCGTTTAATAGCAGATCTTAAATAAGGTTCAAAATGTTCAAAATTTTCTTGGAACTCACCAAAAGAAAAATCTTCAGGAACTGTATTTGTTTTATTCCAAGCAGGAATTGAATTTCCCTCAAAAATACCAACTAATATCTTACCTGCGTCTTCTTTAATATATGTTCTATTATCAAAATCTCGAATTACAGGCAAAGTTTTTGAAAGATTTTTTATAGGTTCTGTAATAATATAAAAATGTTCAGCAGGATATAGTGGTATACTTACTCCAGCTTTTTCTCCTATCTGTCTTGACCACATTCCTGAAGCCAAAACAATATATTCACAATTAATTGTTTGACCATTAACTGTTACACCAGAAATTTTTCCATTCTTAGTTATGATTGTCTCTACAGGTGATTTCTCAAAAATTTGTGCGCCTTCTTGTCTAGCGGCTTTTGCAAGCATATGAGTAACACCTGAGGGATCTGCCGCCCCATCCCCAGGCATAAAAATGCCACCTAGTACATCATCAGTATTTAAAATTGGATAATCTTTTTTTATTTGATCTTTGTCTAAAATTCTTACATCAACATCATAAAGTTGAGCTGTTGTAGCTTGTCTTTGTAACTCTTGCCACCTTCCTCTAGTTTCAGCAATAGAGAGTGCCCCGTTTAACCTTAATCCAGCTGAATGATCAACTTTCTTTTCAAGTTCTTTATATAAATCTAAAGTATATTTCCTTATTTTTGTTATTGCTGCTGATGGACCTAGTTGACTAACAAGTCCTGCGGCATGCCATGTTGTGCCTGAAGTAAGCTGATCCCTCTCTAGAAGAATAGTATCTTTCCAGCCAAATTTAGCTAAATGATAAGCAACTGAACATCCTACCACTCCACCTCCAATAACAACTACCTTGGCATTTAAGGGTGTTTTTTTAATCATTTATGTTAATTAATACATTAAAAATCACTAAATGAAAAAAATATTAATTACAGGTGCCGCAGGATATATTGGCTCATGCTTATTTTTTTATTTAAAAGATGAATTTAAAGTCTCAGTTCTTGATAAGAAAGAAAATGTAAATTTTTCAGTCATTAACTGTGACTTACTTAATCTTAATAAATTAGATAAAATACTTAAAAAAGAAAAACCAGAATTTATTGTTCATTTTGCAGCTCAATCACTAGTGGATGAGACTATAAACAAGAGAAAATATTATCAAAATAACATAGTGGCTACAAATAATTTAATAAAAAGTATGAAAAAAAATAAAATAAATAATATTATTTTTTCCAGTACTGCGGCTCTATATAAATATAAGAATAAGATTATTTCTGAAAAAAGTGAAATTAAACCAATAAGCACATATGCTAAAACTAAATTTGAATGTGAAAAATCAATAAAAAAATCAAAAATAAATTCTGTAATTCTAAGATTTTTTAATGTTTGCTCTAGTCTTAAGTCTAAAAATAAAATTGTTGGTGAGCTACATAATCCTGAAACCCATCTTATTCCAACCTTAGTTTACAAAAATATGAAAAAAAAGTTAGTCTATATTTATGGAGACAACTATAAAACTAGGGACGGAACATGTATCAGAGATTACATTCATATAAATGACATATGTTCTGCAGTAAAAAAATCCATAAATTATTTATCAAAAAATAAAAATAAATTTGAGATTATCAACATTGGTTCATCCACCAAAATTACAAACTTAGAAATTATTAAAAATGTCGAAAAATTGACAAAAATTCAAACTAAATTCAAACTTGTTAGGAGACGAAAAGGTGATGTAGCAAAATTGAGTTGTTCAATTAACAAAGCAAGAAAAAAATTAAAATGGAACCCAACTTTTTCAAATATCCCTAGAATTATAAAAGATGAAATATCTTGGATTAAGCATTTAGATAAATTAAATATTAAAAGAAAATTTAGAAACTATTTATGAAAATATTTATTACCGGTACTTCAGGATTTATAGGTTTTGCCCTTGCTTTATCATTATTAAAAAAGGGATATAGAGTACATGGTTATGACTCTGTAAATAAATATTACGATGTAAAACTTAAATATGCTAGAAATAAAATTTTAAAAAAGTTTAAAAATTTTAGATTTACAAAAGGATTATTAGAAAATGAAAAAAAACTAAAAAATACTATTCTAAATTTTAAACCAGATTTTATTATTCATTTAGCAGCACAGGCAGGTGTAAGATATAGCCTCAAAAAGCCAAGAACTTATCTTTCATCAAATATTATTGGAACTTATAATATAATTGAAATAGCAAATTTAGCTAAAATAAAACATTTACTAATTGCTTCAACCTCCTCTGCTTACGGTGCTAACTCTAAATCTCCTTTCTCAGAACTTGATAAAGCTGATAAACAATTAAGTGTATATGCAGCAACAAAAAAAGCTACAGAGAGCTTAGCACACTCATATTCTAGTCTCTGGAAACTTCCAATAACAATGCTCAGATTTTTTACAGTTTATGGACCTTGGGGAAGGCCTGATATGGCACTATTTAAATTCACTAAAGCCATAATTAGAGGAAAAAAAATTGATATTTATAATAAGGGAGAAATGTATCGTGATTTTACATATATAGATGATGTTGTTAAAGCTGTAGAATTATTAATTAAAAAGATACCAAAACTTAACTCTAAAAAGAAAATTAGAAATGATAGTATTTCTCCAGTTGCACCATTTAGAATCGTTAATATAGGTAACCAAAAGAAAGTTTACCTCAAAAACTTTGTTAAGGAATTGGAAAATGTTTTACAAAAAAAATCAATAAAAAACTTTATGCCAATGCAAAAAGGTGATGTTAAGCTTACATTCTCAGACACTAAACTTTTAAAAAAACTTACCGGTTTCCAGCCAAAAACATCCTATAAGCTAGGAGTAAGAAAATTCGTAGATTGGTACAAATCATTTTATCTTTAAAATAATTGCGATGGGTCAGAGTATTCATAGTTAAATACATCAGCGACTGCTTTATATGTAACTTGCCCCTTGTATACATTAAGTCCTGCCAAAAAATTCTTGTCTTCTTTAAATACTTTTTGATAACCTTTATTTGCTAATTTTACCAAATAAGGAAGTGTAGCTGTATTCAATGCAAAAGTTGAAGTTCTTGGAACTCCTCCTGGCATATTTGCTACACAGTAATGAACAACGTCGTCTACAATATATGTTGGATTTCCATGAGTTGTAGGTTTACTTGTTTCAACACATCCGCCTTGATCAATTGCGACATCAACAATCACAGATCCTCTTTTCATTAGTTTTAACATGTCTTTGGTAACTAATTTTGGAGCTTCAGCTCCTGGAATTAAAACTCCACCCACTAATAAATCTGCTTCAGAAACCAATTTTTTTAAATCTATTTTATTACTTTGTTCTGGAATAATTTTATCTCCAAACATTTCAACTAATTGCTTAAGTCTTGTCTCAGATTTATCTACAATACGAACCTTGGCTTTCATACCGGCAGCTATTATGGCAGCATTTTCCCCCACAACTCCTCCACCAAGAATTAATACATTTGCTGGTTCTCCTCCAGGAGCTCCACCTAATAATACTCCTCTACCTTTTTGATTTTTTTCCAAGCAATGTGCGCCAGCTTGTACTGACATTCTACCAGCTACAGCACTCATTGGTGCAAGCAATGGAAGTCTACCATTATTATCAGTTACAGTCTCATAGGCAATATTTATACTTTTTGATTTTATCAATCCCTCAGTTAATTCTTTAGCAGCAGCTAAGTGTAGATAAGTATATACAATTTGATTTTCTTTAATCATATCTACCTCAACTTTTTGAGGTTCTTTAACTTTAACAATGATTTCGGCATCATTAAAAATATCAGCTGCGCTTTCAGTAATTTTAGCTCCAGCTTTTATATACTGATCATTTTCAAAACCTGCTTCAAAACCTCCATTACTTTCAATCAAGACTTCATGACCCTCTGAAACAAGTGTTTTAACACTATCGGGTGTTAAACCTATTCGATTCTCTTGGGGTTTAATTTCCTTTGGAACTCCAATTTTCATTATTGAAATTTAATTCTTTTTACTTTTTGCGTAATTTGTAATACCCGTTCGAAGTTTTTCAATGATTTCGTCAATATGTTTTTTTTCACAAATAAACATTGGTGCAATAATTAAACAATCACCTGTAGCTTTAAAGTTTACTCCTGCATCATAACAATGTTTAAAAGTAGCAAGACCTGCTTTACCAGGTCTTCCATCTGTTTTGATATCAATTCCACCCATCATTCCATAACCTCTGATATTATCGACTACATCAATATCTTTTAGAGAAAATAAACCTTCTTGAAAATAAGGAGCAAGCTCTTTTGCTCTGTTAAATATATCATCTTTTTCAAAAATATCTTGGACTGCTAATGCTGCTGCAACAGAAACAGGTATTCCTGAATATGTATAGCCATGGAATAATTCAATTACACCTTTTGGAGAATTATCCATTACCGCATCATAAATTTCTTCTTTACAAGCAACTACGCCAAACGGAACTATGCCATTGGTTGTAGCTTTTGCCATTGTCATAATATCAGGTGTTACTCCAAATTCTTGTGCACCAAAAGGAGAGCCTGTTCTACCCCAACCAGTTATTACTTCATCAAAAATTAAAAGTATTTTATGTTTATCACAAAGCTCTCTTAATCTTTGCAAATATCCAACTGGTGGGACCAATGTTCCTGTAGAACCAGCAATAGGTTCAACAATACATGCAGCAATATTTTCTGATCCAAAATTTGTACAAATCCTTTCTAGATCATTTGCAATTTCAGCTCCTGTATCTGGTTGTCCAGATATAAACTTATGTTCATCTAAATGCGTATGTCTCATATGAACAACACCGGGCATTAGAACGCTTGCGTAAGCTTTAACATTATTTATCATTCCCCCAACTGATGTTGCTCCAATATTCATTCCGTGATATGCACGTTCTCTTCCAACAAATCTAAATCTTTGACCTTCTCCTCTTGCTTTGTGATAAGCAATACTAATTTTAATTGCTGTTTCGACTGCAGTAGATCCACATATAGTATAAAAAATTTTATTTAAATTTCCTGGTGTATGTTTCGAAATTCTGGTTGCTAATTCAAATGATCCACCAAAACCCTGTTGGAAAGGTTGGCAGTAATCTAGGGTATTTAGTTGATTTGTTATTGCCTCAATAATTTCTTTTCTTCCGTGTCCTAAAGGATTACAAAATAAACCAGAGCTTGCATCTATCTGTGTTTTTCCTTGATGATTTTTTAAATAAACTCCTTTTGCCTCAACAATCAGTTTAGGATTTTCCTTAAAATCCTTATTTGAAGTAAATGGCATCCAGTGTTCATTTAATGAATTAGGTACTGAAGTTCTTTTTTCTGAGCTCATAAAATTAATTTTTAAAAAATCGTATATTAAATTAATGCTTAGACTAATTAAGTCTAATAAACCACCAAAATAATTGTCACAACTAATAGTTGTATGACCATTATAACCATTTTTTTGTTTTACATACCGGTCAATTTAATCTTAAACTTGGAACATATAAATAATCAACTAAGAGGAATAAATGAAAAAAATAATTAGTTTTATTCTTGGATGTTTTGTAGCTCTTAATTTATCAATCTCAGTTGCTAATTCAGCTGCGAATGAAGTTAGAGTTGCTTACTTTTTAGAATGGCCAAGTCCAAACCTTGAAGATATGATGAAAAAAAACTTTGCTAAAGCTTTAGGAGTTCCTGTTAAATGGACAAACTTCACTAATGGTGGTGCAATGACCGACGCTATGTTGGCGGGAGATATTGATATCTCTTACTCTCAAGGTTTAGTTCCGTTTATTAATGCTGTTAAATCAAAAGCTCCTATCAAGCTTGTAGATATAGCTATGGAATACGGAATGGGTGGTACAACATGTGTAACATCAAATGCTTCTGGTATAACAAAAGCTAATGCGACAGAACTTGAGGGTAAAAAAGTTGCTGTTCCATTAGGTACAATGGCTGAGTACGTTTTTGATGAAAGTATGAAAGTTGTTGGAGCTGACCGAAAAAAAATGGATATCATTCAAATGGATCCTGAAGAGGGAGCTGCTGCGTTAGTAAGTGGTGATGTCGTAATGGCATGTTTATTCGGTGGTAACTCTATTAAAGCTGCAACTGCAGTAGGATCTAGATTACTTACAGTTCAAGAAGCTAGAGATGCTGGTATCTTAGGTATAGATATTACTTCAGTAACTACAAAGTTTATGAAGGAAAATCCTGGCATGCTTAGAACTTTTATTGAGGTAACTCATGAAGCAAATGCAAGATATAGAGCTGGAAAAAGCGATATGAATTCAATGTCAAAAGCTTCTGAAATGAAAGTTGCTGATATGAAAGAGACTTTAAGTGGCTTTAAATTCCTAACTCCAGAGGAAACAAAACAGTCTATGGAGAGTGGAAATCTTGATGCATTCTTAAAAGGAATGGGAACACCAAGAGGAAACGTAGACACAAGTTTCTTGCCTTTATAATATAAAGGTAATTAAAATTTAAATAGGCGCCAATTTTATTAAATTGGTGCCTATTTTTTTATTAAAAATTAAAATATAAAGATTTTTATGAGTGATTTAGTTTCTCAAAATCTAAATATGATTTTCAAAACTCCAAAAGGAGAAACTGTTCATGCTTTAAAAGATTTAAATTTTACTTTAAAAAAAGGAGAACTTTTAACTGTTCTTGGTCCATCAGGTTGTGGAAAAACAACTTTATTAAATATCACTGCAGGATTTATAAGACCTACATCAGGAAGCATTACTTTAAATAATAAAGAGATTGATGGTCCTGGAGTTGAAAGAGGAATGGTTTTTCAACAAGGGGCATTATTTGAATGGCTAACAGTATCTGAAAATGTCAACTTTGGATTAAGAATGAAAAATGAAGATCCAATTAAGACTCAAAAAAAAGTTGATGAATGGTTAGAAATAGTTGGATTAAAAGGATTTGGAAATACACCAACTTATCAATTATCTGGAGGAATGCAGCAAAGAGTTGCCCTTGCTAGATGTTTAATAAATGATCCTGATTTAATTCTAATGGATGAACCATTAGGAGCACTTGATGCGTTAACAAGAGAAAAAATGCAATCATTAGTTCTAAAAATTTGGAAAGAAACTGGAAAGACAATTATCTTAATCACTCACTCTGTTGAAGAAGCTTTATTGCTTGGTGAAAGGTTATATGTAATGGCTCCAAGACCAGGAAGAATACATAAAGAATACAATCTACCATTTGCATCAATGGGATTAAAAGACGATTTGAGAGAAATTAAAAAAAATAAAGAATTTTCTGCAAAACGTGAAGAAATTTTAGAAATGATTTGGAATATGGAAGAAGAAATTATGGGGAAAGACAATTAAATGTTAACACAAATAGTAACTTTTCTAATTTTTTTTGCTGTAGTTGGGTGTATTCTTTACGGAAGACGTCTTATAAGAACTGAAAAAGTTGATGCAGTATTTGGAAATCCAGAAAGAGCAAGAGGTGGTACTCATTGGGTCATAGTTGGTAGTAGTTTTCTTCTTTTAGTGTGGCTTTATTATTCATGGGATATCGCAAAAGGTTTTTATCCAAAATCTGCTAATGAACTTTGTCAAGTAGCTAAAGTTAATGACTCTTTATTAGGATTAAAATACCAATTCCCAATAGAAGAGAGGCAATTTAAAAGCACCTCTCAAATTAAAAAAGAGAATAAAAATCTTCAAATAATCTTAGATGAAATACAAAATTCTAATGAGCTAAATAGTCAACAAAAAATAATTCTTGCTAATTTTATCAATAAAACCAATCAATTAATTCCATTACTTACAAATGAGGACTTGCTTGAAATTGATACTAAACAAAAAATAGATGACATTACTGGCAGAATTAATCTTTTGACTGAAAATTTCCAAAAACCTGATTATCCATTTGAATCAGAACAAGAATATAATGAAAGACAAAAAGCTGTAAGTGAAGAAGGTGGATGGGGTATAGTTAAAGTAAGCGCTGGAACTGGATCTATAGAAAATACAATAGAGGTTCCTCTAATTCCAGCAACTGATAGAGGTTTAAAATTTCATACCGCTGCACAAAAATTAAATTTAATAAGTGATGATTTCTTTAAATTAAGAAATCATAATCCTCAATTTAAAGAAAAAATTAAAGAACTTAAGGATGAAATTAAATCTTATAGACAAGATTTAGATAGCGAAGATTTATCATCAACGTACGCCAAAAACATTGTAAAAATCGCTCGAAGAATAGAATTTGCAAGTATCTACCCACCTAATGCATTAGATAAAATGCAAAATGCAATTATTAAATTTGATGTTGCTCAAAAAGAAGCTCAAGGAGGATTAAGATTTATTGATATCTTTTTGTTTCCAGCAGGAACTATTATTGCAAGTGGTCCAAGTTGTTCTGAACAAGGTTCTGGTAGATGGCTTCCAAAACCTTCTGATACTTTTAATAAATTTGCGCTAATGTTAAAACCAAGTGTAGGTTACAAGGATATTCCCCTTTTATGGATTGATATGGTCGATGTAAGCAAAATGATCGGTTTTATTTTGCCTGATTGGATTGCAGATATTCTTCCTGGTGAATATCCTGTTCATACTAAAGATGGAATAGTTAAACAAAACTTTAAAGGCTATGTTCTTAAAGTTGTTACAGGTGACTTTGAATTATTTAAAATCCCAGTGCCATACGGTCATATTTGGGATTCATTTATGAGGGTATTCTTAGGACTAGTTTTTGGTATCCTTATAGGCGTTCCTTTAGGATTGTTTATGGGCTTAAATAGATTTGCCAAAGGTTTTTTTGATCCATTAATCGAACTATATAGACCAGTGCCTCCATTAGCTTGGGCTCCTCTAATTATTTCTGTTTTAGGAATTGATAATACAGGAAAGGTTTTTTTATTATTTATGGTGTCATTATCTATAATGATTATTTCAGCTAGAGCCGGTGCATCCGGAACTCAATTATCAAAAATTCATGCTGCTCACTCTTTGGGAGCATCTAAAAAACAAATATTAAGATATGTAATTTTCCCTAATTCTTTACCTGAAATATTAACAGGAATAAGAGTTGCAGTGGGAATGTGTTGGGGAACTTTAGTTGCAGCTGAATTTTTAGCCGGAACGACAGGTATTGGATTTGTAGAAAATGTTGCTAAAAAATATTTTCAATATGAGGTCATTTGGATCACGATATTTATAATGGGAATGTTAGGTCTCTTATTTGATGTAACTTTAAGAAAAATTATTGATAAGACAATTCCATGGCGTGGAAAAGGTTAATTTGAAAACTAAAATTTTAAAAAAAGAAATTATTAAAATTTTCAAAAAGTTTGGTTTAAATAATAATCATGCTTTAATTTCAGCAAATGCAATTATAAATGCAGAACTTGTTGGTGCATATGGACACGGACTTTCAAGACTAAAAATGTATTGTGATCGATTATCTAAAAAACTAATTAATCCAAAACCAAAGATAAAAATAAAAAAAATATCATCATCAATTTCTCATATCGATGCTGATGATTGTATTGGTTTTGTTGCTGCAGATATTGCGATTAAACAGGCAATTAAAAATGCAAAAAAAACTGGCATTAGCTTAGTGGCTGTTAAAAATAGTGGTCATTACGGTTTGTCAGGATATTACGCAGAACAAGCTGTTAAAAAAAATTTAATAACAATGATTTATACTAATGCTCCCCCTGCTGTTGCACCTCATGGAGCTTTAAAAAGTTTATTTGGCACCAATCCAATTTGTTTTGGAACTCCGACGGGTTCTAAAATACCATTTATTTTAGATACATCTATTTCAATGATTAATAGAGGAAATATCAGATTAGCGGAAAGAAATAATAAAAGAATACCAAAAGGTGTTGCCTTAGATAAATTTGGTAAACCAACAACAGATGCAAAAAAAGCCCTTCAAGGTGTGCAACTACCTCTAGCAGGTTTTAGGGGTTCTGGCTTAGCGTGGATGGTTGATATATTGAGCGGGGTATTAACTGGCGGAAATCATGCAGGAAAAGTAAAAGATCCTTTTGATGATTTTTCAGGTCCTCAAAAAATTGGGCATTTATTTATCACATTTAAAACAAATTTATTTGTAAAAAATTATAACTCTAGGATAAAAGATAATATAAAAAAAATTAAAAGATTGCCAAAAATTAAAGGTGTAAAAGAAATAATGTACCCTGGTCAAAATAAATATAAAAGATTTAAAATGAATTCAAAAAAAGAAATTAAGGTAACACATATAACAAAAAAAGATTTAGAAACTCTAAAAATATAATTATGCTTTCAAGTAAAGAAATAGTTGTACCAAATAATCTTTTAAATTTTGCACATAAAAAAAAAGGAGTAAAAGCAGGAATTGTTAATGCTGGAAAACCTTTGCCAATGCTTTCTGTACAAGATGCAGTGAAAGAAAATTTGATTGAGCCTATTTTTATTGGTGATAAAAAAGAAATTCAAAAATGTGCAGAGAATTTGAAATGGGATATATCAAAATATGAAATTATTCATGAACCCGTTGAAAATAATACGGCAACAATAGCTGCAAAATTAGCTAGTGAAAAAAAAATAAGAATTATTGTTAAGGGACATATTCATACAGATGTTTTAATGAAAGAAGTTCTTAAAAGAGAATATAATTTGTTAGGTAAAACTAGACTTAGTCACATTTGGCATATGACTTTGGAAAAAGAAGATAAGCCGCTGATTATTACCGATGGTGCTTTAAACGTTTTACCAAATGTTAAAACAAAAATGCATATTTTAAAAAATGTTATAAATTTTTCAAATCGAATTGGTATTGAAAGACCTAAAGTTGCAGTTTTGTCAGCTACAGAAGAAGTTTTAGATAGCGTTCCAAGCTCTAAAGAAGCTGAAGAAATAACAAAATTGGCTAAGAAAGAAAATTTGAATGCTGATGTTTTTGGTCCATTAGCGTTCGATAACAGTATTTCAAAAAAATCTGCAGCTATAAAAGGAATAAAAAATGATGTAGCGGGAGTGGCTGATGTTTTACTAGTCCCAAGTGTCGAAACAGGTAATGGTTTGGTTAAAATGTTAATTTATTTTTGTGGTGCATGTGCTGCTGGTGTTGTTGTGGGTGGTAAAGTACCAGTTGTAATCACAAGTCGTTCTGATGAAGCAGAAGCTAGATTAGCTTCTATTGCTGCAGCAGTTGTTGCATTAAATTAATTGTTGATTGCATTAAAATCAAAATTGTCTTAAATAATTGATCAATAAATAAGGAAATAATGGCAATCAAATATTTAAAAAAATCTCCAAAAACGTCATCCACGGATGACACAAAGACTACAGGAATTGTTCAAGACTTATTAAAAGATATAGAAAAAACTAAAGAACAAGGTTGTATAGATTTAACAAAAAAATTTGACAAATATGATGGTGAGATTGTTGTATCAAAAGAAAGAATTGAGGAAATTAAAAAGACTTTAGATCAAAAAACTAAAGATGATATTCAATTTTCCTTTGACCGAGTAAGAAAATTTGCAGAAGCCCAACTCAAAAACTATGGTCAAGATTTTGAAGTAGAATTATCAAACGGTTTATACGCTGGTCAAAAATTAGTCCCAGTAAATACTGCTGGGTGTTATATTCCTGGTGGAAGATATGCTCATATAGCCTCTGCAGTTATGAGTGTTACAACGGCAAAAGTCGCTGGTGTAAAAAATATCATTGCTTGTAGTCCTCCAAAAGAAGGTGTGGGTGCACACCCAACTATTGTTTATACAGCAGATCTTTGTGGCGCAGATGTAATTTTAAATTTAGGTGGAGTGCCTGCTATAGCGGCAATGACTAATGGTTTATTTAAAAATCCACCAGCTGATATTATTGTCGGTCCAGGAAACCAATTTGTAGCTGAAGCGAAAAGAATTTTATTTGGAAAGGTTGGTATTGATTTATTTGCAGGACCTACTGAAATTGGAATCATTGCTGATGCAAAAGCAGATCCAGAGATAGTAGCTGTTGATTTAGTTGGTCAAGCTGAGCATGGTTACAATTCTCCTTGTTGGTTATACACAACAAGTAAAGAACTTGCCGAAAAAGTAATGAAAAGAGTTCCAGAATTAATTGCAGAACTTCCTGAAGTACCAAGAACAAATGCTGATGCTGCATGGAGAGATTATGGTGAAGTTATCCTTTGTGATACTGATGAAGAGATGGTTAAAATCAGTGATGAGTACGCTCCTGAACATTTAGAAGTTCAAACAGAAAATTTAAAATGGTTCCACGAAAGATTAACTAATTATGGATCTTTATTTGTAGGTGAAGAAACAACGGTAGCTTATGGAGATAAATGTTCAGGTACAAATCACATTTTACCTACTAAAGGTGCTGGAAGATATACAGGTGGTTTATTTGTAGGTAAATTTATAAAAACTTTAAGTTTCCAAAGAATGACTAAAGAGTCTACAGAACTTGTAGGTGCTGCAGCGGCCAGAATATCTAGATACGAAGGTATGGAGGCACATGCAAGAACTGGTGATGTTAGATTAAGAAAATACGGATACTCTAATTAACTGTTTCTAAGATAACAAATATTGTAAGCAAACTCATAAAACTAATAATAAATATATTTATTATTTTCCAAACTTTTTCATTTTGAGCATATTGAGATAAATATTTAGATAAATACCCAATAACAAAAAAGAAAACAAAAGAAGCAATTGATGCCCCTATTCCAAAGAATATTTTTTGATTTAAAATAAAATTTTTTGAAAAATTACCTAAAAAAAAAACTGTATCTGAATAAACATGTGGGTTTAGATATGTAAAACCAAGAGTTTTTAAAAAGATATTAAATTTTGAGATATCTAGAACTTCATCTTTAAAATTAACTTTTAAATTTAAAGACTTAATTTTTGTATAAATAAAGTGAATTAAGAAAATTATTAAAAGAATATTAAATATTAGCTCGATTGTTGAGTTGAAGTATTGAATAAAATAATGAAAAAGAAATATTCCTAAAAATATTAAAATGAAGTCTGATATAGAACAAATAAAACAAACTAAAAAGATATGTTGTTTTTTTAAACCCTGCTCTATTACAAAAATATTTTGAGCACCAATTGCTAAAATTAAACTAAGTCCTGTAAGAAAACCTAATACTAGGTATTCCATCTAAATTAAGATTATTCTGGATTAGCAGTTAAAGTTTTGATTTCTAAAATATTTTCGTTTGGGTCTTTTACAAAAAATGTTTCTTGCTCATATTTTGTACCTTTAAATCTAAGATAAGGTTCATCATAATACTTTGCACCTTTTTCTTTCAGTCTATTTTTTAAAGTATCAAAATCTTTTCTTGATAGATGGACTCCAAAATGTGGAACAGAAACATTGCCCATATCAACATCATGTCTCTCATTATCAAGTTTGTGTTCACTTGCATGTAGAGTTAATTCATTCCCCCAAAAATCAACATCTGCCCACTCTTGTGCTGAATTATCAAGTCTACATCCTAAAGTTTCGCTGTAAAACTTTTTAGCTGTTTCTAGATCTCCACATGGAATTGCTAGATGAAAACAATTTGTGTTTTTGTACATTATTTCTCCTTTAAATACTGTTTTAAAACACTATATAGACAATAAATAATTTTATCAAGTTGACAAAATAGGATGAATGATTTTTTACAATCTATAATAGACAGAGATCCTGCGGCAAAATCAAAGCTTAGTTTGATTCTGACATACCCGGGTATAAAAGCTATTTTTTTTCACAAAATTGCAAACTTTTTTGCAATAGCTAAATTTGATTTAGTTGCAAGAATCATTTCTCAATTTTCAAGATTCTTAACTGGTATAGAGATTCATCCAAAAGCAAAAATAGGAAAAAATTTATTCATTGATCATGGAATGGGTGTTGTAATTGGTGAAACCTCTGAGATAGGAGATAACGTTACAATCTATCACAATGTTACCCTTGGTGGTATCGCCCCAAGTATTAATACAAGTGATCAAAGAAATGTTAAAAGACATCCTACATTACAAGACAATGTGGTTGTTGGGTCTGGAGCTCAAATTTTAGGACCAATAGTAATCGGAAAAAATTCTTTAATAGGTGCTAATGCAGTGGTTACAAAAAATGTTCCTGAGAAATCAATAATGGTTGGAATTCCAGCCACAAGGATTGGAGATGCTACAAAAGGATTTCAACCCTATGCTGTTACTGATAAAGATAAAAACAATGACACAAATTAAAAATAACTTTATTGAGTCGATTGGAAATACTCCTTTAATTAAACTAAAAGAAGCTTCTGAAGTCACAGGGTGCAATATCTATGGTAAAGCTGAATATTTAAATCCAGGTGGCTCAGTAAAAGATAGAGCAGCTTTAGCTTTAATTAAAGACGCACAAGAAAAGAAACAAATATCTGAGGGCGGTATTGTGGTTGAAGGAACTGCAGGAAATACTGGAATTGGATTATGTCTTTTAGGTAATTCTTTGGGTTATAAAACAATCATTGTAATGAACGACAATCAAACCCAAGAAAAAAAAGATACGTTAAGAAACATTGGTGCAGATTTAAGATTAGTACCACCTAAACCATATAAAGATGATGGGAACTACGTGAAAGTTGCTGGAAGACTTGCTGAAGAATTAAAAAGCACAAATAACAATGGTGTAGTTTGGGCTAATCAATTTGATAACACTGCTAATGCAAAAGGACATTACGAAACTACTGGTCCTGAGATTTGGGAACAGACAGATGGTAAAGTAGATGGATTTGTTTGTGCATCTGGAACAGGAGGAACTATAGGTGGTGTTAGTAAATTCTTAAAAGAGAAAAATAAAGATATCAAAATTTATCTATCGGATCCAACTGGCTCAGCTCTATATAATCATATAGTTAATGGAGAATTAAAAGCAGAAGGTGGATCGATCACGGAAGGTATTGGTTCAAGTAGAATAACTAAAAATTTTGCTGAAGCTCAAATAGATGGAGCTTTTTCAATCAGTGATCAAGAGTCGTTACCAATACTTTATGATCTAATTCAAAACGAAGGATTAAGTTTAGGAACAAGTTGTGGAGTAAATATTGCAGGAGCAATTAGGCTTGGAAAAGAACTTGGTCCAGGCAAAACAATCGTTACAATTCTTTGTGATAAATCAGATAAATACAACTCAAAGATGTTTAACAAAACATTTTTAAAGGAAAAAAACCTACCTATACCTAGCTGGCTATAATATCGCATACCAGCCATGTAGTAAAACAGCTACATTTCTAGAATAATTTTAATTAACATTTTAATATTATGAAAAAAATTATCTTATTATTATCTTTATTAATTTTTACCTCTGCATATGCAGGAATGAGTGACAGCGATAAAGCAAAAGCTTGGGAGTGTAGTGGAATTTATATGGCTAACTACTTCTTACCTTCTGGTGAACAATTTGAATATAGTATGAAAGAAAAGTCTATGGCATCAGTGAAAGTTCTGAAAACATACGCTCTTGAAATCGGTATCTCAGAAAAAGAGTGGGATGAAGGAGTAAATAAAGCTGTAGATAAATACTATGGATCTAAATATGACAAAACCAAAACCGAGGATTGTCATTCATTTATAGCCAATTCAATTCCAAATGGAGCTGAAAGAGTAAAAAAAGTAGTTCAAACTTTATATTAATTTAAAAAGGAGAAAAAATGGAAAAAGAAATGTTGGTAGTCGCTAAATTAAAAGAAGGTACATTTGAAAAATTTATGGGTTTCATGCAATCACCTGAGGGTTTAGCAGAAAGAGCAAAGGTAGCTGTAGTAGAAAAAACAATTGGTACGGCAACCCCAGATAAAAGTACTGTTATGTTTAAGATTTTTTGTACGGATGAAGCCGCTTTATATAAATTTATTGAAGGGACTGAAGTATCAAAACCTGTTATGTCAGCAGTATTAGATAGCTATTCAGTTTATCATTTAACCAAAGCAAAATAATAAGGAGGATACTATGAAAAAAATATTATTATCACTTTGCCTAGTCTTATTTGTTAGTTCGGCATATGCAGGTTCTTGTCCAATGATGGCTAATAATGTTGACGATAAAATTAAAAAAGCTCAAGAACTTAGAGACCAAGGTATGGATGCACACAAAGCTGGTGATCATGCTAAATCTGAAAAACTTTTAAATGAAGCTCTTGCTCTTTTTAAAAGCTAAAAAGAAAGGAAAAAAATGAAAAACTATATGGTAACTCACACTTTCAAATCTAAAGAAATGAAAGATAAATTTAGTGAAACAGTAGCTTCAATGAAAATGGAAGATATAATTAAATCAATGACAAGCGATAAGGCTGCGTGTCAGATGACTTGGAATACACCAGCTGATACAATGCAAATGTTTTGCTGGTGGAAAGGAAATAGTGAGGAAGACATAATTAATCAACTAGGTCAAATGAACGACTTCTTTGAACCACATAAATTTACTGAGTGCACTGACCAAGTAATGGACTATAATGCAAAATAGGAATAGACAATGAAAAAAGCATATTTAGTGGCAGTTCCAACAGTTACAAACCCAGATATGTTTGCAAAAGAATATGCAAGTAAAGTTGCAGATACATTAAAGCCTTTTGATGGAAAATTTTTGGTAAGAACTCCAGATAAATTAGTCAAAGAAGGAGAAGAAACTACCCTTACAGTAGTAATTGAATTTCCAAATAAAGATAAAGCTTTAGGCTGGTATAATTCTGATGAACATCAAAAAATTGTCGTTCAAAGAAGAAAGGCTACTGACCCAAAAAGTACAATTGTAATATGTGAAGAGTCAGACTCTTATTAAAAAAAGGAGTAAAAATGAAAGCAATCTACACAAGAACTATCGGTGTTTATGATGATAAACTTGGTGAGGCTATGGAAATATCTAAAGGCTTAGCTGAAGTTAGAAAAAAACATTATCCTGATCATGAAGTTTATTTTTCTTTTCAAATTGGTGGAAATCCTAGAACAGTTAGAGAAACTTTAGTTGGAGAACAATTTACTGACAAAGCTTTTGAAAATGATCAAAACATGTCTGCTGATCCTAAATTTATTGAACTTCAAAAAAAAATGAAGGGTGTTTTTAAAGAAGGCACAATACAAGACGAAATGAGAATGGTATTTAACGATTAAGGAGACAAAATGATAGAAAAATTTAATGGAATATTTTATTTAGCAGTTTTTATAATTCATTTTATAGGATTTGCTTATTACGGATTTAGATGTGTTTTCCAAACCAAATCTTTTTTAGATCAGTATGGTATTGATGATACTGGTGCAGGGATGGTTAGATTTTTTGGATCGATATTTTTTGGTTCTGTAATTATGGCTATCTATGTTGGCTTCGTAAGACCTAGTGGTTTAGAAGCAACATGGGGATTCTTTAACCTCATTTTTTTACAGAACTTATCTGCCTTTATAGTTGGATTTTATAACACAAAGATTAATAAACTTGGACACACTGATAAAACATCTGATGAAGGAATATATGCCCCTTTAGTTTTGACCATTTTAAGTGCTGTTTTATGTTATGGTCTTGCTGATAAAATTTATGTTAATTAAAAAAAGAGGATCACATGTCTATATTAAAAAGATATACTGATGCAATAGATAATAAAGACGAAGCAACTATGAATGAGCTTTTGCATGATGATTTTAAATTTACAATGCATAAATCTGGAAATTCTCTAGGAAAAGCTGATGTAATCAAATGGGCAATGAGTGGTGATATAAATCAAGAAAAAGCGCGAGTTGTTTATGAAAATAATGAAGTTGGTATACATCATTCAATCGTAACTTTTAATGATGGAAATGTTGAAGCTGTAATGGCAGTCTATAAATATAAAGAAGGAAAAATTATAAGTTTAGAGACTGGCGCTACCCCAATGCCTAAATAGGTGAGTCAATTACTATTTATTTGTATAATTCTAACCGCACTTGATATTTTTTTAATTATCTATGCTTTTACTATTCCTCTTTATCCAAAAAAGTGGAGAAAAGAAGTAAATAAAAAATACAAAAATGAAACAACCACTGGTGTAACAATAATTTTCTTAACAATGGCAGTCTGTTTTTTATGGGTAATATATTTTTATTTCCTTATTTTTAATCTATAATTTTACTATGTTTCCAAAAAAATATTCAAAATTAATATTTATATTCTTTATGGGTCTTGGCATGAGTTTGATCATGACACTCATTATTACATATATAAATACAGGTTATGACGAACTCTATTATAAAAGATTTCTAAAAGCTTGGTCAATAAGCTTGCCTGTTGCTTTGGTAGCAACAACAATTGTAGCTCCAATAGTGGAAAAATTTGTAGATAAAATTACCAAATAATAATATTCTTCTAATCGTGAATAATATAATTGCATACATAGTTCTTATACTTGCAGTTATTTTAGGTACTGCAGCAAATGGTTTTGCCAAAGGTGCAAATGGTTTTACATTGTTAATACCAAGTTTATTAACAGCAATAACAATAGTTGGTTGTATGTTTACATTATCTATTGTTATGAAAACAGTTCCAGTTGGTATAACTTACGCATCGTTTGCAGGTTTGTGTATAATAGCTACAACAATCGTTGGAATTTATAAATTTAATCAAATACCTGATCTTTATACAATCATTGGTCTAATTTTAATAATTTCAGGAGTGCTTATAGTAAATCTACTGGGTAAAACTGGTTAAATCTATGACTAATTTATCAGGATATATTTTTTTATTTTTAGGAATTATTCTTGGAATAACTTCTAATGGTTTTTTAAAATCAACTAATGGATTTACAAATCTTGGACCAACAATTTTTTGTGCAATTTCTATAGTGGCTTGTATTTTTTGTTTATCAAAAGCAATGAATATTATTCCTGTTGGATTTGCTTATGCAACTTATGGCGGACTTACTATTACAGCAGTTACTTTATTTGGTGTATTTAAATATAATCAGATCCCTAATTTGTATGGAATACTAGGTATTGCTTTAATTATTATTGGAGTAATATTACTTAATACAATCGGTAAAACTATTTAGAAACAGGTTTCAAAATCTTTAGAATTTTTTTGTGAATATTTTTATTTGCAGAACAAATTATGTTTCCCGCTTTTTTTGGATCATCATTGCTCCAAGTCGTTACTATTCCACCAGCAGCATTGATTATTGGAATTAAAGCATGAATATCCCAAATTTCATTTGAACATTGAAGCACAACATCAATTTTTCCTTCAGTGAAGTGTGCATAACTTAAAGCATCCGCGCAAGGGAACTGCATTCTCTTTAATATTTGTGGAATTTTTTTTTGCTGGTCTAATCTTAAAGAGCCATGAAAAGCTGCTGACATTTTCATATTAGAGGTTTTGGCACTATGATTTACTTTAAGATTTATTTTTTTTCCATTTATTGAAACGTAAGCTTTTTTATTTGAGACATTGTAATAATATTTTTTTAGTATTGGGAAATTTGCAAGACCCAATACAGGATTTCCTTTATAATTGAGTGATATTAAATTGCTCCATGTTGGGTTCCCAATTACAAAAGATCTGGTTCCGTCAATTGGATCTATAACCCAAGAGTACTCGCTTTTGGTTTTTTTATATCCCAATTCCTCACCTATAATTTCATGATTTGGAAAATTTTTTTTAATTTCATTTCTTATAAATTTTTCAAATGCTTTATCAGCACTTGTAACTGGGTCATAACCTTTTCCTTTAAGTTTATTAACTACTTTGAATTTTTTATTTAGTTTCGAATAATAAAATTTTGTTAATTTAATTGCTAAATTTTTAACAAATTTTGAATAAATCTTATATTCTGAGGATTTTAATTTAATCACAAATAACTAATACAATTTAATTTGTGTTGATTAAAGTAAAATTTTAAATAAATATCTAATTCATCATGAAAATTGAGTTATCGGATAAAAAAGTTTTTTTTAATAACAACGGGTTAAAAAAAGAGATCCACCCATTTTGGCTAAGAGAAAGAGTAAATGGGGATAATTTTGTTGATAAAAGGACCCAACAGAGATTATTTGACCCGACTGAGCTTAGAAAAAATATTAAGATAAATAAACTTAAAGTGTCTGGTAAATCTTTGGAAATTTTATTTAATGATGGTATCAAAACTAAATTTAATATCAAAAGTATAATTAAAGAGTTCTTAAAATTAGATGATGTAGAATTTATAAAAAAAATAAAATGGGACTCTTCTTTAAAAACTTTAAATAATTTTAAATTTGATAAGAATATATTTAATAATAAAAAAATGATAAATGCTTTATATAATTTTTATAAATTTGGATTTGTAATTTTTAAGAATGTTCCTACAAAAGGTAATTTTATAGTTAAATTTGCCAACTCTATTGGAAGTATAAGACGAACAAATTTTGGTGAGTTTTTTAATGTTAAATCAAAACCAAATCCTAACGATTTAGCTTACACGTCTTTAGCATTAGCACCTCATACTGATAACCCTTATAGAAATCCTGTGCCCTGTATTCAATTACTGCATTGTATTAAAAATGATGTTAAAGGAGGCTATTCGACCCTTGTGGATGGCTATACAGTCACTGAAAAATTAAGAAAAGATTATCCTAATTACTATGAAATATTAACAAAAACAAAAGTTAGATATCAATTTATTGATAAAGATATTGTGCTGGAGGATTGGGCGGAAATGATAAAACTTGATGAAAATAAGAATTTTAAACAAGTAAGATTTAGTCCGAGATTAGATTTCGTTCCTTTACTAGAAAAAAAAAAATTAGACTTATATTATGAGGCTAGGAACAAAATATCTGAGTTATATAATTCTGATAAATTTAGATTAGAATTCAAGTTAGTTCCTGGTGATTTATTAATGATGGATAATCATAGATTATTACATGGCAGGACCTCTTTTAATGCAAATGAAGGTGATAGATTTTTACAAGGATGTTACATAGATTATGATAGCACAGAGGGTAAGCTTAAATATCTAAAAAGAAAATTTAATATTTAAATTTATCTTTTCAAACAATTATTAACAAGTATAGCCATTAATATCCAAATCATAAAAGTTTCCCCATGACTAAATGAATAATCTGCTCCAGCAAATCCAGCAATTATATTTATGCCATATATTATGATAGTGGAGATTATTAAACTTATAATTAAATTTATTAATCCTGTTATATATTTCATATCAAAACAATATAGATATTAAATTTATATTCAATTTAAAATTCTCTTATTGGGGGAAATATTTTAATTGTGCGGATTTTATAAAATAAACTGGTTGTATTCAAGAATTAAATCTTTAAAAAATTAAAATAAATTTCTTGTATACAACCAACTCAAAATTTACCTTTAACTCAAGGAGGTAAGTTTTATAATGAGTCAGATGCCGCCTGACACTTAGCTGGGTAACTTTATATTTCATAAAAATGAATAGAATAAACTTTATAGTCCGATAGGACTTAAATGCCAAATAGGCAGTTAAGGGGAGCTCTTTTGGTTGGAGAACAAAAGAGCAAACCCCTTATTCTAAAATATTTCTTTAGTATATAAATTTATAGATTAATTAAACTTTATTTCCTTTTAACAGAAAAAATAATCCACCAATTAAAAGAAAAATTTGTATATTGGTAAATAATTGTTTAGTGATAAACCAATCTCTGTGGGCTACAGCAAAAATGCAAATCATCAAAATAACAATATTTAAACCTGCTAATCTTGTCAAAATATGTCCAACCGAATTTTTAATAAAATGAGCAACTATCAAAACTATTCCAGTTGAGAGCTCTGAAATTGCTACTAGACTTGCAAGAAATGGGGGTAGATCGAAGTATTCTGTAAGTCCCTCAGGAGGCAAAGGGAATTTTCCATAACCATAAATAATAAAAGCTATGCCAACACCAAGTCTTAAAAAAAGAGAGCCTAGAGCTTCAAAATTAGAAAAAAAATTGTTAAATTTATAAAAAAAATGATTCATAGATTGGTTTTAATTAATTTTTTATCATTATACAAATTAATTTATCCCTGAATTTTAAAATATCTTTATATTTGATTTCAATTTCCTTGGCTCCCTTAAGAATTTGTTTTTTAGATAAAGGTATTAAAGTTGAAATATATCTATTTTTAACCATCTCTAAATATCTTTTTTTATCAATATTAACACTAAACGTGAATTTTTTCTTTATACTATAAGGATATAATTTTGTAATTATCTTTAATATTTTTTTATCTCGGTTTAAAGACTTGTTTAGCTTTAGACGCATAAGCTTAAAAGTCGGAATTTCATTTGTTTGTGTATCTAATGTAAAAATTAAGATTTTACCTTGTGGATTTAATTTTTTCTTTAATAAAGCTAATAATTTTTTTATAACATTTAATTTTACCAGATGTATTGTTTGTTTTATCAAAATTAAGTCAAAATTTTTTTCACTTTTTAAAGCAAAATTTAAAGCATCAATTTTTTTAAAATTAATTCTCTTATCTCTATCTTTATGATTTATGATATCTATTCCTAAAGGTTTTTTTTTTAATTTTAATTTTGATCTTAAACAACCTAATATTTTTCCTCGGCCGCATCCAATATCTAATATTTGAGTATTTTGATTGAGTTTTGTTTGTTTAATTAAAAAATTATTAAAAGATTCAATGTAATCATTCGATGAAAGCCAAGTTTTATTATCCCAATTCTTTAGTGACACGCAATATTAAATTTTTTTAATCGCCAATAATTATATGGCCAAGGAGTTAAAAAACCGGCTAAGAGCATAATTGGCACAACCCACCATGTTAATATTGCACCACCGGTTAAAAAGAAATCAGTTAAGTTCATAGCAACTTCCATACTTATCATTGATATAAAACTCATTCCAATTGCAGTTTTAAAAGCTTTTGAAAAATCAAAATTTTGTCTCATTAATATAATTGTTTCCAAAATAATACTTGTAATCAAACCATTAATGATAGCTAAAATCATAATTCCTAAAACAGGAAACGGAATTTTTGTTAGCTGAAAAAATAAAATTGTACCTAAATCTCCGATTGCACAACCCAATAAACACCAAGCGGTGTTTTTGGCACTTCTTTTCCAAGTATGTTTGCATAACCAATGAAAATTGGCCTTGGCTGTTGTATCCATTAAGTTAATTTATATCAACTTTGGCAATCATTCCAACTTGATAATGACCAGGAACATTACAAGCTACTTCAATGTTAACTGCATTATCAAATTTCCAGATGATTTCTCCCTTTTGTTTTGGTTCAAGTAAGACACTATTGCTGTGTGAATGGGCCATAGCTTTATCCATTTTTGCCATTTTTTTCATTTTTTCTTTATCAATAGAATCAGCTAGTAGAATTTCATTTTCAACCATTTTTATCATTTCTGGTTGATGTTTCATATGCATCATCTTATTTGCAATATTAAATTCGTGGACAAGCATACCAGCATTTTCCACTTCAAATTTAATTGTTTCACCAGCTTTAATTTGAAATGAACTTGGTTCATAATAGTTGTCATACATCACAACTTTAACTATACGTGAGACTTCACTTTCTTTACCTTTAGAGCCGATTTTCATATTTTTATCAGCATAGGCGAATGTATAAGTAAATAAAAAGATAATTAAAAATTTTAACATTTTCATGATGTGTAAGAAAATAATCCTAAGTATTATTTTTACAATGGGTCAATTTGTACTTATGTGTTATTATAATTAAATGATTTTCAAACAATTATTCGATAAAAATTCCTCAACATATACCTATTTAATCTCATCTGGAAAAGGAAGAGAGGCATTAATTATTGATCCAGTGATAGAAAATGTTGGTGAATATATTAATTTACTAAAAGAGTTAGATTTAAAATTAGTAAAAGTAATTGATACTCATATACATGCAGATCATGTAACAGGAGCTTCTAAGCTTAAAGATATTACTAAATGTTCTACTATTATGGGCGCCCATACTCCTGCAGATGCCGTTGAAATAAAAGTTAAAGATGATGAATATATTAGTCTAGATAATCTTAAAATTAGAGCAATGTATACTCCTGGACATACTTCAGATAGTTATAGCTTTTTAATGGATAATTATCTTTTTTCAGGTGACACACTACTAATTAACGGGACTGGTCGAACAGACTTTCAAAATGGTAGTTCAAAAGATGCTTATAATTCAATATTTAATAAACTTTTAAAATTGCCTGAGGAAACTCTTTTGTACCCTGCTCATGATTATAAAGGTGAAAAAGTAAGTACGATTGGAAAAGAAAAAAAACAAAATCCTAGATTACAAGTAAGCAGTGTTGATGAGTATATTGAAATCATGAACAATCTTAATTTAAAAAAACCTACTCAAATTGATTTTAATGTATCTAAAAATATTAATTTAGGTGTTTAAATTAAATCGAGGACTCTAAAGCTTTATAGATTAATTCTTTAGTAGTCTCTCCAAGACTTCGATAAACTTCTATATTATCTTTGAAAATTAAAAGTGTAGTTTGATATTGTACATTAAAAAAATTAGCAATTTCTTTGTTGGTGACATCAAATGCAAAATATTCAATATTCTTAAAATCATTTTTTGCTTTTTGTAAAACTTTCATTTGACTAGCACATGACATACAATACTTAATCCATGAGCTCACCACTACAACCTTGCCTTCAGATTGTGCTTTATCAAATAATTCTTTTTTAAAAGTTGTTTCTTTTTCCATCGCATTGACATTGAATGTAAATAAAAGAAAACAAATAATTAAAATTTTTTCCATAATTATTTATACAACAAATATTAAAAACCAATAAGAAGCTAATCCTGAAAATATTGTCGCAATTATACTTCTAGAGAAAATACCAATAACCATTGCAATTATTGCAGCTAATATCTTTGGATTATTATCTATTACGAACAAGCCTTTATCATTAATAAAAATTGCTGGAAAAATTATTGCAGGAAATATTGCAGACGGCACAAACGACAATATCTCCCTAATTCTATCATTAAACATTTCTTTTTTAATTAAAGCTATCATAGAAAATCTCGTTAGATAGGTAATCAATCCACAATATAGAATTAATGCCCAATTGCTCATGCTTTTTTATTTTCCCTTGTCAATATCATTGCTGTAAATAATCCCGCTAAAGCCGCAACTATGACGTAAGCTTTGAAAGGAATATAATTATATCCAAGTGTAGCCACTAATCCTGAGATTATAATTACAATAACATTTATAAATTTTCTAAAGTCGTTAACTAATAAAGCTAGAAACGTTAATGGAACAGCAAAACTTAAACCAAGTTTTTCTGGAATAGCGGCCCCAAGAATAATACCTAAAAATGTAGTTGATTGCCAGATTACCCAACAAGTGGCTCCACCACCAACTAAATGAAAATATCTATTATTATTTTTATTTTTCTTGAGATATTCATTAGATACTGCAAAAGCTTGATCAATTAAAAAGTAAGAAATTATTATTTTCCAGACTAATTTTAAATCTGATATGTGTTCAGAAACTACAGCACCATAAAGAAGATGTCGGGAGTTGACGGCCCCAACTGAACTAATAATTACTAAAGAAGACGCACCTCCAGAAAATAATTGTAAAAGAACTATTTGAGAAGCACCCCCAAATACTATTAAAGACATTCCCATCGTTTCTAATGGGGTAAAACCAATATCAATTGATAGTACACCAAATATCAAACCAAAAGGTACCACCGGTATCATTAATGGACTTACATCAATTATTCCTTTCAAAAAAATCTGAAGATTACTTTTCATTTTATTAAAATACTTTTTATTAGAAGCAAACTATATGATCAATATGAATTGGCTTTTTAATACCAAATTTTTCATCAACTTCATGTTGATGTATATGATGGGAATGAACAAAAACTGGAATTATTGCATTACTTGGGGTTTTTAGAGTATAAATAAAATTAGTACCTCTAAATTTTCTATCTATTATATCAAATTTTAAATTACTTTTATCATCATGGTGTAGATCCTCTGGTTGCACTAGAAGTTTAACTTTTGAGCCTATTGGAAATGGTTTTACAAAATTACCTGTGATTGTACCAAGGTCTTTATTTTCTAAACTTTTAGGACTTGTTACCTCAGCTGGAATTAAGGTGCCTCTATTTAAAAAATTAACAACCTCAATAGAGTTTGGTAAATGATAAACATTATATGGATCATCAAATTGTTTGAGCTCATTATTTAAAATTATTCCACATTTTGATCCCAAATAAAAAGCCTCATAAGAGTCATGTGTAACTATTATTGTGGTAATTTTTAAAATCTTAAGTATTTTTTTTAATTTTTCTTGAATCTCTTCCTTAAAGCTTTGATCAATATTTGATAATGGCTCGTCTAACAGTAACAATTCGGGCTGAGTTATTAAAGATCTTGCAAGAGATGCTCTTTGTGCCTCACCTGCGCTAATTTCGTGTGGGTACTTATTTAGTATTCGTTGGATATCTAAAAGATCAACTATTTCTTTTAAACTAATTTTTTTTTCATTCTTTTCTTTATTTCTTTCTGAGCCGAGTAATATATTTTTTTCAACTGTGTAATGTGGAAATAAGCTGTTATCTTGAAAAGCAAGTGATATATTTCTATCTTCTGGCTCTAAATTAATTTTTTCTGAGGATAAAATTTTACCATTTAATTCAATTGTGCCCTTTTTTATTTTTTCAAGACCTGCAATTGTTCTTAAAATAGTTGTTTTTCCAATTCCTGATGGGCCCAAAAGACATATAACATCCCCCTCATTTTCAATTGAAAAAGAAACATTTTTAACTTTTGTTTTGTTACTTATGCTAAAATCAACATTTTTAACTTCAAAAAAATTTTTATTCATAATTATCTCTTAAGATATATTTAGATGTAATGATTATGAAAAAAGTTGCAATCAAAATCAAAAATAATGAAGGTACCGCAGCAGCCTCGAGTAAATCCTCCGATGCAGAGATATATGCTGTTGTTGCAAAAGTTTCAAAATTAAAGGGTCTTAAAATGAGAGTAATAGGTAGTTCTCTTATAATTTCTAAAGAGACTAATATTCCAACAAATAATAAAGAATTTCTTAGAAAAGGAATGTGAATATTCATAAAAGTTTTTCTTTTTGAATAACCTAGTAAATATGAGCTTTCATCAACTGAAATATTAATTTTTTCATAGCCTGATTTAATTCCATTATATGCAAGTGAATAAAATCTAATAAAGTATACAAGTACTAATCCAAGAATTGATCCTATAAAAACTTTTTTGATAGAAACAAAACCCAAATTTTTAATCACACTATCATCAAACCATGCAACAAAGGTAATGAATGCGACAGCTAAAATTACTCCAGGAATTGCATAACCTGAAATAGATAATGTTGATAAAATATTTAACGTTTTATTTTTATTTACTCTGTTTCCATAATTTGAAACTAAACCAAATATTATCAACAGTAGACTTGATAAAATTACTAAGTAAAGAGTATTCATTAATAAATCTAAAATTTTTAAATCAAACAAATTTTCTGGAAATTTAAAGGTCCAATACATCATCTGACTAAGTGGAAATAAAAAGCTTAAAAAGAATACTAAAAAACAAAAGGAAAATGCTAAAAAAGCTTTTTTACCTGAAAGTTGTATTTTTTGTTTTTGTTTAAATCCTGCTTTAGTATTGAAGTGATATTTGGCATTTTTTCTAGATAAATTTTCTAAAATAAAAAGTGCAAAAATAAATAACAATAAAAAGAACGATAATTGGTTTGCAAATGCTAAATCATCAAAAGCAATCCATGAATTATAGATACCCGTTGTTAACGTATTTATTGAGAAGAAATCTACCGCACCAAATTCAGCAAGTGTTTCCATAGCCACTAGCGATAAGCCAGCAACTATAGCAGGTCGTGCTGCTGGAAGAATAATTGAATAAAATGCCTTAAACTTTGTAAACCCTAGGTTTTTTCCCAAATCAATTATGTTTTGTGATTGATACAAAAATGATGCTCTAGCTAGAATATAGACATAGGCATAAAGTGAAAATGAAATCGATAATACCACACCTAATAAACCATCAAATTTAGGAATAATTTGGTTGTAATTACCCTCACCAAATAAACTTTTTAAAATAGTATAGGCGGTACCATAATTTTCAAAAAAAGCTGTTAAGGAATATGCATAGATATAAGGTGGTACAGCAAAAGATAAAATTAGTGCCCATTTAAAAAAATTACTAAACGGAAAATCAAAAAATGAAACTAAGTAAGCTGATCCTGTCCCTATAAAAAAAGTTAAAATTAAAACACTCGCCAATAAGATTAAAGAATTAAAAATATACTCCATTAAAAAAGTATCTTTTAATACTTGATAGTAATTAGAGGTATTATCTAAAAAACTAGAAAAGACAGTTAAAATTGGAATAATTACAAATAATGAAATTACAAAAGAAGATATATACCAAAAATTTATTCTCATAATTTATAATCCGCCTTATAAACATGAAAGTATTATGTTCATGGCCTTAATAAGGAGACATCTTAGTTAAGGCACATGAACACCCAGAAAAATCAAAAATCAAATACTTTTAGGATATGCGGAACCTCCTCAGTTTCAATTTCTGAAAGCTTTCTGTTATTTACTCTTTTGTTGATTTTTTCACACTCCAAACTACATGGGGAACATGCTTTGGAAGATTTATTTAAATCAACTTCAGAAATAAATTTCTTTTTTTCTTCCATTTGTTACTTCCAACCAGCAGTTGTCATTACTTCTACTGCAGCAGCTTGATTTTTTCCATAAGAAGCTAATTTAGTTTTCATATCTTGTTTGAAATCTAATCCCAAATTATTGACTACTAATGGACTTGGTGAAACACCATCAATCATTGGAAACTCAAAAGTATTATTTGTAAAATGCTCTTGAGACTCTGGAGTTAATAAAAACTCTACAAGTTTTACAGCATTAGCTTTGTTAGGCGCACCTTTTACTAAGGCAGCACAACTAACATTCATGTGCGTTCCTCTATCGTTTTGATTAGGAAAAAAAGCTTTAACTTTTTTTGCAGCTTCTTGTTGCTCTGCACCTTTTTTACCAGATAACATAAGAGCCAAATAGTAAGTATTAGCTACAGCAATATCAGCTTCACCCGCTGCGACTGCCATAATTTGAGCTCTATCATTACCTGTTGGTGTTCTTGCCATGTTTGCAACAACTCCTTCAGCCCATGCTGCTGTTGCAGCTTTCCCATTATTTTTAATTAAAGACGCTACAAGAGATTTATTATAAATGTTGCTAGATTTTCTTATTACTAATCTACCTTTCCATTTTGGATCAGCTAAACCTTCATAAGTCATTCCAGATAATTCAGCACCAGTTACTCTTTCTGGTGAATAATAAATTATTCTTGCTCTTTTTGCGATTCCAACCCACTTATTTGTTCTAAAGCTTTTTGGAACAGCATCTTTAATAGCTGCAGATGTTAAACCACCTTGAAGTGCACCTTTTGCATCCATTGCACCACATCTTCCTGCGTCTGCAGTGATGTATAAGTCAGCAGATGAGTCTGCACCTTCACTAATGATTCTTTTTTCTAAAGCACCTGATTTTCCATTTATCAAATTAACTTTGATCCCAGTCATATTTGTAAATTTAGAATAAAGCTCAGAGTCTGCTTTATAGTGTCTTGCATTAAAAACATTTACTTCACTTGCCATTGCAATAGATGAAACAAGCAAAGATGCAATTAATGCCAAAATCTGCATTTTTTTCATTTTTTTTTACTCTTTCTTACGCACAATTGATTGAGAATGATAACTATTATCAATGAGAATGATTATCAATCGCAAGAGTGTCGCACTTTAAAACCTCAGGTTGTAAATTTGTGTTTTAAAATTTAAGACTTCCAGTCGCCTATTTTACTAAATAAAAAATTTCTAAAAGCCTGAACCCTTGCTGTATTTTTTAGGGATTGAGGATAAACAAAGTGGGCTTCTGTTATTGGACCCTCAGATTTAGGAAGAACTTTAATCACATTATTCGAATTTTCGACTAAATATTCAGGCAACGCTGCTAATCCTACACCAGACTCTACAGCAAGTAATAAACCCATAACACTATTAACCTTCATTATTGGTTTTCTTTTTTTTCCTTCTGACATCCCTAATTTAAGAACCCAGTCAGGATTATATACTGGAGAAGGCGCACCTTTTCCAAAAGAAATAAATTTATGTTTATTTAAGTCATTTATTGATTTTGGCATCCCATATTTTTCTAAATATTTGTTTGAGCCATAAATATAGTATTTTAAATCAACTAATTTTTTTTGAATATAGTTCAATTGTTTTGGTCTTCTCATAAAAATTCCAATATCTGCCTGTCTAGTGCTTAAATCTAATTCTTTATCTTCAAAAATTAACTCGATTTCAATCTCAGGATTTAATCTCATAAATTCTTGGATTCTAGGTGTTAACCAATGAGTACCAAAACTTCTCACTGTTGTAATAGTTAATTTTCCTGTAGGTTTGTTTTTTTGATCACCTAAAGATGTCTCTACCTCTTTTAGTTTACTTATTACTTCATGGGCAGTTTTGAAAACATATTCGCCATTTTCTGTTAGAGTAAGTCCTCTAGCATGTCTCTCAAACAACTGGACTTTTAAATCTTGTTCGAGTGATTGGATTTGTCTGCTTATTGCTGATTGACTAAGGTTTAAGTTTATAGTTGCGTTAGTAAAACTTCCTGCTTCCGCAACAGCATGAAATATTTTTAGTTTATCCCAATCCATTATTTGTTTACATCAACCAAAACTCTTCCAGAAATCTCACCTTTAAGTATTTTAGGATAAGTTTCAATTAAGTCCTCCAAACTAACTATTTGAATAGATTTTTCTAATAAATCAAAATCAATCAATTTTGATGCCTCGCCCCAAATAAATTCTCTTCTTCTAATACTGCAATTTGCAGAGTCCATTCCCCATAGTTTAATTCCTCTCAACATAAATGGAATTACATTTGTATTTAGTTCGTTAGTATTTGCGTTTCCACACACTGCAATTATACCTGTCGGGTTTGTTTGAACAATTGCATTAGCTAAAATTTTTCCCCCTACAGTGTCTACAACTCCATCCCACAAGCCTTTATCAATTAGCTTTGGATCTTTATCAAATTCTGCGCGATTTATTACGTTTTTAGCACCTAGAGATTTTAAATAATTAGCCTTAGAGTCTTTTCCTGATACAGCAGTAACATCATATCCCATTTTGTTTAAAATCATTACTGCAGTACTTCCTACACCACCTGTTGCTCCTGTAACCAATACATTTTTTACTTTTTCACCAAGTAAAATCTCCTCTCTTGCTTTGATCGCAAAAGCAGCCATCAAGGAAGTAAAACCTGCCGTACCTAAAATCATAGCCTGTTTACTAGTTAAGTCTTTTGGTTTTTTTACTAGAAAATCACTATTTACTTTTGCTATTTGTGAATATCCTCCATAAAAAATTTCTCCTACTCTAAAGCCAGTTAAAATTACTTCATCGCCAGAATTAAATTTTGAGCTTTGACTTTCTAAAACTGTACCAGAAAAATCTATTCCAGGTATATGGGGAAATTCTTTTACTAATCTTCCTCCATTTTTTAAAATCATTCCATCTTTAAAATTAAGATCTGAATAATCGACTTTTATAGTTACATCACCATGCTTTAAAAAACTTTTATCTATAGATTTTACTTCTCTAGTAAACTCCTCACCTTTTTGATTCAGGATTAAAGCTTTAAATTGTTCAGACACTTTATTCTTTTGTTATACTAATAAATCTCAAGTATCTATTTTGATAACTAAGATCCTCTTTGAATTGACCTAAATAATAGTTTGTTACAGTTGATGCTTGCTCTTTTTTAATTCCTCTCATTGTCATACATTGATGAGTAGAATCGATAGTTACTGCTACACCCTTAGCATCCAGAGATTTCATTAAGGTATTCGCAATCTGCATGGTTAATCTCTCTTGTGTCTGTAATCTTTTTGAAAAAACTTCAACAACTCTTGCTAATTTACTTAATCCAACCACTCGATCTTTTGGAATATATGCTACGTGTGCTTTACCAATTATAGGTGCCATATGATGTTCACAATGACTTTGTACTGAAATATTTTTTTGAATGACCATATCATCATAACCTTCAACATCACCAAAAGTTTTTTCTAATACTTCATTTGGGTCCTCTTTATACCCCTTAAAATATTCTTTAAAAGCTTTAACAACTCTTTTAGGAGTTTCTAATAAACCTTCTCGGTTAGGATCTTCACCCATCCAGGTTAAAATAGTTTTGAAAGCCTCTTCAGCATCTTTATCTGATACTTTTTTTAAATCTTTATTGTTGTCTGTATTTTTAACTAGTTTCATTGGACGTTTTATACCTATAAATGCTTCTTTTTAAAATATTTAATATATCTAGATATGTGCTACATAATCACCTTAAATGTTCAAAAAAAGAGAAAATGTAGTCGAAATAGAGGAGGGAAAACTTCTATCACCAAAATTTGATAATGATGGGCTTATCCCAGTCGTTACCATGTGCCATAAAACTAAAGATATATTGATGCACGGATATATGAATGTTGAAGCTTTAAAAAAAACTATTGAGACTAAAGAAGCTCATTATTTTAGTAGATCGAGAAATGCTCTCTGGCATAAAGGGAATACAAGTGGTTTTGTTCAGAAAGTTAAAGAAATAAGAATAGATGATGATCAGGACTCAATTTGGTTAACTGTTGACATAGGAAGTGGGGCCAGTTGTCATGTTGGTTATAGATCTTGTTTCTATAGATCAATTCCATTAGGAACAATTGATAATGGCAGAAAAATTGAAATGAAATTTCTAGAAAAAGAAAAAAAGTTTGATCCTGAGGAAATATACAAAGATCAACCAAATCCTACTAAAATTTAATATGTCTAGAACAATATTTAAACCTTTTGGCCCATCAATACTAAAAGTAAAAATGCCTGATGAGTTAATAAAAAAATTAAACGAGTATACTGATAAAAAATCAAAAGATACTTTAGAAGGAAGTAAGCTTGATGCTGGGAGTGACTTGGCTGGAAATGTGACTCAAGAAATTTATCTTGATGAAAAATTTATGAAAGAAAGTGGTTTTGGCAAATTTTTATTAGGTGAAGTTTCAAATTGGATTTCTCAAACAAAAAATAAGAATATCAAAAAATTTCAAATAACAGGTTCATGGATTGTGAGACAATATCAAAATGAATATAATCCAATACATATGCATTCAGGTCATATTTCTGGAGTAGGATACACAAAAGTTCCCTCTAGTTTAGGAAATACAAAACAAAAAAATAAACCAAACAAAAATGGACATTTACAACTTATACATGGATCAAAATCTTTTTTATCAAATGCTATAATGGATATATTGCCCGAAGTAGGAGACTTTTATTTTTTTCCTCATTATGTAATGCACGCTGTTTATCCTTTTTCTGACTCTAATGAAGAAAGAAGATCAGTTTCATTTAATGCTCTCTTAGATGATGATATTTATTTTTCAACTCACTAAATGAATAAAAATCAAAAAAATGTTCTCGGAGAAAAATTAGAGGAATGTTCTCTTGACCCTTTGACAGGTTGGTATCGTGATGGATGTTGTAATACAGACGAAAACGATCATGGTGTTCACACAGTTTGTGCAAAAGTAACAACAGAATTTCTCGATTGGTGTAAACAAGCTGGAAATGATTTAATAACTCCACATCCTGAGTTTGGTTTTCCAGGTTTAAAAGATGGTGATGGGTGGTGTGTTTGTGCATCCTGGTATGCAAGAGCATTAGAAGCAGGAAAAGGATGTCCAATATATTTAAAACGAACCCATGAGAATACTTTAAAAGTTATACCGATTGAAACTCTTAAAAAATTTGCAATAGATCTTTCTTGATAAGAATCAAATGAGTGATGAAATATTATCAACTATTTATCTTTTATTATTGATAGTTTTAGTCTTTCCTGGTTTTTATTACGCTAACAAAAACAAAAAAATTTTTTTAAAAAATCTTTTGATTTGGATTGGAGTTGTTGGAATAACAATAGTTTTGGTAAATTTTTTACAAAATTAATTACATATTTCCATATTTAGGACCCCCACCACCTTCTGGGGTAACCCAAGTAATATTTTGAGATGGTTCCTTAATATCACATGTTTTACAATGAATACAATTTTGTGAGTTAATCACAAACTTTTGAACATTGTTTTCATTTTGAACTTCATAAACTCCAACTGGACAATATCTTTGGGCAGGTTCATCAAATTTTTCTAAAGTATAACTAATTGGCAAATTTGGATCTTTCAATTTCAAATGTACTGGTTGATTATCAGCGTGGTTTGTTCCAGTTAAATATACCGAGCTTGTTTTATCAAATGTGATGATATTATCAGGTTTTGGGTATTCAATTTTAGGCATTTCATTTGCTGGCTTAAGTGTTTCGTGATCAGCATGTTTATGTTTTAAAGTAAAAGGCATTCTACCTCTAAACAAAATTTGATCTATTCCTGTAAAAATAATACCTAAAATGAGACCCCAGCTAAAACTTGGTTTGACATTTCTAGCCTTATAAAGTTCGTCATAAACCCAGCTATTTTTGAACTTTTCCTCAAAAATTGATAAATCTTTTTTCAATTTAAAATGTTCATCAATAGTTTCAGCCGCTATCATTCCACTTTTCATAGCTGTATGCGAACCTTTTATTTTAGGCATATTAAGTGTACCCGCATCACATCCAATAAGTAATGCTCCAGGCATAAACATTTTTGGTAAACTTTGAAAACCACCTTCAATTAAAGCTCGTGCTCCATAAGAAATTCTTTTTCCTCCTTCAATAATTTTTTTGATTGCCGGATGAGTCTTAAATCTTTGGAATTCATCAAAAGGAGATAGGTAAGGATTTTTGTAATCTAATCCAATGACATAGCCTAAAAAAACTTGTTTATTCTCAGCGTGATAAATAAAACTTCCACCATAAGTGTTTTTATCTAAAGGCCAGCCAGCCGTATGCATGACCATACCTTCTTCATGATTTTTTTTATCTATTTCCCAGATTTCTTTAAAACCAATTCCATATTGTTGTGGATCTTTTCCTTTATCTAATTCAAATTTTTTAATTAATTGTTTACCTAAATGACCTCTACAGCCCTCTGCAAATACAGTTACTTTACCAATAAGATCAATACCAGGCTCATAACTATCTTTTTTATTTCCATCTTTATCTAAACCCATATCTTGAGTTGCAACTCCTTTAACAGAACCATCATCGTTATATAATATTTCACTTGCTGGAAATCCTGGAAAAATTTCAACACCAAGTGTCTCAGCCTGTTCTGCAAGCCATCGGCATAAGTTTGCAAGACTAATAATATAATTTTTATGATTTTTTTGAACCGCTGGTAGTAACCAGGTCGGCCAGCTTAATGATTTATATTTTCCTAAAAATAAAAATTTTTCTTTAGTAACTTTAGTTTTTATAGGTGAATTCAATTCTTTCCAACCAGGAATTAATTCATCTAAAGCTCTTGTTTCAAAAACATTTCCACTTAAAATATGCGCACCTATTTCAGATGCTTTCTCTAACAAACAAATATTTAATTCTGAATTTAGTTGTTTTAATCTAATAGCTGTGGCCAATCCTGATGGACCACCACCTACAATAACTACATCATATTCCATTGTCTCTCTGGACATATTCAATTTTTTACAGATTATATTATTTTTGTATAGTGTTTAATTTGTTCAATTCCTCCAAGAACTGGGGAACTGCTTCAAAAAGATCGGCTTCAAGTCCATAATCTGCGACACTAAATATTGGCGCTTCACCATCTTTATTGATTGCCACAATCACTTTACTTTCTTTCATACCAGCTAAATGTTGAATAGCACCTGAGATACCAACAGCGATATACAAATCAGGGACAACAACTTTGCCAGTTTGACCAACCTGATGATCATTACTTATGTATCCTGCATCAACTGCTGCTCTTGATGCTCCGATAGCTGCATTTAATTTATCAGCTAAAGAGGTAATTAATTTAAAATTATCACCACTCTGCATTCCTCTTCCACCAGAAACAACAACTCTCGCTGTACCAAGTTCGGGTCTATCTGATTTTACTTCTTCTCTTTTGACAAATTTTGTTTTTGCAAATTCTTCACCAGGATCTGCTTTTTCTATTGGGGCTGATCCACCTGAGCTTTCACATGGATCAAAAGATGTTGGTCTGACAGTTACACATTTTTTTGCATCTTTACTTTTAACTGTTGCAAAAGCGTTTCCTGCATAAATTGGTCTTAAAAAGGTATCGGGCGCAATAACTTTAATAATATCACTTATTTGAGATGTATCTAAAGCAGCAGCAATTCTTGGCATTAAATTTTTTCCAAAAGTATTTGCTGAACTTATAATATGTGAGTAGTTTTCAGCTAATTTTACAATTACTGGCGCAAAATTTTCAGCAACAAAGTTTTCATAGTGAGAGGCTTCAACTTGAATAACTTTTTTAATTAATGGTAATTCTGAAAGAGCTTTTGCAGCTTCATCACATTTATATCCAATAATTATTGCATGTACATCATTATCAATTTGAGAAGCTGCTGTACTTGCATTAAGCGTAAATGGTTTTAATTCTTTATTGTTATGTTCTGCAATTAATAAAACTGACATTATATTACCTTCGCTTCATTTTTTAATTTTTGAACCAACTCGGCTACACTTGATACTTTTATTCCAGCTTTTCTCTTAGGCGGCTCTTCAACCTTAACTTGCTCGATTCTGGGAGTTATATCTACCCCTAAATCTGACGCATTTAATTGTTCTATAGGTTTTTTCTTTGCTTTCATTATATTTGGTAATGATGCATACCTTGGTTCATTTAGTCTTAAGTCACAAGTTACTATTGCTGGAACATTAATTTCAATTGTTTCTAAACCTTCATCTATTTCTCTAGTAACTTCTAATTTATCACCTTTGATTTCAATTTTAGATGCAAAAGTTGCTTGAGGCCAATTTAAAAGTGCACTTAACATTTGACCTGTTTGATTACAATCGTCATCAATTGCTTGTTTGCCCATAAAAACTAAATCTGGTTTTTCTTTTTCAACAATTTTTTGCAACAATTTTGAAACAGCAAGCGGCTCAATGACACTATCTGTCTTAACAAGTATTCCTTTATCTGCTCCAACTGCTAAAGCTTTACGAACAGTTTCTTGAGCTTTCTCTTCACCAATACTTACTGCAACGACTTCTGTTGCTTTACCAGCTTCTTTAATTTTTACTGCTTCTTCGATTGCATTATCATCAGGTGGATTAGTAGACATTTTAACATTGTCAGTTACAACACCTGTGTTATCTTCTTTAACTCTAATTTGAACGTTGTAATCAATTACTCTTTTTACTGCGACTAAAATTTTCATTAAGCTCTTAATAATTTATTTTCAGCGTCATAAGGACTTTCATCTAATATTGTAGCTTCATACATCTTGCCTAAAATATCAACCTTAAGTTTCTCCCCTACATTAGCTAAGTCTGGTTTTACCATTGCTAATGCAATTGACTTATCTAATCTAAATCCATATTCACCACCGGTAGCTCTTCCAACTACTTTGTCATCTTTGTATATTGGGTTATTTCCTAAAACATCCGAGTCAGTTGTATTATGAACTTCAAGAGTTACTAATTTGTTATCAAAACCTTTTTCTCTCCATTTATTTAATGCCTCGAGGCCAATAAAATTTCCTTTATTTGGGTGAATAAATCTATCTAGACCAGACTCATATGGTGAGTATTCAATTGATAATTCTGTACCAACTAATTTATAGGATTTTTCAACTCTTAGACTATTCATTGCCCTAATGCCAAAAGGCTTAATACCCAAATCTTTTCCTTCCTTCATTAATCTATCAAAAATATGATTTTGATATTCAATGGGATGATGTAATTCCCAACCCAGTTCTCCTACAAAATTTACTCTCATTGCATTTACTGGAGCATACCCTACATTTACATTCTTAGCTGTAAGCCACTTAAAATTTTCATTTGAAAAATCATCTGTTGAAACTTTTTGCATCAATTCTCTAGCTTTAGGACCTGCCACAACTAATACACCGGTGCTATTTGTAAGATCTTCAAATATTACTGAACCATCAGTTGGCATCCATTTTTGTATCCAATCATGGTCTAATCTTAAATTTGCTCCAGCAGATACAAGATAATAACTATTTTCTGCCTCTTTCATAATAGTAAATTCTGAATGGACACCACCCTTTGTATTAAGCGCATGACAAAGATTTATTCGACCAATTTTTTTAGGAAGTTTATTTGCGACTAAGTAATCTAGAAACTCCTCTGCTTTTGGACCTTTAATTCGACACTTAGCAAATGCAGTCATATCAAGAAGACCAACATTTTTTTTAACATTTTCACATTCTTTTTTAATTGCATCAAACCATTTTGATCTTCTAAAAGACCAATCATCTTTCTGCTCCATCCCATCAGTTGCAAAAAAATTAGGTCTTTCCCATCCAAATTTCTGACCAAATACAGCTCCAAGTTCTTTCATTCTTTCATAGCAAGGTGATGTTCTTAGTGGTCTTGCAGCTGGTCTTTCCTCATCTGGATAATGCACAATAAATACATGACTATATGCTTCTTCATTTTTTGCTTTCAAATATGATTTTGTGGCATAATTTCCATAACGTCTAGGTTCTACACCAAGCATATCTATTGTAGGCTCTCCATCAATTATCCACTCAGCTAATTGCCAGCCAGCCCCGCCTGCAGCTGTAATCCCAAAACTATGTCCCTCATTAATCCAAAAATTTTTTAATCCCCAAGCTGGACCAACTATTGGGTTACCATCAGGTGTATAGCAAATTGCTCCATTATAAACTTTTTTCACTCCAACTTCACCAAAGGCAGGAACTCGATGAATAGCTCCCTCAATATGTGGCGCAAGTCTATCTAAATCTTCTTGAAATAACTCGTATTCTGAATCTTTCGAAGGTCCCTCAACATAACAAGCTGGTGCTCCATCTTCGTAAGGACCTAAAATTAAACCCCCAGCTTCTTCTCTCATATACCACCTGCTATCACTATCTCTCAATACGCCCATTTCCGGAAGTCCCTCTTTTTTTCTTTTTTGAATTTCAGGGTGTGGCTCTGTTACAATATATTGATGTTCCACTGGGATTACTGGGATATCTAATCCAACCATTTCACCAGTTTGTCTAGCAAAGTTTCCTGAGCAAGAAATTACATGCTCACATTCAATTGATCCTTTATCTGTCTCAACTATCCATCCGTCTTTAGTCTGTTTCATTGATAAAACTGTCGTGTTCCTATAAATCTCTGCTCCTCTATTTCTTGCTCCAGTAGCTAATGCTTGTGTTAAATCTGCTGGTTGGATATAACCATCCTCTGGATGTTGAATTGCTCCGATAAGATCATCTGTATGACATAATGGCCAAATTTCTTTTACTTGTTGCGGTGTCAAAAATTTGACATCAACACCTATAGTTTTTGCTACACCAGCGTATTGGTGGTACTCATCCATTCTATCTTTTGTACTTGCAAGACGAATATTTGATACAACACTAAATCCAACATTTTTTCCTGTTTCTTCCTCTAATTTTTTATAAAGATTGACTGCGTATTTATGTAATTGTCCAACTGAATAACTCATGTTAAAAAGTGGCAACAATCCTGCAGCATGCCATGTTGATCCAGAAGTTAATTCTTTTCTCTCTAATAAAACAACATCTGACCAACCCTTCTTTGCTAAATGGTATAGAGCACTAACTCCAACTACTCCTCCACCCACAACTACTACTTTTGTTTTAGTTTTCATTATTCGATTCCTACTAAATTTTTATTCATTACGAAACAAAATTGTATCAAGATTGATCAAATTGAACTTCCTAATGAAACTGGACTAGAAACCATTGTAGTTAACCAACAATCTTTTAGAGGCCCCTCTTCAGTGTATTTTTCTACGTGCCAGTTAAATTTATGATAAATCTTTTCTTTATCTAAAATTATAACCTCAAATTGAGCCCATTTGTCACTAGTCTCTAGCGTTGTAATTGTGTGACTTAGATGATCCAGAAGCATTTGATAAGACCTACTTTTAATCATAATCTTAAAATTATTAAGTGGCCCTGTATTTTTTTTATTTTCAGGATGAGCAAAATTCCAAGTCTGCTCAATGCCACTATCCTTATATTTTTCATCATTGTTCATAAGTCCTTTTAACTGAATTTTAATTACCTCAACTGGCAAAATTGAGTTGCTTGGAGTTTGTAGCTCTGCTTTCAAAGGAGATATATTAAAAAAAAAAATTATTATTATACTAAATGTTAAGTGCAGTTTTTTTGACGTCATTAAGAAATTCTTCTCTTTTTTTATCACTTACAAATGGTACAGCAAAATATCTTCTGTAATTGATATTATAAATGCCGCACATATGAAAAACTCCTCTTTTTAATCTTCTAATTGGTAAATTTAAAAAAAATGTCGTTATAGCTAATCTTGGTGAACCATAAGTACAAAAGATAATTGCTTTTTTATCTCTTAGGTTCCCAATAGGATAACCATAATTACCCCATAATTGCTTAAATTTAAAAGCCCAAGGTGGTGCCAGTACTTTATCTATCCAGCCCTCTACAATCGCAGGCATTCTAAAATTCCAAATAGGTGCTATTAAAACAATAGTATCACACTTATCTATTCTTTTTCTGTGATCTAAAACTATTTCGTCTGGTTCTTCACCTGCGTATACTGGATCAAATTTTTCTTTATAAAGATCTATACAATCAACTAAATGTCCACTATCAACTGCAGTTTTAATAAAAGTATCTTTAATAGCAGCATTAAATGATTTATCATTATAATGTCCATAAATAAGAAATATTTTTTTCATCAATCAAAATACTTTTCAAATTCTATCTTTGTACATTTATTTTCAATGTATAAAATATTATTTGCTTCAACTATCTTTTTTGCCTCCTCATTTTTAATATCTAATTGTAACCATAAAACTTTTGCTTTTATTTTTACTGCCTCTTTAGCAATTTCTATTACTTCATTTGATGGTCTAAAAACATCGATGATCTCAACTGGGCTATCAATTTCTGAAATGCTTGCAAAAACTTTTTCACCTAAGATTTTTTCACCTTTAATAAATGGATTTACTGGAAAAACTTTAAAACCATATTTTTGTAAATACTTCATTACAATTGTAGATGTTTTTTTTAAGTCTTTACTAGCACCAACTAGGGCAATGTTTTTATATTTCGTCAAAATCTCTTTTATATTTTCCATTTAATTATTTTTCACTCATTATTTTATCCTCACAAAACTTCTTAGCTTCTTTAATAGTCATAGGTTTTTCTAATTTTTGACTACCCGCTATACATGCGTCTATAGCCCTTTTAAGATTATGATCTTTAAAAATAAAAATTAAATAAATACCTAATATTATTAAAATTATAGTTATAACATTTTTAAATTTCACTTATTTTTCCACTTCGGTTTTCTTTTTTCTAAAAAAGCAGAAATTCCTTCTTTTGCATCCATTGCCATCATGTTTAAAGTCATCATTTTACTTGTATAGCTATAAGCTTTTTTTAATGGCATTTCTAATTGTTTGTAAAAAGCTTGTTTACCAATTTTAATTGTAAGATTTGATTTTGTTGCAATCTTTTTTGCAACTTTAAGAACTTCATTATCTAACTTAGATCTTGAGAAATAATCATTTATTAAACCAATTTCTTTAGCATAATTTGAACTTATAGGTTCCCCTGTTAACAACATCTTCATCATAGGTTTCCTACTTATCTTTCTACTTACAGCTACCATTGGAGTACTGCAAAATAATCCGATATTGACACCAGGTGTGGCAAACAATGCTTCTTTAGTACTAAAGGCTAAATCACAACTTGCAACCAGTTGACAGCCAGCTGCATAAGCAGCACCATGAACTTTTGCTATCACTGGTTTTTTTCCTTCAACAATTTGAAGCATTAATCTTGAACAAAGATTAAATAATTTTTGATATTTATTTTTACCTTTAAGACTTTTTACTTCTTTTAAGTTATGACCAGCGCTAAAACCCTTACCTGCACCCTGGAGAATAATTACTTTTATTTTTGTATTTTTATCAAGTTTCTTAAAAACTTTTATTAAATCATTTAAATTTTTAAATGATAATGAATTATATGTTTTTGGTTCATTAATTGTGACTATAGATATTCCACTAGATAAATTTTTAACTTTAATATTCATTAAAAATTCTATTTAAGCTTTCCTTCTTCTCTCATTTTGGCTCTTATTTTGGTAGCAGAAATTTTTTGTATTTCCTCAGGTAATATAATCTCTTCAATTTTATAACCTACTCCTCTACCATAACAAATATTAGTTACATTAGGCACCAACATTATTTTAAACCTTCCCTCAAATTCTGGATTTAATCTATCTTCAATATTTTTTTTCACTGTTTGGAAATCAAAAGGATTGTCATCCACGCCTTGAACATCCCTTATTTGTATACAAACTTGACCAGTTTTTTTAATAATTTCTTTAAATAAAGTAAAATGTCCATCGTGAAATGGTTGCCACCTTCCTAACATTTGCGCAGTTGGCTTTTTATTGTCCCATTTGTATGTCATTACTTTATCTCCTTGTATATTTTTGGTGCCCAACTTTTAGCATCTTGTGATGTAACATGAAAGTCATACTTGTCAGGCTTAACAAACATCTTATTAGTATCATCAAACCTTCCTTCTTTAATTGTATCTACCCAAATTATATAATCAGATGGAAATAAGCTTCTTGCCTCGGGAGTTGGGCAAATAAAATCTGCTACAACATAAAAACCCTGATCCTTTAACTTTTTAGCAAACTCTGCCATTCTTTTAGCTTGTCTTTTTCTACCCTCCTCAGAGAAATCCCAATCGTTAGCTGCCTTTCTTACCTCATCAGCGTTTAATCTTTTTGCATTTAACATTGGACCTAGCTCATTTGCTAAAGTTGTTTTACCAGATCCAGGTAAACCCATAATCAAAATTATTTTCATATCAAACTATTTGCTACCCACTTATAAAATTGATGTGTTGGTTGATCCATAATTGGTGAAAAATTTCCTCCGTTGAAAACTGGTGAGTTTCTTCCTTCTTGCATACCTTCAATTGCACTTATATCTTCTAACATAACATCTTTCCAAAATCTTGAGTTTTTTTTTCTTAAATCTTTAAATTCATTTCCATTAGCACTTTCATGACCAACATAATATATTTGCATATGTTCTTTAGTTTTATTCATTGACAATGGTTCAAGCCAAAAAACATAAAAGTGGTCTATATGTAAACCTATCATTACATTTGGAAACAAAGCTATGTACTCAGAATTTTTTAACATATTTTTATCCCAATTAGAAAAGGTGTTAAATTTTTTATTTCCTCTCGTAGGTTGTTCATATTTTTTACTTCCTTGACCAGCAAATCTATTATGTAACCCTTGAATATGATAATGATCATTAATGTTGGAAACTTTATTTAATTCTGGATGAATTGTGGGTAAATGATAACTTTCACAATAATTTTCAATAGCAAATTTCCAATTACATCTTACTTCTAAGTTAAAATAACCATAATCATTTGAGTAAACTAAAGAATTTTGATCTTGTTTATTTATAAACTTAACCCATCTATTTTCTAAAGGTTGAATATATTCATCAAAGTCAATTTCATTTGCATTGATATTTACAAAAATTATATCCATCCAAATTTTGGATCTCACTTCTTTTAAATTACTTTTTGTTTTATCGAAATTATCTGACTGATGATTGTCCAAACCACCAATATGAGGTGTAGCTACAAGTTTACCACTTAAATCGTAAGACCAAGAATGATATGGGCACCTAATTACATTTTTTAGAGTACATGGTTTATCCAAGAGTTTAAAACCTCTATGACTACAAACATTATGGAATACACGAATCTGCATTTTTTTATCTCTGACTAAGATCAACGGTATCCCCAAAAGACTTAATGGTTTAGCATCTCCAGGATTGGGTAAAGAACTTGCTACGCCGACAACAGTCCATTTGTTGAAAAAAACTTTTTCCCTTTCATGTACAAAATAATCTTCACTTGTATAACACTCATTTGGTAGGCCATTCGCTAATTCTATAGGCTTATCAACATTTTTAAGTTTCTCTATATCTAATATTTTTGATATTTGTAATTTTTTGAGATTTTGGTTCACAAAAAAAAATTATCATGAGCATATTTTTTGGCAAGGAATTTCGCCACACCTTGTAATAAATTTCTTTGACAGCTTTTTTAAAAAAGATAATGATCAGTAAATGAAATTTTCTTTGGAAATTAGTCCTCAAACTGATCTATCAACAGTTCCTCCTGTAAATGACGTTTATATCACAATGTTACCTGGAGGAGATTATAAAGAAACTGCTCAACAGGCAGTTGAGCTTGTAAAAAAAGGCTTTAACCCTGTGCCTCATTTTCCCGCGAGATCGATGCATGATGAAAAACAGCTAAAAGATTATGTTACAAGATGTAAAGATGGTGGAGTTAAGCAAGTTTTGATTATTGGAGGAGGTCGAGAACCTTTAGGCAAATTTGATAGCTCTTTTCAACTTCTAGAGACTGGTTATTTTGAGAAGATGACGATAGGAATCGCTGGACACCCAGAGGGTAGTCCTGATATATCCGATTCAGATTTAGAAAAAGCTATGATAGATAAAAAGCCTTACGCTGACTATATTGTAACTCAGTGGTTACTTGATCCCCAGCCTATTATAGATTTTATCTCTAAACAAAGCGTACCAGTGCATGTAGGAATTACTGGACCTCTAAAAATATCGAGCTTAATTAAGTTCGCTAATATTGTTGGAGCAAAAAATTCCATAAATTTTCTTAAATCTAATTTTAGTAAGGCGTTAGATTTATTAAAACCTAAAGACCCTAATGATCTAATTGGGAAAGTTAAATCGCATACAGATTTCTTCCACATTTATACATTCGGCGGCTTGAAGGAAACAAACAAGTGGTTGAAGGAGAATGGTTATGTCTAAAGAATTTGACTACACTAAACTAAAACATGTTACTTCAGTTGATCAATCTGATCGAAAAGTACCATATAATTTGAGACAAAGTGGACCGACAAAAGTTGAAATGCTAATATCAACTAGAGTAAGAAAGTCACCTTATTGGCATTTATCAATGCAAGCAGGTTGTTGGAGAGCAACTGTTTATAATCGTATTTATCATCCTAGAGGATATGTAAAACCAGAAGATGGTGGAGCAATGGTAGAATACGATGCTATCGTAAATCATGTAACAATGTGGAATGTTGCAGTTGAAAGACAAATTCAAGTAAAAGGACCTGATGCAGAAAAATTTGTTGATTACGTTATAACAAGAGATGCAACTAAGATATCTCCTATGAGAGCAAGATACGTAATTTTATGTAATGCTTATGGTGGAGTTTTAAACGATCCTATTCTTTTGAGAATTTCAAAGGATGAATTTTGGTTTTCTTTGTCAGACTCAGACATAGGAATGTATCTTCAAGGTGTAAATGCTGATGGTAGATTTAATTGTACTGTTGAGGAAATAGATGCATGCCCTGTTCAAATTCAAGGACCAAAATCAAAAGCTTTAATGAAAGATTTGTTAGGTGATCAAGTTGATTTAGAAAACATGCCTTTCTATGGTTTAGCAGAAGTAAAAGTTGCTGGTAGAAGCTGTGTAATTTCTCAATCTGGTTTTTCTGGAGAAGCGGGATATGAAATATATTTAAGAGATGCAACTTTATATGCTGATGATATGTGGAATGCGGTTCTTGAAGCAGGTAAAAAACATAATCTAATGGTTATTGCGCCTGCACATCATAGAAGAATTCAAGCGGGAATTCTTTCTTGGGGACAAGATATGGATCAACAACACAATCCTTATCAATGTAATTTAGGTTATCAAGTTTCTTTATCTGGAAAAGGTGAATGGAACAAAACTTCTGATTATGTTGGTAAAGCTGCTTTGGAAAAAATGGGTGCCGATATTAAAGCTGGAAAAAAACCATATAAGTTACAATTAGTCGGTTTTGAACTTGGTGGGAAACCAATAGAGGACTATGCACCAGATTTTTGGTTAATATCAAACGAAAATGGTGGAGACCCTGTAGGGTTTATAACATCACCATGGTATCATCCAGAAAAGAAAACTAATATAGCTATGGGATATGTGCCATTTGATGGAACACTTAATTCTAATGGGTTTCCGAAGGGTAAAGTTGGGACAAAATATAAAGTTCATTTACCTGAGAAATACTCAGATACCCCTGGTAAACCAGTTGATGCTGTCATAGTTGATATTCCATTTAAAGAATCTTTCAACGCTAATACAAGAGAAGTTGTAAAAGGTTAATCTGATTTATGGGGGAGTTTACTCCCCCTACATCTTAAATGACGAAAGGTTTTATAATAGTAATTTGCATTATTATAACTATTGCTTTAATAATATTCCCATTAATCGTGTCTTATAAAGAGCAAAAAAATAAAAAAAAATAAATGTTTGGTGAATTTTTAAGTATAATTTTAAAGTCTATTAAACTAGATAAAACACTTTATTCCGATAATAAAAATTTTGGTGAAGCCTCAGTTTATTTTGCTGGCATTATTATGATTTTGGATGGAATAGCAGGTGCAGTTGCTGCAAACACAGTTTTTAAAACAGCTGTGGCAATGTCAGGAATAACTGCAATATTAACTTGGTTTGTTTGGGCAGTATTAATCTATGTTATTGGTGTCAAACTATTTCCTGACAAAAGTACTAAAGTTCCATTTAAAAAAGTATTAACTGCAGTTGGTTTTGCTCATGCGCCTGGTTTGTTAAGATTTTTTGCTGTCACACCGGAATTAATGATACCTATAATTTTTCTTACACAGTTTTGGATTTTTGCTGGACTAATTATCTCGACCCGACAAGTGCTTAATCTTAAGTCTAATTTAAAATCGTTTGGAATTGTCTTTATGTCATTTTTAATAATTATCTTTTTATCAATTTCATTTGTTATTAGTAGAATGAACGCCTTACCAATTAATCATATTTAGATTGGAAAAATCGTTTTAGAAACTCTGCAAGACTTACAAATTTTAAAACCAGTTAGAATCAAATTTTGAGAAACACTTTCATCCTGTTCTTTGCATTCATCACAAATATCATCTAGATCTTTTAAATTTTTTTCTATTTCTTTATCTTCAATCATTATCAGTCAATCCAGCACCTGCGGCACTTTCTTTTAAACTATCTGTTTCTTCTACAAAGGTATCTTCTGCAAGTTTGTAAAGATTTTTCCAATCTTGATTAGAAAAATTATCTTCATTGTTTATAAAACTTATTTCTACTTGATTTGCTAATATTGGTATTTCTTTTTCCCAGAAATTTGAGGAAATACTCACATTAAAATTCAATAAAAATTTAAAACCATCAAATGAAAACAACAATTTTTTTCCAATAATTTCTGAACCTCTGCTTAAAAAGGGTAAAAGTAACAATGGATAAGCAAGGTTTTTAACTGAACACTTTTTTAAAGTTTCAATGTTCTTTATTTGGTCAATGAAATTAACACCCAACATAATTGGACAAAAAGATGATCCAGCTGATTTGTTAATCTTGTGGATTAATTTTATTTCTTCAAAATTTTCTTTTTTTTTATTTTGATAATATTGATTAAGATTTTTGATACCTGAAAAACCAAACAATTCTGATAATTTTATAGATTTGCCAACTTCCTCTGCTATACCCCAAGAATACCCAGCAGCTCGACTTGCCCTCTTAACTGTAGTTTCTATCTCACTTAAGGATTTCATAATTTAAGAGTGGGTTTTATAAACCCATTGCTCATCATAATTTTTTAATTCGTTTGGGAGTGGCGCACCTTGAAACATACATATTCTTAACCATTTGTCAGATCTTGGATCAAATTTTAAAGCTCCAAAAAAAGATAATTTTAATCGTAACATGTCAATTGGAACTAAATTTTCTCCTATAGTATTATCTTGTATCTCTGAATATGGAAATTTTTCAATAATAAAGGCTCTTCTAACAACATGTCTTAAATCAGAATTATCAATCAAAAATTGATTAATTCTTAAATTATCTTTTAAAGGCAACAACCTCTCATATAATTTTTTTATATCTCTAGCTATTGCTAAAGGTTGTTCCAAATCTGCCCCATTTTCTTCGAAACGATTAGCTAATCTTGGTTCTTCTTTATTTTTTGAAATAAACCAAAATTTCTGATTACTTTTTTTTGTTTGAAAATTAATTTTAAGAATATCTGAATATTTATTTTTTAAAATCTTCTTCAAATCACCAACATTACGCTCAGTCGGAATATTGAAGTATTTTTCTTCCTCCGAGCTCATTTGTCCTACTAATGGCTGAACTATTTCACCAAATGGCTCCATCATTATAGAGACAACATATTCAATACACTCCTCACAAGTCTCTTTCTCTAACCACAGATAAATCTTATTAAAAGGATAATCTTTTTTAAAATTAAATTCATTTTCTAAAAAATTAATAAATTTTTTAATATCTTTTAATAAAAGTTTTATTTTTTTTAGTTGATATTCACTTTCTGTATTCCAGCTAGTAATATTTTTAAGAGAACTTTTCACACAATCTTTAAATAAATCTCTATCTTGTGTTTTAACAATTTTAATTTCTCTAATCTTTTTAAGTGCAATTTCTCTGTTGAGTATCCAATTATTTAATAAAGTTGGATGATTAACAATAAATGGGGCCATACCTAATCCAGTAGAATTTCCTATTCCCAAATTTCTACAAATTTTAGAGTCTAGTTTAACAGCTAATTGAGGATTTCTATTTTTTGCAACATGATTTACTTGATCAAATGTAAATTGTCTTACTAAATAGACTAACATCATTTCTAATCTAAATGGTCCGTTAATTTCATCTCTATTTTTAATTCTAAATCGATCTGCTAATCCAAACTTTCCTGATCCATAAACTGCCGTGGTTCTATATAAATATCCAACTTTTTCAAGTAGTTCTAAATTTGGCTGATTGCCATTACTTAAGCTTTCAACAACATGATCAAATATCCTAACAGACTTATTAGCTCTAGATAATGTTAATTCTTTATAAGACAATCTACCAACTTCTTGTTTTGGAACTTCATTTCTTAATCTTTCAATATCCTCTTTTAAGGGAACACCATCATGTAATGTAAAAGCTGCATCCCATTTAGTTGCTATCACTCTATCCGATCTTTCATCATCATTAATTTTGTTTGCATAACAAATTAAAGAGTAAACTCTGGCCTTTTTTTTAAATGAATATACTGCTGTACCATAACCCTCTTGGTCTAAATCAAATAAATCTCTATTATATTTCCAGTCTTTAAACTCACTTAAAAAACTTCTTAAAAAAGATAATCTTGATTGATGAAAAGAACCAAGTCTTGATAGCTTCATTATAATATTAGGATCTCTTAGTTCTACATTCATATCTAAATTGTTTTATAGAAATTATACCAATTGTTACCAAGTATTCCATTAGTCTCAGTCTCTGAAAAACCAACTTTTTTTAAACCTATCTCTAAATTTTTAAAACCCCTCGCATCCTCAAACCAATTAGGTTGTTTAGGGAAACCTGGTTTATTTTTAGAACCTTCTCCATAATTTTTATTTTTTGACCAAGTTCCATTTCTCATCCATTCAACAACCTCATCTGGTTGATTTAAACAAAGATCAGATCCTATGCCAATATTTTTTATATCCATTATTTCTGCGGTTTTAGCCACCATTTCACAAAAGCTATCTAAAGAACAATTTGAATTATCTTTAAGATGATGCGGGTAAAGAGATAAGCCTAAAATACCACCACTATCACTTAAAGCTTTTAGTAACTCAGAAGATTTGTTTCTTTTCGCTGCGTGCCAAAAGGATGGGTTTGCATGAGTAATTGCTATTGGTTTTTCACTAAATTCAATTGCATCAAAAGTACTTTTTTCTGCTGAATGAGACATATCAACTACAATACCCACTCTATTCATTTCTCGGATAACTTCTCGTCCAAAATTAGTCAACCCGCTATCATTTTTTTCATAACAACCCGTGGCTAACAATGATTGATTGTTATAAGTAAGTTGCATAAATCTACATCCAAGACTATGAACCTTTTCAACTAAATTAATATCATCTTCTATCGGGGAGCAATTTTGAAAACCAAAAAAAATAGCAGTTTTTTTGTCTTTATTTGCTTTTTCTATATCCTTAAAATCTTTACCCAAAAAAATTAAATCTGAATTATCTTTAAGTAATTTTTGCCATTTTATTATTTGTTCTCCTAACTCATCAAAATCTTCATGATATACTATTGTTACATGAACTGCATCTAATTCTGCTTTCCTATTTATTTTAAATACATCTCTTGTCCATTTGCAATATTGAAGATTATCTATTTTAAATTTCATTTTGCTAAATTTTCTAGAACCATATCAATATGTTTTTTTAAATTCTATTTATTTTATTGAAATTTTTATTTAATTTTGAAATAAAGTTTAAACTTAATTAATCATGAAAAATAATAAAAACCTCAAAGTTGCAATCGTGATGGGTAGTCAATCAGACTATAAAACTATGAGATTAGTTGAAAAAGTCCTTAAAAATCTTGGTGTGAGCTTTAAGACTCTAATTATTTCTGCTCATAGAACGCCAAAAAGAATGTACGATTTTGCAAGTAAAGCTAAAAAAAATAATTTTGGTGTTATAATCGCAGGTGCAGGCGGATCAGCTCATTTACCAGGGATGATATCTGCTTTAACTACGATTCCTGTTTTAGGAGTTCCAATAGAAAGCAAAAAGCTAAAAGGATTAGATAGTTTATTGTCGATTGCACAAATGCCAAAAGGTATACCAGTTGGAACTTTAGCTATTGGAGAAGATGGAGCAATAAACTCGGCTTTGCTTGCTGCATCCATTATAGCAAACAATAACTCTAAAATTAGAATGAAATTAGAAAATTGGCGATTATTACAATCAAGATCAGTGAAAAAAAGACCCAAATAAAAGATGTCAGTAAATAAGCTCGGTATTATTGGTGGTGGACAACTGGGAAGTATGCTTTCAACTGCTGCCAAAAAATTAGATATTGAGACAATCATTTATTGTAATGATAAAAATGCACCGGCTCAAAATTTTTGTGATGAATTTTTATTTGGTGAATATGATAATAAAGAAAAGTTGGTAGAATTTGTAAAAAAAACAAATATAATTACTTATGAATTTGAAAACATCCCCTTCGAAACATTAAATGAAATTAATAAAATAAAACCAGTCTTACCTAAACCATCTATCAACAGGTTAATACAACACAGATTGGCAGAAAAAGATTTTATTAATAAACTTAATATTAGGACAACTAGATATGTTTCAATCGAGAAAAAATCAGACATCAACACTTTGGATGATTTTCTTCCAGGAATTTTAAAAACCACAACTATGGGATATGATGGAAAAGGACAATTTCCTATCCAAAAAGCTGAGCAACTTGAAACACTTAATATTGATTTTTCAAAAGGATATATACTCGAAAAACTTGTCAAATTGAAAAAAGAAATTTCAGTGATTATCACAAGGTTTGGTAACAATAATTATCAATTATACGAACCAATTGAAAATACTCACGAGGATCAAATTTTAAAATTTTCTCAAATACCCGCACAGATAAATAAAGATTTATTTGATCAGGCAAATGATTGGGCTAAGAGTATAGCGGAAGAGTTAAAATATATTGGAACTCTTTGTGTAGAATTTTTTATTGATAGAAATGATAACTTATATGTGAATGAAATAGCACCAAGAGTTCATAATTCAGGTCATCTTACAATTAATGCTTACAATGTGAGCCAATTTGAAAATCATATAAGAGCTGTTTGCGCTTTAGAAAAGATACCTTTAAAAAAATTATCTAACGCAAAAATGCTAAACTTAATAGGAAATCAGATAATACCTTATAGAAATAATGTAAGTTTTAAAGAAAATGAATTTTTCTTTGATTATCTAAAAAAAGAAATAAAAAATAAAAGAAAAATGGGTCATATAACAACTTTAATTTCATAGCAAATGCTTAAATCTATTGAGGGAAATTTTGATAACAAAGAAGTTCATGAACTTTTAAAAAAACATTTCATTGAACTTAGAGCTGCATCCCCAAAGGGAAGTGCGCATGTTTTGGATATCCCTGGTTTAAGAGTTCCATCAATAAAGTTTTGGAGTTTATGGAAAAATAATAAATTAATGGGTTGTGGCGCTTTAAAGTTCTTAGGAAATAATCATGGAGAGTTTAAGTCAATAAGAGTTCATGATAATTTCAGGTGTAGGGGTAATGGAATTAAAGTAATAGAACATTTAATAGAAGAGGCAAAAAAACTTGATATTAAAAGAATAAGTATTGAAACTGGCGCAGGTAAATTTTTTGAACCAGCTAGAAAACTATTCAAAAAATGCAATTTTGAGCCATGTAAGCCATTTGCACATTATAAAAATGATATAAATTCCCTTTATTTAACAAAGCTTATTAGCAACGATTAGAAATAAAAATCATTAATGAGATCAATTTAGTTGACAAAACTCGTAAAATTATAAAGAAAGCTTGGATTACTTAATTATAAGTAAATAATAAACGTAACTAAAAGTAAGAAAAAATATGAGTCTACAAGGAAAAGTAAAATGGTTTAATCCAACCAAAGGCTATGGATTTATTGAAAGAGAAGATAAGGAAAAAGATGTATTTGTACATGTTTCAGCTGTAAGAGATGCTGGCATGAATGGTTTAGATGAGGGTCAATCTTTGACTTTCGATGTTGAAGATGGTCCAAAAGGTCCTTCAGCAGTTAACTTAAAAACTGCATAATTTTCACATAATAGTTTGTTGGCTATAAATATTTTCTTATAAAGAATCTATTTTATAGCCAATTAACATTCAGTTTAATGTTTTTGTAATAGAGATATGATTGGTATTTTAGGTGGAATGGGCACTCAAGCTGGACTTGATTTTTGTAATAAACTTGCAATTCTTTATAGAGGTAAAATTGATCAAGATTATCCACTATTCATACTTTACAATAAATCAAATATTCCTGGACGACCTGAGTCAATAGGAATTCAAACAAGTAAATTATCTAATAAAACTGTTAACAAAAGAAGTAAGAAAAAATATTTATCTGTTTTAAAAAGTTTAATTAATGGTTGTAAACTTTTAAAAAAAAGTAATTGTAAATTTATTGTTATCCCATGTAATACAGCTCACTACTGGTATCAAGATTTACAAAAAAAAATTAAATTGCCAATAATAAATATGCCAAAAGAAGTTTTTAATTATACAAAAAAAAGGTGTAAAAAAAAATCTCTGATTGGTCTTTTGGCAACTGAGGGAACATTAAATACTGGAGTATACAATAAATTTTTCGATAAAAATTTTAAATTAATTTTTCCAACTAAAAAGTTACAAAAAAACTCTGTAAATGAAGCTATTAAATTAGTCAAAATGGGTAATGTCAAATTGGCAAATAAAACAATTAAACATGCAATTAATTATTTGATTAATAAAAGATGTAAGAAAATAATTTTAGGATGTACTGAGCTTCCAATTGCAATTTTTGCATTTAAATCGTTTAAAACAATAAAATCTTCAAAAATTTTTTTAGATCCAAATCTAATTTTAGCAAATGCAGCGGTGACCAAATATAAAAAAAAGTAATGTTATCTATAGATAAACCTTACGTTTTATTAGTTGCTGAAAAGATTTACTTAGAAATATGTAAAATACAAAAATTAAATTCTAATTTATCTAATATTGATTTAATTGAGAATTTTATTGGAACAGAAGTATATAAAGAAATAAGTAGTGGTAAATTTCATGACGAATTGTTTAAAAAAATAGAATTAAATAATTTTGAGAATAAAAAAACCAAAAAAAAAATTCCTAAAGAAACTCTTAAACTACTTCAAATCCAGAAAGAAGTAACAATTAAACAATTAATTGAATTTCCCGAATTATATTATGTCAAAAGTCAATTTCCGCTCGAAATAACTCAGCGCGCCTTTGATTTTTTGTGGAGAATGTGTGAAAGTTATGAATTATGGTGTAAAGAAACTAAGCAAAATAATTTAATCAAGCTTAATATTATTGATTAACTAATTTTATTTTTCCTCTATTACTTTCTATTTTGGTTTTAACTAATTGATAAAAATCTTCACTTTCTAGAGTTTGTTTTTGAATATTTTTCTCTAATGACAAACTTTTTGATGTTATTTCCTCAAGATTCTTTATAGGAGTTTTTCCTGTGTAACTTGTTATAAGTTGATTTGATCCATAATTAAGTCCTGCTTGTGCTACACTTCCAGTTGAAGTAAAAGTATAAGCTGGGCCTAGCATTGCTGTTGGTGCTGTACAAGCACCCAAAAATAAAAAGATAGATAACCCAAAGAATATTTTTTTACGATTCATACGTGAGATCTTAAACTTTTAAAAATACAACTCAAGATAGAATTAAAATTTATAGCTAAAAGCCTAATTTTCATAGACAAATTAAACTAAATTTGAGAATCAAAAGTAAGTGAAATTTATTTATAAAACCTAAAATGATCAGAATATATCCATTAATTTTTATTTTGTTATGGTCTTCAGCTTTTATTACGACTAAACCAATTATAGATAATAGTGATCCTTTTGCAGCATTAGCATTTAGATTTTTTTTTGTGGCTTTGGGTTTTTTGCTATTTTCAATTTACCTTAAGCAGTCAATCTTTATAGATAAAAGATATCTAATTGAGTCTATATTCAGTGGCATTTTGTTTCATGGACTATATTTAGGAGGTGTTTTTTATTCAATTTCAATTGGGATGCCTACAAGTCTGGCTGCCCTAATTGTAACACTTCAGCCAATTTTAACTAATATTTTAAGTGGACCACTTTTGAATGAAAAAGTTACTTTACATCAATGGGTAGGTGTTTTGCTGGGTTTTGCTGGTGCCTCGTTAGTGTTAGGAATAGATGTTGGTTTAGGAATTCCTCTAATGGGTTTAGTGGCAACTTTAATCGCATTATTATCAATAACTTTTTCTACCATTTGGCAAAAAAAATTGAGTAATAACTTGCCATTATCAGTAAGTAATTTTTATCAAGCCTTAGGCGGATGTTTATTTCATGTGATGATAATCATTTTTTTAATTGAACCATACATTTATTTCACAAAAACATTTATAATTGCAATGAGTCATCAAATTTTTCTAGTTTCTTTTGGTGCATTTACAATATTAATGTACTTAATAAAAAAAAATTCAGCTAGTAAAACAGTGTCAGTTTTCTTTCTCATACCAGCAACCTCAGCTTTTATGGCATTTCTTTTTTTAAATGAAACTTTAACAATAATAGATGTCGCTGGTTTTTTGATAGCATCATTAGGCGTTTATATTGCTACGAGAAATTAAAAATCACTTACTTAAATAGCCAAACTCTAACGATCCATCTGTGATTGAATGATGTAAAGACTCACCAAAGCTTCTTAATCCTAAAATTCTTACTTTTTTTGGATTGTTGGAAATAAAATCGAGAGTTATTGAAATACCATTAAAAATTGAATTAGCACAATCATTCTCTTTTAATTCTTCAATATTTATAGGACAGCCCTTTTTTAAAACTTCATTAACAAGATCACCTTGAATTTCAATTATTGTTCTTGAATGCGATAAATCAGTAATTGCAAAATTACTTTCATCAAATTGTTTTCCATCTTTTAAAAGTAAATCTGTTTTAGAAGATATAACTATCCAATTCTTTGGTCCCATCCATAAAATTCTAGTATCTGAATTTGAAGAGGATTTTAAAGTCGAAGGTAATTTTAAGTTATCAATATTTATATTTGAGATATCTAGAGTTGAATTTTTGTATTGAACTATTTGGAATATTAAAACATTTTTCAATTCTGAAATTTTTAATAGGTCTTTCTCATTTTTATTTTCAAAATCACCAAATTTTCCATTTTGATGTACATTATTTAAAGAAGAAATTTGCTTCACGATCTTACTCTCTTTCCTTCGTGGTCTACATAATGTGAAGACATTACCTCCACCTCAATAGAAGTATTTTTAAGTGGAGAGACCGCAAAAAGTTTTTTTCCTATCATATTTTTTCCATCTTTTAATATTGCAAGAGAAAAAGGATTATTGTTCTCAACACTCCAACAAGATGAAGAAACGTGACCAAGTTTAGGATTTGGAAGTTTTGCATTTTTATTTTCTACTAAATGAGATCCCTCTGGAATGCTCGATTTCCTGTCCAATGGGACTAAGCCAACAATTTTTTGTCTATCCGCTTTATTAAATGCTTCTTTGGCTAAAGATCTCTTTCCAATAAAATCTTTTTTCTTTGATACTAAACCTTCTAACGAAACGTCATAAGGTATAGTTCTTCCATCTAGTTCTGGTCCAGCTACATGGCCCATTTCTATTCTTAGTGTCGACAATGCTTCCGTACCATAAGGTTGAACATTAAATTCTTCACCAATTTCAATTATTTTTTCCCACATAAATAATCCAAAATCAGATTCAACATTTATTTCATAAGCGAGCTCGCCTGAAAAAGAAATTCTAAAAATTCTTGCTTTGACACCAAATAAGTCTCCCTCTACATATCCCATAAAAGGAAGTGCCTCATTGCTAACATCTATTTTAGGGAAAAGCTTTGCTAACAAATCTCTTGATTTAGGTCCTGCAATCGCCGCACCAGCCCATTGTTCGGTTGTTGACACTACATTTACATTTAATTCTGGCCAAACAATTTGCAGGTAATATTCTAAGTGTGATAACACATTCGCTGCTTGAGCTGTTGTCGTTGTCATATGATAGCGATTTTCTGAAATTCTAGTTGTTGTCCCATCATCCATCACAATTCCATCTTCCCTAAGCATTACTCCATATCGTGCTTTACCTACTGGAAGTTTTAACCATGCGTTTGTGTAAACTCTATTTAAAAACTCTGCAGCATCCGGACCTTTAATATCAATTTTCCCTAAAGTAGTTACATCACAAACACCTACGTGATCTCTAACATTTTTTGCTTCTCTCTTTGATGCCTCAAATAAATTTTCATTTCCTCTTTTGTAATATCTTGGTCTTTTCCAAGCACCAGCATCTACCCAGACCGCATTATTTTTTTCATGCCAATGATGCATTGGTGTTTTTCTTGTAGGCATATATTCTTTTCCTATCTCTCTTCCAACTATTGTACCGATGGTAACTGGTGTAAAAGGTGGCCTAAAAGTAGTGTGACCTACTTGAGGAACAATTTTTTTTTCAACATTTGCAACTAATTGTAATCCGTTTAGATTACTAGTTCTTCCTTGATCTGTTGCCATTCCCAGTGTTGTATATCTCTTAACATGTTCAATTGACCTATAGCCTTCTCTTAAAGCAACCTCTATATCAGAAACAGCTACATCATTTTGAAAATCTACAAATCGTTTATAATGTTTACCTTTAGGAAGTGGAGAACACCAAAATTTATCATGAGCACTATATATTCGTTCATTCGTATTAGGAATTTGTATTTTTTCATCTTTTTTAGTTATGTTTTTAGAAACTTCTGACCCAGTATTAAAACTGTTTTTTAAAGTATCTTGTAATGTAAATGTTCCATTTGCAGCGCCTAAAGAATGTTCATTTTGTTTTGATTTATCAGGTACAAAGGCATCTATTGAGTCGTTAAATTTCAGTTTATTGCCTGATTGAGATGCTAAATGAACGGTGGGCGTCCAAAATCCAGATACACAAATAGAGTCACAATCTATTTGTTCTGTATTTTCAAAATCTATCTTCTCTTTATTTAATTTCCCAATTGTTGCTGATTTTACTTTTTTATATCCATGAGCAACTATCACTGCATAAGAAAACTTGATCTTTATATCTAAATCTTTAGCTTCATTAATTAACTCAGAGTTTTGATCCTCTCTAGTATCTAAAACTATTGGATTAACACCATTCTTTTTAAACTCAATAGCTGTTTCATAGCCGCTATCGTTGTTAGTGAAAATAATTGGTTTTTTACCAACTAGAACACCATAAACTTTCATATATTCTTTTGCAGCAGCTGAGAGAAAAACTCCCGGCGTATCATTATTTCCAAAAACAATTGGTCTTTCAATTGATCCTGTTGATAGCAATACTTCTTTTGCTCTTATATACCAAAGTCTTTGTCTTGGCGTGTACTTAGGTTTTTTTTCTAAATGATCTCCTGTTCTTTCAAACATTACCATCATATTATGATCATAGTATCCAAAAACCTGAGATCTATTTTTAACAATAACATTAGGCATCTCTTTTAATTCAGATACAATTTTTTCTGACCAATCTTTTCCAGATAAATTATCTATCGTAACGTCATCTGTTAAAAGCGTCCCTCCATATCTTGGTTTATCCTCTGCTAATATTACTTTTGCTCCGTTTTTGGCAGCTGCATAAGCACTTGCTAAACCAGCGGGTCCAGAGCCAGTAACTAATAAATCACAATATTCATATTTATGCTCATATCTCTCTTTATCTTTTTCTAGAGAAGCAACTCCTAAACCTGCTGCTTTTCGAATAAAAGGCTCATAAACTCTATACCAAAAACTTTTAGGCCACATGAAAGTTTTGTAATAAAATCCAGCTGGAAAAAAACGATTTAAGAAATTATTTATTGCACCAATATCAAAATTTACTGATGGCCAACAATTTTGACTAGACGCTGATAAACCATTTACTAGTTCTATTTCAGTTGCGTTAATATTTGGTTCTGAACAACCATTAATCTCAACTTGCATTTTTGCATTTGGTTCATCAACTCCTGCACCAAAAAACCCTCTTGGACGATGATATTTAAAGCTTCTTCCAATTAAATGTATGCCATTAGCAAGTAGTGCTGAAGCCAGCGTATCACCCTCATACCCTATATATTTTTTTCCATTAAATTTAAATTCAATAGGTTTATCTCTATTGATTAAGCCACCAGTATTTAGTCTAAAATTTTGTGACATTAAAATTATTCCTCTGGTTTAAAAGTTCTAAAAATTTCGTGAGTAGTTGTATCTCTCTCAACTTTAAACCATTGTCTGCATCCAGCAATATGATGCCACAATTCAATATGTTTTCCTCTCGGACTTTTTCTTAGATAAACAAAATTATCCCATTCTTCATCACTTATTTCTTGATTAAGTTTTGGTCTAGTAATTGTTCCATCACCGCCGTAGGCAAATTCTTTTTGAGACCTGTCCCCACAATAAGGACACTTAATATTTAACATTTATGAAATCCAAGTTTTTGTTCCAAGACCCTTCTCATCTAACAAGTAACCTTTAGAAAATCTATTTAGACTAAATCCCTCATTTAATTCATGAACTCTATCTTGTGCGATTGTATGTGCAAATGTCCACCCAGAAGATGGAACTGATTTGAAGCCTCCATAACACCAACCACAATTTAAATATAATCCATCGATATGAGTTTTATCAATAATAGGTGAGCCATCCATTGACATATCCATAATCCCTCCCCAAGTCCTTAACATTTTCAATCGACTTAAGAATGGAAATAAAGCAACACCTCCAGTTAAGACATGTTGTATCGTTGGAAGATTGCCTTTTTGTGCATAACTATTATATCCATCAAGATCTCCACCCATTACCATCTCACCTTTATCTGATTGACTAATGTAAAAATGTCCAGCACCAAAGGTTACCACTCCATCCAAAACTGGTTTCACTGGCTCAGAAACACAAGCTTGTAATAAATGAGTTTCTATAGGAAGTGTCATATTAAGTTTTTCTGCTAAAACATTTGTGCTACCGGCTACACACAATCCAATTTTTTTTGATTTAATATCTCCTCTAGATGTTCTCAAACCTGTTATTTTTCCTGCCTCAATATCAAAGCCTGTTACCTCACAATTTTGAATTATATCGACACCCATTGAGTCAGCTTGTCTAGCATAACCCCATGCGACCGCATCATGTCTAGCTGTGCCAGCACTTGGTTGTGCTAAGCCTCCAAAAATTGGATACCTAACATCATCAGAAAAATCTGCCATCGGTATAATTTTTTTAATTTCTTCTCTATTTAGCAGAACAGCATCAATTCCATTTAATCTCATGGAGTTTCCTCTTCGAGCATAAGCATTCATTTGTGCATCTGAATGAGCTAAATTTATTATTCCTCTTGGTGAAAACATGACATTAAAATTTAATTCCTGACTCATGTTTCTCCACAAGTTCATTCCAAATTCATTGAACCTTGCATTATCATCATACATAAAATTTGATCTGATAATCGTAGTGTTTCTTCCTATATTTCCTCCACCAATCCATCCTTTTTCAATAACAGCCACATTAGTTATTTGATGTTCTTTAGCTAAATAATAAGCAGTAGCTAAACCATGGCCTCCTCCTCCAATAATCACGACATCATACTCTTTTTTGGGTGAGGGATCTTTCCATGCTAAATCCCATTTTTCATGGTTAGAAAAAGCATTTTTGATAAGGCTAAATACTGAATATTTTTGCATTAGTAAATTTTATAATAATCAATATAAATAGTTCATATTTTTTTTATATATAATTTTTAGATATTTCCAAAGCTGTCAAAAAGAGATACTAATCGAGCAGTTTTTTATATATTTAAAAAATATTAATGAGTGAAGTAAAATCAGACATTCAAATTGCTAGACAAGCTAAAATGCAACCAATCAAGGATATTTTGGCAAAAATAAATGTACCTGATGAAAGTTCTGCATTTAGTCCTATGGGAAGGCATATTGCTAAAATTAATCTCGAATATTTAGATGGTTTAAAAGATAATAAAAATGGAAAATTAATTCTAGTTACTGCAATAACACCAACACCTGCGGGGGAAGGCAAAACGACTACATCAGTAGGATTAAGTGATGGATTAAATAAAATAGGAAAAAAATCTATCGTTTGTTTAAGAGAGCCAAGTCTAGGCCCCTCGTTTGGTATGAAAGGTGGTGCAGCTGGTGGTGGGTATTCTCAAGTAGTCCCAATGGAACAAATAAATTTACATTTCACAGGTGATTTTCATGCAATAACTTCTGCTCATAATTTGCTTTCAGCTTTAATTGATAATCATATCTATTGGGGAAATAAGCTAAACATAGACATCAGAAGAGTTGTGTGGAAAAGAGTAATGGATATGAATGACAGATCTCTGAGATCAATTGTTGTTGATCTTGGTGGTGTGGCCAATGGTTTTCCAAGACAGGATGGATTTGATATCACTGTTGCATCAGAAATCATGGCAATATTCTGCCTAGCAACAGATTTAAAAGATTTAGAAAGTAGAATTGGAAATATCACTATTGCATATACTAGAGACAAAAAAGCCATTTATGCTAAAGATCTAAATGCTCAAGGTCCAATGACTGTTCTTTTAAAAGAGGCAATAAGACCTAATGTGACACAAACTTTAGAGAACAATCCTGCAATCATTCATGGTGGACCATTTGCAAATATTGCCCATGGATGTAATTCTGTGATAGCTACTAAAGCAGGTTTAAAATTAGCTGACTACGTTGTTACAGAAGCTGGATTTGGTGCAGATCTTGGAGCAGAAAAGTTTTTAAATATCAAATGTAGAAAATCGGGTATCAAACCAGATTGTGTCGTCATAGTTGCAACCATCAGGGCATTAAAAATGCATGGAGGTGTTTCTAAAGAAGAATTAAAAATCGAAAACATATCTGCCTTAAAAAAAGGATTAGTTAATTTAGAAAGACACATAAATAATATTAGAAAATTTGGTCTTCCAGTGACTATAGCTATTAACCATTTTATTACCGACTCTGACAAAGAAATGAATACACTACTTAATTTTTGTAAAACGCAAGGTGTTAAAGCCTCTAAATGCACTCATTGGTCTAATGGAAGTGAAGGAACAAAAGAGTTGGCGAAAAATGTTGTTGATATGTGTAATGAAAGCCAAAATACGTTTAAATATTTATATGAAGAAAAATTAACTTTATTTAAAAAAATAGAAAAAATTGCTCAAGAAATTTATCATGCAAGTGAAGTTGTTGCTGACACTAAGATTAGACAACAATTAAAAGATTTTGAGGAAAAAGGTTATGGAAATCTTCCAGTATGTATTGCTAAAACACAATATAGTTTTTCTACTGATCCAAATTTAAAGGGAGCACCAACTGGACATGTTTTACCAGTTAGGGAGGTGAGACTATCTTCAGGTGCAGAGTTTATCGTTGTTGTATGCGGTGAGATAATGACTATGCCAGGATTGCCAAAAGTTCCAGCTGCTAACTCAATCAAATTGAGTAAAAAAGGTGAGATAGAAGGTCTATTTTA
>CABZLS010000003.1 GCA_902526645.1 uncultured Pelagibacteraceae bacterium
AATCTAGCTACTCGTTCCTCATCTCTGCTATCTACAATCCATCTATATGCTTGTAATAAAACTGCTGGACCTAAATATTTATCACCATTCCACCAATAACTAGGACATGAAGTTGAACAACATGCACACATAATACATTCATACGCACCATCTAACTTTGCTCTATCCTCTTTTGATTGAATAATTTCTTTTGTTTCTGAATTAGAATTAGATTTTAACCAAGGTTCTATCGATTGATATTGTTTATATAGACCATCCAAATCACCAATTAAATCTTTTTTAACTTTTAAATGGGGTAGTGGATAAATATCAATATCTCCATCAATTTCAGCATGCGGTGTTGTACAAGCTAAACCATTTTTTCCACCTATATTCATTGCACAAGAGCCACAAACACCATGAGCACAAGACCTTCTATAAGTTAATGTTGAGTCTATTTCATTTTTAATTTTATTCAAAATATCTAATACTTTGGAAGGACAATTATTCATATCAACTTCATATGTATCAATTCTTGGGTTTTCTCCAGTGGAGGGATCCCATCTATAAACATTTACTTTTCTCAGATTTTTAGATCCAGTCTTATCTTTATAATATTTACCTTTTATAACTCTGGAATTATTAGGTAAATTAATTTGAACCATTAATAAACTCTTTCCTGAGGTGGAAAATATTGAACTTCATTTGTTAAAGTAGATTTATGAACTTCTCTATAACTTATTTTTGTATCTTTGCCATCACACCAAGCAAGTGTATGTTGCATAAATTTTTCATCATCTCTTTTAGGGAAATCTTCTCTTGCATGTGCACCTCGACTTTCTTTTCTGTTATATGCAGAGTCGACTGTTACAACCGCTTGTCTAATTAAATTATCAAATTCTAAAGTTTCAACTAAATCAGTGTTAAATATCAAAGATTTATCTTTTACAGACAAACTATCTAAACCATCAAAAGTTTTTCTTATTTCTTCAACACCTTCTTTTAAAGTTTTTTCTGTTCTAAAAACTGCACATTTAGATTGCATTGTTTTTTGCATTGAAAGTCTTAATTCTGCAGTTCCAGTTTCACCATTAGCATTTCGGATTTTATCAAAACGATCTAAACATTTTTGAGTTTCTGTTTCACTTATTTCCTCATGTGGTGTTCCTGGCTTAATAAGTTCCGCAGCTCTTTTAGCTGCTGCTCTTCCAAAAACAACTAGATCAATTAATGAGTTTGAACCAAGTCTATTTGCACCATGAACTGAAACACACGCTGCCTCTCCAATTGCCATTAGTCCTGGAACAGTTTTCTCTGAACCATTCACTGTTAAGACTTCTGCTTTATAATTTGTTGGGATACCACCCATATTATAATGGACAGTTGGCACAACTGGAATTGGTTCTTTAGTAACATCTACATTCGCAAATAATCTTGCAGCATCAGTTATACCTGGTAATCTACTCTCAATTATATCTTTATCTAAATGACTTAGATTTAAATGAACGTGATCTTGATCTTTTCCAACACCTCTTCCTTCATTAATTTCAATAGACATCGATCTACTTACTACATCTCTTGATGCCAAGTCTTTTGCTTTTGGTGCATATCTTTCCATAAATCTTTCGCCCTTAGAATTTGTTAGATATCCTCCCTCACCTCTTGCACCTTCTGTTATTAATGTCCCATGACCATAAATTCCTGTTGGATGAAATTGAACAAACTCCATATCTTGCAAAGGTAATCCTGCTCTTAAAACCATTGCATTACCATCTCCAGTACAAGTGTGTGCAGATGTTGCTGAATAATAAACTTTACCATAACCACCCGTTGCGATAATTACTGTATGGGCTCTAAACCTATGAATAGTTCCATCATTTAAATTCCAAGCAATTAATCCCTTGCAGGCTCCATCTTTCATTAACAAATCTAACGCAAAATATTCAATAAAAAATTCTGTTTTATGCTTTAGTGCTTGTCCATACAAAGTATGTAAAATTGCATGCCCAGTTCTATCAGCAGCAGCACAAGTTCTTTGTACAATCCCATTTCCATAATTTTTAGTCATACCACCAAATGGTCTTTGATAAATTTTTCCATCATCTGTTCTGCTAAAAGGCACACCATATTTTTCTAGTTCAATAACTGCTTTAGGTGCTTCTTTACAAAGATATTCAATACTATCTTGATCTCCTAACCAATCTGCACCTTTTACTGTATCGTACATGTGCCAACGCCAATCATCTTCACCCATGTTGCCCAGGGCAGCTGAAATACCTCCTTGTGCAGCAGAAGTATGACTTCTAGTAGGAAAAACTTTTGAAATACATGCTGTCTTTAGTCCTGCCTCACTTAAACCAACCGCAGCTCTTAAACCTGAACCACCAGCGCCTAAGACTACCACGTCATACTCATGATCTATAATTTTATAAGAACTCATAATCTAGATATTAATATAATTGTAATTAGTGGAATTACCACTGCCGATGCATATAAAAGTCTGTTTGCGACATTTTTGATTTGATCATTTTTAATATAATCTTCAAAAACCTCGCTAATACTTAGAGCTGAAAAAAAATAAGCATTTATTATGAATAAACTAAATAAAAACTTGGATAATGGACTTGTAAAAAAATTTATAACAACAAAGTAGGCTTGATCATAAATTGTAATAAAATTTAAAATAAACCATATCATTAATGGAACTAATGTTGCCCCACTAATTTTTAGAAAAATCCATTTTTTAGTTGCATTTATCATTTTAAAATAAATTTTTTCCAATTAAATAAAAAGCTACTGTCAAAATTATCGATCCAAATATTACAATCAACCCAGTTATCTTTGTAGTTCTAAGTTCAAAACCATATCCCAAATCCATAATTAAATGTCTTATCTCACTTAAAATTTGAAAAGAAAAAGACCATGTTATTCCTAAAATAAAAAATTTACCTATTAATGAACGTAAAAATAAATTTATGAGCTCATAATTGCTTTCGCCAAAAACAAGAAAAGAAACTAATAAGCAAATAAATGAAATTGCAATTATATTTATAATTCCTGTAATTCTATGAGATATGGATACCAACGATGAAATGTGCCACTTATAAATTTGAATATGAGGAGATAATGGTACTTTATTTTCCATAAAAATTATTTTTAATTAATGTTTCAGCAATTTCTACAGCATTTAAAGCTGCACCTCTTAAAAGATTATCAGAAACAATCCACAAATTTAATCCGTTTTCAATTGTCTTATCCTCTCTAATTCTTGATATAAATGTTTCATCTTTACCTTCTGCTTCTAATGGAGTTGAATATCCACCATCAACTCTCTCATCAATTACTTTACAACCCTCAAAATTATTTAATGCTTCTTTGATCTTTTCAAGAGAAAAAGGTTTTTCAAATTGTAGATTTACTGACTCTGAATGTGAAACAGAGATTGGTAATCTTACACATGTGGCTGTTAAATCAATTTTATCATCTAGAATTTTTTTTGTTTCATTAGTCATTTTTAATTCCTCTTTTGTGTAGCCATCATTTGAAAATACATCAATATGGGGAATAGCGTTAAAAGCTATTTGTTTAGTAAAATTTTTAGATATTACTTTTTTACCATCTAAAACTAATTTAGTCTGCTCAATCAACTCATCCATTGGTGCTTTACCACCTCCTGATACTGATTGATATGTGGAAACTACTATCCTTTTAATTACAAAAAGATCATGCAAAGGTTTTAAAGCAATTACTAACTGTGCTGTTGAACAATTTGGATTAGCGATAATATTTTTTTTAATTTGATCTAAATGATTAGAGTTAACTTGTGGAACAACTAAAGGAACATCTGGATCCATTCTATAAAAGCTTGAATTATCAATGACTAGACAATGCTTTGCAGCTTTTTCTGCAAATTTTTCTGAGATTTTCCCTCCAGCCGCAAAAAAAGCTATTTTTACTTTCGAAAAATCAAAATTTTCTAAATCAAAAACCTCATGTTCTTTATCCTTAAAACTAATTTTTTTACCAGCACTTTTTGATGAAGCGAGTAAATAAAGATTATCAATAGATAATTCTTTTTTTTCAAGAACTTCTAAAGTTTTTCTTCCTACATTTCCTGTTGCTCCTACAATTGCAATATTCATGATGTAGGTTTTATACTAGATGAAAGGCAAATCGCAAACTTTTACAGCTAAAGAATTTCCCTCTATTTCTAACAATCCCGTTTTAGATGCTTTACAATAAGGCTCATTTATCATTGCTATTCCTATGACTTTTTTAAAATGTGGCGAATAACAAGCTGATCTTAAATCTCCAATAAAATTTCCTTTATCATCTTTGAGACTCAAAGATTTGGTTAGGTTAATTTTATCAGTATCGATATAAACTCCCATTAATCTTCTTTTTATACCATCTTTTTTTATTTTCTTTAATTTTTCCTTACCTAAAAAAGATATTTCAGAGTCTAAATTTACATATTTATCAAAGCCACATTCAAAAGGATTGTCATTATTATCAAAATCATTTCCGTAGGACAGAAGGCCACTTTCGATTCTTTCTATCAGATTTGGGCAACCAGGTTTTAAATTAAATTCTTCACCTATTTCAAAAAAATGATCATAAAGATCTAAACCAGATTGAGTATTTTCTACATATACTTCAAATCCTCCTTGTTTAGACCAACCAGATCTTGCAATTAAATGTTTAATACCTCTAAAATCAAAATAATCAAAACCAAAAAATTTTAATTCAGATATTTTTTTTCCAAAAACTTTTTCCATTAAACCAAATGATTTTGGTCCTTGTATTGCAATTATATCAACATTAGGTTCAAAAATTTGAACTTTAAAATTGTTCCCAGATGCAAGACCTTTTGCAAAAAAAATAACATCTGAGTCAGCAATTGAAATCCACCATCTATCTTCTGCCAATTTTAAAATAACAGGATCGTTTACTAAGTTTCCATTATCATCAATAATTGGACAATAATAACATCTCCCTATTTTTGACTTTGATAAATCTCTACAAGTCATCAGCTGAACAAGTTTTGCTGCATCTTGGCCAGAAATTTCTACTTGTCTTTCAGCTGCCACATCCCAAACTTGAACTTCTTTTTTTAGGTGTTGACATGAATCTTCTATAGATCCAAACGCAGCAGGTAATAACATATGATTGTAAACTGTATATGCTGTAACACCCTGTTTTTCTATTCTTGAGGTATAAGGAGTACTTCTTATCCTTCTTGATTTTGCGATTGGATAATTTTTCATGAATTTAAAAATTTAAGGATCTTTTCCCGCATTTCGAAAGCTTTTTCAATCATAATCATATGTCCACATCCATTAATTACATGCGTCTCGGAGTTTTCTAATAAAGTTGAAAATTTTTTTCCAACTTCTAAATTAACCATTTTATCTAATTCTCCCAAAATTAATAACGTAGGCAAGTTTATTGTTTTTGCAGCCTCAGAACCATTAGAATAATTATTACATGCTTTTAAATCGATTGCTAATATTTCACTTATATCTCTTGGTGACTGAATTATTTTTTCTACCGGATTTCCACCAATAAATTTTTTTGAACCCTCATAACCCCATTTCATCATTAATTTAACAGCATCAGAGTCTCCATTTTGTGCTAAGTCTATTAAATCAGGATGTACAGGCATTTTATTTGATCCTCCAACAAAAACTAATTTCTTTAATCTTTCTTTATATTTGAAGGCATATTCAAGTATCTCTAAACAACCTTGAGAATGCCCAATCAAAATTAGGTTTTTTAAATTTAATTTTTTGAATAATTTTTCTAACCAATCAGCAATTTTTTCAATACTATCCAAGCAAGGCCCGTCTGAATTTCCATGTCCAGGTAAATCTACTGATAATACATTAAAATTTTTGTTTGAAAAAAATTGCTCAGTAAGAGACCAAACTATATGTGAAAGTCCACTACCATGCAAAAATACAATGGTTTCTTTCTGAGGATCTATTCCTTGGCCTGCATCAGAAGCATGAATATTTTTATTTTCTATTTGGAATATCAATTATTTTCCTAAAATTTTTTTCTAAGCTCAAACTTCTGAATTTTACCAGTTGAAGTTTTCGGTAATTCACAAAAAACTACTTGTTTTGGAACCTTAAATCCAGCAAGAGTTTCTTTGCAAAAACTTATCAATTCTTTTTCTGTTACAGGTTTATCTTTAACCATCTCAATAAAAGCACAAGGTACTTCACCCCATTTTTCATCTGGTTTAGCTACAACCGCTGCGATAGATACTGAAGGATGTTTTGATAAAGTATTCTCTATTTCAATCGAAGATATATTTTCACCTCCTGAAATTATAATATCTTTAGATCTGTCTTGAATTTTAACATATCCATCAGGATGCATTACGGCTAAATCTCCAGAATGAAACCAGCCTCCATCCATAGCTTTGGATGTTGCATCTTTATCTTTAAAATATCCTTTCATGACAATATTCCCTTTGATCATAATTTCTCCGATTGTTTTTCCATCTTTTGGTACTTCGGTCATTGTTTCTGGATTCATAACTGCTATCCCCTCAGTATTTGGATACCTCACTCCTTGTCTTGCTTTAATCTCATTCTGTTTTTCTTCATCGAATTCATTCCAAGCATCATTCCAAGCACATTGAGTAACATGTCCATAAGTTTCTGTTAATCCATAAACATGCATCACCTCAAAACCTAGCTCATTCATTTTTTTAAATATAATACTTGGAGGTGGCGCCCCAGCAGTGAGCACATAAACTTTTTGTTTTAATTTTTTTCTATCAGTCTCAGGCGCACCAGTAATCATATTTAGTACTATTGGTGCTCCACCAAAATGAGTTACATCATATTTATCAATTAATTCAAATATTTTTTTTATATCAATATTTCTTAGACATATAGTCCTTCCGTTTAACATAGGTATAGTCCAAGGGTAACCCCAACCATTACAATGAAACATTGGAACAATAGTTAAAAAATTTAATCTATTTGGCATATTCCAAGCAACTGCACTTCCAGTGGACATTAGGTATGACCCTCTATGATGATAAACAACACCTTTTGGATTTCCTGTAGTACCAGATGTGTAACTTAATGATATTGCTTGCCATTCATCTTCTGGCATTTTCCAATCATAATTTTCATCACCAGTATTTAAAAAACTTTCATACTCTAGTTCACCAATTTTTTCACACTTAGATTGATCTGCAAATTTGTCATTAATATCAATTATTATAATTTTTTTTTTTAAAGAGCTTAAAGCTTTTTTCACTTCTACATGAAGTTGTCTATCAACAACTAATACTTTTGCTTCACTATGATCTAAAATATAAGCGATTGTTTTGGCATCTAATCTTATATTGATAGTGTTTAGCACTGCACCTGTCATTGGCACAGAATAATGACCTTCAAAAATTTCTGGAGTATTAAAAGCTAAAAAGGAAACTGTGTCACCTTTTCCAACACCAATTTTATTAAGTGCACTAGCAAATTTAACTGTCCTTTTATAAACCTGATCCCAAGTATATTTACGATCCTCGTAAATAACCGCTTCATAATTTGGATAAATTTCTTTAGCTCTTTTTAGAAAAGTTAAAGGAGTTAATGGAACATAATTTGCATTATTCTTATCCAAATTAATATCGTAATGACCCATTTTAATTAAATTTGAAATTCATTAAATTAGAACTACCAGAAATAGCTGTCTTGAAATGTTGTTCTGCTCTTGGGAGAACTTTATCAAAGTAAAATCTAGCGGTATCTATTTTATCATCATAAAAATTCTTATTTTCATTATAGTCTTTAAAACTTACTTCTAAAACTTTAATCCATGCATATGCGATAGAGACATAGCCTAAGGTTCTTAAATAGTCATTTGCTGCTGCACTTACATCATCTTTATTTGTTTTTGCCCTATCCATCATCCAATCACTAAATTTTTTTAATATACTTAGATGATTATTAAATTCTGATACAAATGGTTTAATTTTTTCATTACTGGAATTACACTCAGATCTTACCTCGTCCAAAAATTTATTTATTATACTCCCATTTTTATTTGATAATTTTCTAAAAACCAGATCAGCAGCTTGAACTGAGTTAGTCCCCTCATATATAGGTGTAATTCTATTATCTCTATACAATTGCTCAATTCCTTGATCCTTTGTATATCCATAGCCTCCATGAATTTGCATTGCATCACTGGTTATTTCCATGGCTAGATCTGTAAATAATGATTTAACGACAGGTGTCATCAAAGATACATAATCGGATGCTTCTTGCCGAACTTTTTCATCTGGGTGATACAAACTAACTTCAGTCTGCTGAGAAAGCCAAAAACATAAAGCTCTTTCACCCTCAATAATTGATTTCATATTTAATAATGTTCTTCTAATATCCGCATGCTCAATAATAAAATCAGCTCCGTTTTTTGATTTTGAATTATTTGTTTTTCCTTGTTTTCTCTCTTTTGCGTAAGACAGAGAATTTTGATAAGCAATTTCTGAAATGCCTAAACCTTGAATACCAACAACTATTCTTTCAAGATTCATCATCGTAAACATGGCACTTAAGCCTTTTTCTTTAGCTCCAATCATATATCCAGACGCTTCATCAAAATTTAAAACGCAAGTAGCCGATCCTTTTATACCCATCTTGGTTTCTATAGATCCTGTTGATATGCCATTTCTAGGTCCTATAGTTCCATCATCTTTTACAATAAATTTAGGCACTAAGAATAAACTTATTCCTTTTGTTCCAGCAGGAGAGTCATCAGCTCTTGCTAGAACCAAATGAATAATATTTTCAGTAAGATCATGATCCCCAGAGGTAATAAAGATTTTTTGTCCAGTTAATTTGTAAGTTCCGTCAGATTGTTTTTTTGCTTTTGTTTTAAGTAAACCCAAATCAGTACCACAAACTGGTTCAGTTAAGCACATTGTGCCACTCCATTTTCCCTCAACTATTTTTGGTAAATATTTATTTTTTATATCATCTGTGGCATGGTGATTTATACAATTATAAGCACCGATACTCAGTTCACTATAAAGTTTAAATGAAAGGCTAGCTGAGGATAACATTTCATCGAAAAACGCACTTACAGTTTTTGGCATACCTTGTCCTCCATACTTTGGATCGCAAGATAAAGATGTCCATCCATCCTCTATATATTTTTTATAAGCTTCTTTATATCCAGGAGGAGTTCGCACAACTCCATTTTCTAAAACTGCTGGATTTTCGTCTCCAGCTTTTGCAAGCGGTAAAATTAGATTTTGATTTATCTTTGCTGCCTCTTGCAAGATATCTTTTACAAGGTCTGAACTTACATCTTTATATTTTTCTAATTCATTATAATTCTTGTTGTTTCTCAATTTTTCAAAAAGAAACATCATATCTTCTACTGGCGCTGTATAGATTGGCATAAAATTAGTTTAAAATAATTAATTGATTATTGCAATTTTGAAATTATCGCATCACCCATTTGAGATGTGGATACTTCCTTTGTTCCATTGGATAAAATGTCTTTTGTTCTTAATCCATCATTTAGTACGTCTTGCACTGCTTTTTCAAGTGCTTCAGCCTCTTTATCTAAATCCAATGAATATCTCAACGCCATAGCAAAACTTAATATTGTTGCAATAGGGTTTGCGATACCTTTCCCAGCAATATCTGGAGCAGACCCATGAATGGGTTCATACATGGCTCTCATCTCACCATCTTTATTTTTGGCTCCCAATGATGCAGAGGGTAAAAGACCTAATGAACCTGTCAACATAGATGCTTGATCTGATAACATATCTCCAAATAAATTATCTGTTACTATCACATCGAATTGTTTTGGATTTCTAAGTAGTTGCATTGCACAGTTATCAGCAAGCATATGGCTTAATTCTACGTCTTTATATTCTTTATCATGTAAAGTTTGTACTTCTTCTTTCCAAAGTTGACCCGCTTCCATCACATTTGATTTTTCACATGAAGTAACTTTATTAGATCTTTTTTTTGCTAAATCAAAAGCAACTCTTGCTACTCTAATTATTTCACTGCTTGTATAAGTGTGAGTGTTAATTCCTTTTCTTTCACCATTTTCTATAGGTTTGATTCCCCTTGGTTCTCCAAAATATATTCCTCCTGTTAATTCTCTTACGATCATAATATCTAAACCAGAAACGATTTCTGATTTAAGAGTTGATGCATTAACTAACTGTTTAAAACATATTGCTGGCCTTAAATTTGCGAAAAGCTTTAATTCTTTTCTTAACTTTAAAAGTGCTCTCTCAGGTTTTTTTGAAAAATCAACATTATCCCATTTAGGTCCACCTACAGCGCCCAACATAACTACTGCACTCTCTAATGCTTTATAGAAAACTTCATCAGTAATTGGAGTACCATGTTTGTCGTAAGAACACCCACCTGCTAAGTCCTCATCTATTTCAAAATCTAAAGATTTTTTATCATTAAACCAATTAATTATCTTTTTAACCTCATCAATAACTTCAGGCCCTATTCCATCTCCGGGAAGTAATAATATTTTTCTTTTTTTGACTTTAATCATTAATAATCCACGGCTTTTGACTTTTTAAATTTTTTTCAAAATTTTCAATTTTATCAGATTTCTTTAAAGATAACGCTATATCATCTAAACCTTCTAAAAGGCACTTTTTCTTAAATTTATCAACCTCAAATATAACCTCATTATTTCCATAAATTATTTTTTCTTCATTTAAGTCTACAGAAATTTCTTCTTTTCTATTTGCATATTCTGACAACTCCTTAATTTTATCTTCATCAAGAATGATCGGTAAAATTCCATTTTTAAAACAATTGTTAAAAAATATATCAGCAAAACTTGAACTGATTACACATGTGATACCAAAATCTAATAATGCCCATGGAGCATGTTCTCTAGATGAACCACAACCAAAATTTTTTCCTGCAATTAATATTTTTGAATTATTAAAAGGATTTTGATTTAAAATAAAATCATTAATAACTTTTCCTTTTTCATCATATCTCATTTCATAAAATAAATTTTTACCAAGACCTGTTCTTTTAATTGTTTTTAAAAACTGTTTTGGGATAATCATATCTGTATCAATATTTACTATTGGTAAATATGCAGGAATACTTTTTAATGTTGTAAATTTTTGCATTAATTTTGATACTTTCTTACATCGTCTAAATTTCCTGAAATCGCTGCTGCAGCTGCCATTCCTGGACTTACAAGATGAGTTCTTCCTCCCCTGCCTTGTCTTCCTTCGAAATTTCTATTTGAAGTTGAGGCACATCTTTCTTCTGGTTTTAATTTATCTGCATTCATTGCTAGACACATTGAACATCCTGGTTCTCTCCATTCAAATCCAGAATTAACAAATATTCTGTCTAAACCTTCCTGTTCAGCCTGCTCTTTAACTAATCCAGATCCTGGTACCACCATTGCATGTACATGTGACGCGATTTTTTTATCTTTTAAAATTTTTGCTGCCTCTCTTAAATCCTCAATTCTTCCATTAGTGCAGCTACCAATAAAAACCTTATCTATTTTTATGTCTTTAGCTGCCATATCTGGCTTAAGACCCATATATTTTAAAGCTCTTTCTATTGAATTCTTTTTATCTTCATCTTTCTCGGAATTTGGATTTGGAACTTTGCCATCAATTGTAATAACATCTTGAGGTGAAGTTCCCCAAGTTATCATTGGCAAAATTTCTTTAGCTTCTAAACTAATTTCTTTATCAAATGTTGCATTATCGTCTGATTTTAAATTTTTCCAATATTCAAGAGCTTTGTCCCATTTTTCACCTTTTGGTGACATTGGTTTTCCATCTAAATATTTAAATATTTTTTCGTCTGGTGCGATTAATCCTGCTCGAGCTCCACCCTCAATGGTCATGTTACATATAGTCATTCTTTGTTCAACACTTAACGATCTAATTAAATCACCAGCATATTCAACAACACATCCCGTACCACCAGCAGTTCCTATTTTTCCAATTATTTGTAAAATTACATCTTTTGAAGTAACACCTAATGGAAGTTTTCCATTAACATTTATTCTAAAATTTTTTGCTTTTTTTTGAACTAATGTTTGTGTTGCCAAAACATGTTCTACCTCAGATGTTCCAATTCCAAAAGCTAAGGCTCCAAATGCACCATGAGTAGCTGTATGACTATCTCCACAGACAATTACAGTACCTGGTTGTGTGAATCCTTGTTCAGGACCAATAATATGAACAATACCTTGTCTCTTGTCATCCATGCCAAAAAGTTGAATTCCAAATTCCTTACAATTATTTTCTAAAGTATCAACTTGAATTTTAGAATCCTGATCTGCAATTCCATTTGTTCTATCTGTTGTCGGAACATTATGATCTGCTACTGCTAAAGTCAGTTTTGGATGTCTTACCTTTCGCTTAGAATTTCTCAAACCTTCAAATGCTTGAGGACTAGTAACTTCATGAACAAGATGTCTATCTACAAAAAGTAAAGCTGTCCCATCTAATTGCTGGTCAACTAAGTGATCATTCCAAATTTTGTCGTATAAAGTTTTAGGCATTGAAAAAAAAATTATTTTTTTTCTGGTGAGCTTTCTTTTTTCTTTTCAGCTTCTTCCTTATTTGCTTTTACTTTTGAAGTTTCTTCTTTTTTATTTTCTGCCACTGGTGCAACTTCTACTTTAAAAGCTTCTTCTTTTTTATTATCTGGTTCTGGAGTAACTGGTGCTAAATTTTCTTCAGTTACTGTCTCTGGTTTAACATCAATATCGATACCAATCTTCTTTCTTATTTTTTCTGCAATTCTAGCTGATTTACCAGTTCTATCTCTTAAGTAATATAATTTTGCTCTTCTAACTTTTCCTGAACGAATAACTTTTATTGAATCTATTACTGTTCCAAATAATGGAAATGTTCTCTCAACACCTTCTCCAAAAGAAATTTTTCTAACAGTAAATGAGGAATTTAAATCTCTATTTTTTTTTGCGATACAAACACCTTCAAAATATTGAATTCTTTCTTTTTTTCCTTCAGTAATTCTCACACCAACTTTTACTACATCGCCTGGAAAGAATTCTGGTAGTTTCTTCTCAGAAAGAATTTTTTTAACGTTGTGCTGGTTTATTTCTACTATTGTTTTCATTTTAATATTTAACAATTTAATCTTTCTTATATTTTTGCCATAAATCTGGTCTTCGGTCGCGTGTTATAGCCTCAGATTGAGATAAACGCCAGTCTTTAATTTTACTATGATCTCCCGATAATAAGACATCTGGAACCGATTTTTCCTCCCAAATCTGTGGTTTTGTGTATTGAGGATACTCTAAAAGACCATTTTCAAAAGTTTCATCAGAAGCTGACTTATCATTTCCTAAAACACCTGGCAAAAGTCTCAGAACACTATCGAGAACTACAAGAGCTGCTGTTTCTCCACCTGATAACACATAATCCCCTATACTTATTTCTTCGATATTTCTTGTAGATAGAATCCTTTCATCAACTCCTTCAAAATGTCCACAAATCAAAGAAAATGATTTTTCCTTTGATAAATCTTGAGCAAGCGTTTGATTAAATTTTTTTCCCTTTGGTGAGAGATAAAAAATCCTTTCTCCATTCTTAACATTTTGATCAATAGAGTTTGCCAACACATCAGGCTTAAGTAACATTCCTGAACCACCACCATATGGAGTGTCATCTACCGTCTTATGTTTATCTTTCGCAGCATCTCTTATATTTATCACATTAAGGCTCCACAAATTTTTAGCTAATGCTTTACCGTACAGACCTTTGTTTAAAGGACCCGGAAAAACTTCTGGATAAAGTGTAAATAATTGAGCTTGTAACATATATAAAATTTAAACTATTTTTTTTCTTCCTTAGGAGCCGCTTCTGCTTTAGGCGCTTCTTCCTTTTTAGCTTCTGCTTTAGGCGCTTCTTCCTTTTTAGCTTCTGCTTTAGGCGCTTCTTCCTTTTTAGCTTCTGCTTTAGGCGCTTCTTCCTTTTTAGCTTCTGCTTTAGGCGCTTCTTCCTTTTTAGCTTCTGCTTTAGGCGCTTCTTCCTTTTTAGCTTCCTCAGAACCTTCTTTTTTTCTATCCTTTTTCGGAATTGCTTTTTGAGGATTGTTACCATTAACTGGCATTGGCATTAATTCATTTTCACCTAAAATCCTTGCCACTCTTGTAGTAGGTTGTGCACCTTGACTCAACCAGTACTTAATTCTTTCAGCCTCTAATCCAATTCTTTCTTTTTTTTCTTTTGGCAATAATGGATTAAAGAAACCTACTTTCTCTATAAATCTTCCATCCCTTGCAAAACGACTGTCAGCAACTACAACTTTATAAACAGGTCTCTTCTTTGTACCTCCTCGCGATAATCTTAGTTTTAGCATTTACTCTCCTTTTTTTTATTTCAGTTGATTAAATAATTCTGGCGGTATTCCTTTATCAGACACACCTTTCAGATTTCCTTTTGACATCTTTTTCATCATTTCAGACATCATTTTAAATTGTTTTAACAATTTATTGATAGTGGCTGGATCAGTTCCAGAGCCATTAGCAATTCTTTTTTTTCTCGAACCATCAATTATTTTTGGATTCTCTCTTTCTTTTTTTGTCATTGATAAAATTATAGCTTCGTTTTTTGTAATTACAGTTTCATCTATTCCAGCCGCATCCATTTGTGATTTAACTTTTGAAACACCAGGCATAAAAGACATTATGCCCTCGATTCCTCCCATTTTTTTCATTTGTCTTAATTGAATTAGGTAATCCTGCATTGAAAATTGTCCTTTTTTTAAATTTTCCTCTGTCTTTTTAATATTTTCCTCACCTAAATCTTGGGCTGCTTTTTCAACAAGAGATACTATATCTCCCATTCCAAGAATTCTGTTTGCAATTCTATCTGGATGAAATACCTCAAGATTTTCAATTTTCTCACCTATACCTAAAAACTTAATTGGAACCTGTGAAATAAATTTCATACTAACTGCAGCTCCGCCTCTAGCATCACCGTCTGCCCTAGTTAAAATTATTCCAGAAAGGTTAACTGTATTTTTAAATTCTTTTGCTACAGATGCTGCAACTTGTCCAGTGAGTGAATCAGCAACTAAAAAAGTCTCTGCAGGCTTAATTATATTCTCAATTTGCTTAATTTCACTCATCATTTGTAAATCTACTTGTGTTCTACCAGCGGTATCAAATAAAATAATATCTGCACCATTCAGATTGGCAGCACTAATTGCTCTTTGACAGATGTCAGCTGGTTGTTGTCCTTCAATTATTGGAAGAGTTAAAATGTTATTTTGTTCACCTAAAGATTTTAATTGTTCTTGTGCAGCTGGCCTATAAATATCTAAACTAACCATCATTACTTTCTTTTTTTTTGTGTTTTGTAAATATCTTGCAAGTTTAGCAGTGGTGGTAGTTTTTCCTGAACCTTGTAGCCCAACCAACATCATGGGTACTGGTGGTACTGCATTAAGATTTACATCTATATTTTTTTCACCTAGCAAGTTAACCAATTCATCATACACAATTTTTACAACCATATCTCCAGGAGATGTAGATCTGATTATTTCCTGTCCTAAGGCTTTTGGTTTAACTTTTTCAATAAAATCTTTTGCAACTTCAAGAGAAACATCTGCTTCTAATAAAGCCTGTCTGATCCCTCTAAGTCCCTCATCCACTTGATTTTCATCAAGAGATGGAGCTTTTTTTAATGAAGAAAAAACTTCCTCAAATTTATTTGTCAAATTTTCAAACATATTTATTACTCGCAATAGTAATCGCACTAGTGGGCGAACCCTCGCTGACTAGTGTCGATCTCTTTGTTTCCAAAGACACCGCAAATTTAATGTTTTTGCGGAAACTGGCACAAACTATAATAGAGGTTCAAAAAGTCAATAAATAAGTTAAATAACTATATATGGACATTAAAGCATTTAAAATGGATGGATTAGGTAATGATTTTGTTATCATTGATAATAGACAAAAAATTACCAATTTAACTAAAAAACAAATAATAAAAATTTGTGATAGAAATTTTTTAGGTTGTGATCAATTAATATTAATAGAAAGAGACAAATCTGCAGATGCTTTCTTAAAATTTTATAACTCCGATGGTGGAGAGTCTGGCGCATGTGGTAATGGAACTAGATGTGTTGCTGACTTAATTTCAAAAGAAGTTAATAACAAAAGTATAGTTTTAAAAACTATATCCGGATATTTAAAATCTGAAATTTTAGGAAATAACATTGTTACAACAGAAATTGGCAAAGCTAAAACAGAGTGGAATGAAATACCTTTGTCGGAAAAATTAAATACAAAAAATTTGAATATCAAAATTAGTGACAGAGATAATAAAGAACATTCAGGCGGTACAGCCGTCAATGTTGGTAATCCACACATAGTTTTTTTTGTTAATCAAATTGATAATTATGATATTAGAAAAATTGGTCCCAATATTGAAAATCATAAAATTTTCCCAGAAAAATGTAATGTTACAATTGCTCAAATCCTCGATAAGAATTTAATTAAAGTTAAAGTGTGGGAGAGAGGTGCAGGTTTAACTAAAGCATGTGGTACGGCCGCATGTGCAACTGCTTTTGCTGGTAAATTAAATAATCTAACCAATAATAAAACAGATATAGAATTTGAAAACGGGAAATTATCAATTTCAATTGATGAAAAAAATTCAATTCATATGAGAGGTCCTGTTTCAGACATAAAAGAAATTGAAATAAAATTATAATGGGAATTTTCGATAAATTTAAAATTGGTTTTAAAAAAAGTGCCTCAGCAATTACCTCGGGGATAAAAGAAATAATAATAAAAAAAGAAATAGATGATGAAAACTTAAATAAGATAGAAGAATTTTTGATTCAGTCAGATGTGGGTGTAGAAGCAGCATCTGAAATTAAAGAAATTATCTCAACTAAAAAAATTGATCCTAAAAAAGATTTATCAATTGAAATAAATCTGATCTTAAAAGAATATATTATTTCTATAATGAAACCTTTAGAAAATAATTCTTTTTTCGAAAAGAAAGATAAACTTAGTGCAACTTTAATTTCAGGTGTAAATGGTGTCGGTAAAACTACTACTATAGGAAAAATTGGTAAAATTTTAAAAGCTAACGGAAATAAAGTTATGTTTGCAGCTTCAGATACTTTTAGAGCTGCAGCAATAGAACAATTAGAAAATTGGGCTAACAAAGTAGATGTACAAATAACCAAATCATTGCAAGGATCTGATCCAGCATCCGTAGCATATAAAGCTGTTGAGGAGTCTATGAAAAATAATTTTGACCAAGTTTTAATTGATACAGCTGGAAGACTTCAAAATAAAAAAAATTTAATGGAAGAGTATAAGAAGATTGCGAATGTAACAAAAAAAATAGACCCAAATGCTCCTCACAACGTAATTTTAGTTTTAGACGCAACTTCTGGACAAAATGTAATTAATCAAGTTGAAGAATTTAATAAAATTATTCCAATAACTGGTGTGATAATGACAAAATTAGATGGAACAGCAAAAGGTGGTATTCTTTTAGCTTTAGCGAAAAAATACAAACTTCCAATTATCGCTTTAGGCTTAGGTGAAAAAGAGGATGATTTACAACTATTTAATGCAGAAAAATTTGCTGAGGCTTTCACTCAGATTAATTAATTAAATTACTAGAAATTAAGGGTTTATAAATATTACATTTATAATTTTCTTTAAACTTATAATATCCACAATCTTTTGAAAATGATGAAATTATAAAATCAAACTTCCCAGTAGTTGGGTAAAGTTCTAATTTTTTATTAGTAATATCATATTTAAAATTTGCATTTAAAGTTTTTACTGCACTAATCATAACTAGTGTTTTGTCATCTTTTAGTAAATAATAAGCAAAATCATCAGGAAACACCGGAAAATCGTATTCTTGTAAAAAATATTTTGCTTGTGATGGAAACCAATCATAGGAAATTAAAGGTGACGATGACTTAGTTGAATAGTTGTAAATATAAAGATCTTTTGGATAATCATTAATATAATTACTATCTTCACCTCTTGCTAAAATAGATTTTTCTCGACCCTTAAAATATAAAGTAAATTCTTTATTATGCGAGTCCATATGATCAATATGAAATAAATCATCTGGTTGAAAAAATTTATCTTGTGAATTAGCAAAATTTGTAAAAATAAAGTAAGAAAAAAATATTAAAAAAAGTTTTTTCATACTTAAGTATTAAAAAAAATTTTGAGATATCTTTGTTTAGATTATGGCTTAATTTAAACTTTTTATAAAAGAATTTAGAGCTTTAATAAGATTTTTATCATATTCCATCATATGATTGTCATGTTTTGTAAAATATGAATATTTTGGTTCATTTGCAATTTCATATATTTTTTTTCCCATAGAAAATGGAACTATTTGATCAGCTTCACCGTGCATTATCAAGACTGGAGCTCTTACGTTTTTTATTTTAATTTTGTTATCGAACTTATCTTTTAATAATAAACTAACCGGAATATATGGATAAAATGTTTTAGCTGCATCAATCATAGATGTAAAAGGGGTTTCTAAGATAACACCCGCAAAATTTTTATTTTGTGACAAATGTGTGGCTACACCAGTTCCTAGTGATTCACCATAAACAATGATATTTTCCTCTTTAATTCCTTTTCCGTACAACCAATTTAATGCACTTTGACCATCAATATAAAGACCTTTTTCAGATGGTTTACCTTTATTTCCACTAAAACCTCTCCAAGCAATTATCAAAAAATTAACATCCATTTCATGAAAATGATTTAACTTATGAATTCTATTTTCCAAAGATCCAGCATTTCCGTGAAAGAAAAGAATCGTTTTATACTTTTGTAAATCTTTTTGATGATACCAGCCTAATAACTCAATATTATCATCTGTAATAACTTTTATCTTATCAATATGGACCGATATTTTATCGTCAGAATAATTATTCTCATTTGGATGATACATTAGATTTCTTTGATAAAAATATAAAAAGATTAGGGTTATCAAATATACAGAAATGATTATTTGAAAAAGTAACAACAAATTTTTCCTAAACTTTTTTAACATTATTTTTCTTCGCTAAGTATATGCCAAAAAAAACCAGAATAGTTCCCATTAAATGATAATTTTCAAATTTTTCATTGAAGAGAAAATATCCGTAAATCGCACCGTAAACTGTGAAAACATAGAGTGTGAAACCTGTTAAAGATGCACCTAATTTTCTTTGGGCCATAGTGTAAAGTGTAAATGCAATTATTCCTGGTGAGATAGCTGCAAAAAATACCCATAAATAAAATTCAGGGATAAAAACTGTTTGTTTATAAAAAATTTCTTCACTAATATAAAAAGGAAGTAAACTTAATGCTCCAAAAAAAGAAATCATGGTAAATCTTTCAAAAATCTTTAATTTGGAATTCCAATAAAATAAATATATTGAATATAAAGCCCAACCAATTGCAGCAGCTAGCATCCATAAATCTCCAATCGTAAATTGTAAATTAATTAATAAACTTAAATCTCCTTTTATAATGATTATAAAAACCCCTATTAAACATGAAATTAGTCCAATTATTTTAGTTAAATTAATTTTTTCTTTAAAGAAAAAATAGGAAATCAAAATTATAAACACTGGGGATGATGTATAAATAATTCCCATATTTGTAACAGTTGTAGTTTCACCTGCTAAAAATGGGAAAGCTCCACATACACCACAACCCATTGAACCTAAAAAGAATAATTTTTTGTATTCTTTTTTAATTATATGAAAATTTTTTCTTAAAACTGAATATGTAAAGGGTAATAATATTAAAAAAACAACTGTCCATCTCCAAAAAGCCAAAGAAATTGGGGGAACATATTCTACCCCACCTCTTGCAACTACTAAATTGCTTGCCATAAATATTGGCTGAATAAATAACAACGATAATGGAAAGATATTAATTTTAAAATTTTTCAATTTTATAAAAACTAACTTTTATCAAAGAAAGCTTCATAGATCATCATTATGATAGCTGCTCCCATTAAAAGGTAAACTGGAATGACATCCAAAAAGCCAATCATCATTGATCTTGTTAAAGTAGTCGCTAATCCAATTAAAAAAAATATAGCAAATGATAGTCCAATAATAGTAGTAATTTTATTCATTTTTATTTATTCCTCACACTCTTTTTCTAACCATTTGGCAACGCCTAAAAATCTGTGGTCATCATATTTGTCACCAATTAATTGAACTCCTAATGGTAAATTATTTTCACCCTCAAGTAAAGGGAGTGAGATACATGGTGTCCCAAGATAAGACCAAACTTTATTAAACTCTGCTGTGCCTGTGCTTTTTAGACCTTTCGGTGCTATACCTGGACTAGAAGGAGATAAAACCCCATGATAATCTTCAAATACTTCTTGGTAAGATTCATAGCTTCTTTTCATAAAATCTATTGCTTCAGCATATTCTTTGGCTGAATATTTATTTCCTCTTGTAATTGCATCCTGCATATATTTAGAAAGTTTTTTTTTAAATTTTTTAAAATATACAGAGAAATTATTTGCTAAATCTGTTTCATGAATTATCTGATGATATTTGTGAATATCTTTGAAATATGAAGGAGTATCAAAAATCTCAATATTTTTCTTAAATGACTTAATAAAATACTCAAATGACTCTTTTGATTTTTTATCAATTATTTTCCAATAGTCGGTTTTATAAAAGATAAATTTCGGTTCAAATAAAGGTCCTTTTTTTGTCTCATTTAAAATATTTTCAGTTGAATAATGAATTGTAGCAGGATCAAATTTATCTTTTTTAATTAAGACTTTTGCCAACATTGCAACATCTTCTACTTTTCTACCAAACATACCAATGTGATCTAGACTATATGAAGTTCTCAAAACACCATTTCTAGAGATTAGTCCATATGAAGGTTTGTATCCAACAACTCCACAATAAGATGCTGGTCTAATTATTGAACCTCCCGTCTGAGAACCGACTGAAGCAGGTGCCATAAAAGAGGCTACAGATGCTGCAGAGCCACTTGAAGATCCACCAGGCGTTCTGGTTTTATCGTGAGGATTCGTTGTGGATGATGGTCCTAAGTAAGCAAGCTCTGAAGTAGCTGTCTTACCCATCACAATTGCTCCAGATGCATGAAGTAAATCAATTATTTCTGCATTTTGTGAATACGATTTACCTTTTCTTATAACTGTTCCACATTCTGTCGGCATATCAACAGTCCCAATTATATCTTTAACTGCTATAGGAACTCCATGAAGAGATCCCACTGGTTTCCCTGATTTTCTGTGTTCATCCGCCTCAGCTGCTTTTTCTAATAAAACTTTTTTATCAAAATGCGCCCAAGCTTTAACATCTTTTTCAAACTCATTTATTCTTTCTATATATTTTTCGCAAACTTCAACTGAAGAAAGTTGAGCATCTTTTATTTTTGCCGCAAGTTGTTCAAGACTTAAGGAAAATATATCTGTCATTTAAAAATTAATTTGCAAATAATGTCTCTGGTAACCAAAGTGCTATTCCTGGAAATAAATACATTAAAACCATAGCTAAAATTACAATAGCTAAAAAAGGCATAATTCCACTAAAGATCTGCATTAACTCAACATTCTTTGATTGAACTCCTTTTAAATAATAAGCTGACATCGCCATGGGAGGTGTCAAAAATGATGTTTGTAAATTCAAAGCAATTAGCATTGCAAAAAAATATGGATTTACTCCAAAAAACTCAACAAGTGGTAAAAAGATTGGAACAAAAATGATTAAAATCTCCGTCCATTCTAACGGCCAACCTAACAAAAAGATAATTAATTGAGTAATCACTAAAAATTGCCATGGTTGTAAATTTAAAGATTTAAAGAAATGTTCAAAAACTTCATGGCCACCAAGATAAGAAAAAACAGATGCAAAGGTCCAAGAACCAATAAATAACCACATTATCATTGCAGTTGTTTTTGCAGTAAGAAACACTGACTCTTTAAAATTTTTCCACTTAAGTGTTTTATAAAAATAAGAAAGTACTAATGATCCAAAAGCACCTACGGCAGCTGCTTCAGCAGGTGTAGCAATCCCGGCAAGAATCGTTCCTAAAACTAAAATTATTAAAGAAAATAAAGGTAGAAAAGATACAAGAACTTCTTTCATTATAACAGCTGTAGGAGGAATTTCTTCTGCTGCAGGTTTTGGAGCAATCGATGGATTTAACCAAGCTCTGAATACTGCGTAAGCTATATAAAGTCCTGCTAGCATTAATCCTGGAAAAATTGCAGCAGCAAATAATCTCAATGGCGACAATTGAGCAATTACAGAATATACAATTAACATAATACTTGGAGGAATTAAAATTCCCAAACATCCACCTGAACAAATTATTCCAGATGCAAACTTTTTATCATAACCTGCTTTAATCATTGCTGGCCATGCGAGTAGACCCATTAATGTTACTACTGCGCCAATAATTCCAGTGGCAGTAGAAAATAATGCACATGTTATTAATGCGGCCACGGCCATTGAGGCAGGAAGTTTATGAGAAGCTAATCTAATCGCAAAAAATAATTTAGCTACAATACCAGCTCTTTCAACCAGGTATCCCATAAACAAAAAGAGTGGGACCGCTGTCAATACATTGTTGTCCATGACCGTATAAGTATTTTGAACAAAGAGTTGGAATATCCTATTATCAAAAAGATGTTCCATCTTAGTCGGATCAAAATAAGCATAATAACCAAAGCCCAAACCCATAGCCATTAAAGTAAATGCAATTGGAAAACCTAATAACACTGCAAATAAAAATATTCCCATCATCATAATTGCTACTTCAGGATTTGTTAGACTAAATAACATCTTCTTTATTCCCTTCTTGTGACGTTCTCATTAATACTTTTTCAGTTTCCTCAGCGTCACGCTCAGTTCCTCTTTCTGGCCAACTTCCAGTTTGTATACAAATAATACATCTAAAAACCTCACTGATACCTTGTAAAGTTAAAAGGCTGCCTGATAAAGGTATTAAAGATTTTGCCATGTATATTTGAATTTGTGCAGGACTATTCCAACTTGTTTCTTTTATTTTCCAAGCAAGTGACGCATATTCATAACCATAAAAGGCTAATGCAAGAACACCAGGAAAAAAGAAAATAAAATACAAAACTAGATCTATCCATGCTTGTGTTCTTTGAGGAAATAATCTGTAAATTACATCACCTCTTACATGAGCCTCTGTACATAAAGTATAGGCACCTGCCATCATAAAGATAGCTCCGTACATCTGAAGACTAAAATCAAAATTCCATAAAGTTGGTGCGTTTAAAGCATATGCCATGAAAACTTCATAACACGTTCCACCCATTAAAATTACTATGCACCATGAAAAAGCTTTTCCCATTGAAACACTGAGACGATCAGCAAATTTTATGTAAGATCTCATCATAGATATAAACTTTTATTGAATTGTTCTTAAATAATCAAATAAAAAAGGGGGCCGAGGCCCCCTTTAAAAAATTTATCAAAAGTTAATTATAACTTAACTTTTGCAATTGGACCAAACTCATTTTCATATGCAAGTTTGTAATTAGGCTGATTCATCAGCAAGTATTTCATTACTCTCTTCGCATATGCTTTCTGAGAATCTACGATTTTCTTAAAGAAAGGATCTTTCTTATTGAAATCACCGATTACTTTATCCCAACCTTTTAATTGTTGAGCTAAAATTTCATCAGAAGTTTGATACACATTTACTTTATGCTCATTCATCAACTTAGCTAAGTCAGCCGAGTATCTTACTAAAGCTTTAAAGTAGTTATCACTGTTAGCGGCATAAGCAGCATTTTTAAGTATTGCTTGGTGCGCTGGTGATAAACTATTAAATGTTTTTTTGTTAACTGGTATTTCAAACATCTCTTGAGATTGGTGGAAACTTCCTAAGTGATAATGCTTAGAAACATCTTGCATACCAAATTGAGAGTCTGAAGTTGGGTTGTTAAACTCAGCAGCTTCAATCAAACCAGTTTTCATAGCTGGCTGAATTTCACCACCTGGTAATTGTCTAACTACCATTCCCATTGCAGTTAAAACGTTAGTCGCAAGACCAACTGTTCTGTACTTCATACCTTTTACATCAGATACTTTAGTTACGTTCTTTTTGAACCAACCAAAAGGCTGAGCTGGCATAGGCATATGGAAAAATCCTACATAATCAAAACCTACTTTTGCAAGAGTTTCGTCATATAATTTTCTTCCTCCACCATACTCCATCCATCCCATAACTTCTTGAGATGACATACCATATGAAGGACCAGTTCCAAATAATGATGCAGCAGGATTTTTACCATACCAATATGCTGTCACCCAGTGACCCATATCTACTACACCAGAACTTACTGCTTGTCCGATTTCTGAAGTCTTTACAACTGCTCCAACTGGTTGAAGATCAATCTGAAGAGAACCCCCAGACATTTCTTTAACCATGTTGCAATAGTCTCCAGCCATTTCAAAAAAGATGTTTGCTCCACTTGGCCATGCAGCTTGCATCTTTAAAGTTGTTGCAGCGTTTGCCTTAACATATGGCATTGCAACAGCGGCTGCAGCTATAGCACCAGTCTTAGCAGCAGTCTTAAAGAACTTACGTCTTGAAGATGTTTTAACCTTCAATGATTTATTTTCTTTAGTCATTATTACTCCTATTAAAGTTAATTAACTCAAATAATTAAAGCATAGATTCACTTTAGAGTCTTTGTAAAAAGAAACTCATATGTCGCAGAAATATGATTTTTTACAATCTGTAGTAGAATTAATTTACTTTATTTTTACAATTTGCAGTTTTAAAAAACTCATCAATATTATCTATTGCTAAGTTAGCCATCGCAATTCTAGTATCTTTAGTAGCGCTTCCTAGATGAGGTAAAATAAAAGCAGATTTAATTTTTAGATATCCAGGGTTTAAATTCGGCTCATTTTTATAAACATCCAAACCAACTGCATAAATCTTTCTCCTATTTAACGCATCTATTAAGGCTTCATCATCAACAATGTCGCCCCTAGCAACATTAGTTATAATTGCTCCCTTAGGAAAAAATTCGACTGTTTCTTTATTTATCATATTTTCTGTTTCTTTCGTCGCAGGACAACAAATAGATAAAACATCAGAAACTGAAAAAAGACTTTTTATATCTTTATGGTAAACTGCACCAAGTTCTTTATCTTCGCTCAGTTTTGATCGATTATGATAGTGAATGATCATTCCAAGTGAACGTGCTATTTTTGCAATTTTTTGGCCTATTCTTCCCATTCCTAAAATTCCTAATCGTGTTCCAGTTAATTGTTTTCCAATTAAATAATCTGCTGACCATTTCCAACCACCTTCTCTTGCTGATTCAATTCCTTCAGCTGCTCTTCTACACGCACCTAAAATTAAAAGAACTCCTATCTCAGCAGTTGCATCAGACAAAACTTCTGGGGTATTAGTAACTGCTATGCCCCTTTTTTTTGCAGCTTCTAAATCAATATTTCCAAAACCCACTGCAAAGTTAGAGATTATTTTTACAGTATCTGGAAGTTTATTAATAGTTTCTTGATCTAATTTGTCTGTAAGAGATGATAAAATTCCATCACAACCTTTAGACATTTCAATTACTTTTGACTGAGAATATAATTCATCATTTGGGTTAAAAATAGGATCAAAAGTTTTTGTAGCTTTATCCTCACTTTCTTTAATCAGCTTTCTTGTAATTAATATTTTTTTCATGAAATAATTTCAATTAAATTAATTAAGATCAAATATTTTACCAGGATTCATTATATTGTTTGGATCCAAAGTTCTTTTGATTGATTTCATTACTGGAATGTTATCAGGGTGTTGCTCAAGCAAATACTCTTTTTTATGAAGCCCCACTCCGTGTTCACCTGTTATAGTTCCATTAAGTTCAAGTGCTTTCTTTATTAGTGTATCGTTAAAAGCTCTGATTTGTTTATACATTTCTTTTTTTGTAGGATCATAGGGTAGGACAACATGAAAATTTCCATCACCCATGTGACCTACCATTGGAGCTCTAACTCCAAATTTTTGTGCCTGCTTCTCTGCATATTTTACACACTCTGTGATCTTTGAAATTGGAACACATACATCAGTGGAATAAACTCTTCCATTATTATGTAAAGCTTTAACAGAGTAATAAACATCCCATCTTGCTTTCCAAATTTTATTTCTTTCCTCTAAATCTTTTGCCCACTTAAAAGAGCTCCCTTTATTATCTTTTGATAATTCCTCTACAATTTTTATATTTTCTTTATTTGATATCTCTGATCCATGAAATTCAAAAAATAAAGTTGGAACTGCTTTAACATCTTGTAACTTTGAATAATTGATACTAATACCCATTTGATCTGCGTTAAGCATTTCAATTCTGGCAATTGGAACACCATACTGAATAACCTGTTGAGCTGTCATGACTGCATCCTCTAAAGAGGGAAAATGACATATAGCACTCATTATGCTCTCTGGTATTGGAGATAATCTTAAATGAACTTCAGTGATAATACCAAGAGTTCCTTCTGCCCCAATAAATAGATTTGTTAAATTATACCCTGCTGATGTTTTTTTAGTCCTACCACCTGTTTTTATGATATCGCCATTAGGCAAAACAACAGTAAGACCTGAAATAACTGTTTTCATAGTTCCATATTTCACAGCCATTGTGCCTGATGCTGAGGTTGAAGCCATTCCTCCCAATGCAGCATTTGCTCCTGGATCAATTGGAAAAAAAACACCGTCCTCTCTTAAATAGTCATTTAATTGCTCTTTAGTTACACAAGCTTGAACTCTACAATCAAAATCTTCTACATTAACACTTAAAATTTTATTCATTTTCTCCAAACAAATAGTTATACCGTTTTCATTTCCTACAACATTTCCCTCCAAAGAGGTTCCTGTTCCAAATGGAACAACAGGAATTTTATGTTCATTACATATTTTTAGTATTTTTGAAACTTCATCATTGGTCTCTGGAAACACTACTGCTTGGGATAAAATTGGATCATAAGTGTCTTCACCTCTTGCATAATTAGCTCTAGCAGATTCAGAAGTTGAAAATCTACTATTAAATATTCTTTTTAACTCTGTTTGAACTAACTCATTCATAACTAAAAGATACTAATAAAGATTAAGAGAAAAATACACCTTATTTACTTAACATTTTTTTTATATTTTCCAGTGCTTGGGAAATATTATCTCTTGAAGCAGCAAAACTAAATCTTACGTAATTTTGGCAAGTTTCACCAAATGCTGACCCAGGTACTATCGCTACACCAGCTTCATGCATAGCCTTCCTTGCAAATTCTGCACCGTTCATGCCGGTTCCTATTACTTTGGGAAATGCATAAAAAGCTCCACCAGGTAAACTACATTCTACTCCTGGTAAATCATTTAAACCTTTATGAATCAATTCTCTTCTTTGGGTAAATTTTTCCATCATTTCATTAATTGAATCATCTGGTCCGTCTAGTGCTGCAATGCCAGCAAACTGAGCCGCAGCATTAACACAGGAAACGCTATTAATTAATAATTTGTTTACATGTTGAATTAAATGTTGTGGCCAAAAACTCCAACCAAGTCTCCATCCTGTCATTGAATAAGCCTTACTCCATCCTTCTAATACTATCAATCTTTCTCTCAATTCTGGATAATGAAAAAATGAAGGCATTTCTTTGCCATCAAAAATCTGTCTACTATAAATTTCATCACTTAGTATTGTTACATGAGGATATTTTTTTAGTCCGTCAGCCAAAAAATCTATATCCCTTTTCTCAACAAAACTTCCCGTTGGGTTGTTAGGATTAATTAAAATTAATAATCGGGTCTTATCTGTAATTAAAGATAATATTTTATCAGGATTAAATTTTAGATCTTTATCCTCTGTTAAATCATAAGGGACAGATTTTGAACCTGTATAATTAATCATCGACTCATAAATTGGAAAAGCTGGTGTAGGATGTATGATTTCTGCTCCTGGTTCACCAAAACATTGTATGGCATAATGCATTGTTGGTTTTCCACCAGGCATAATAAGAATTCTTTCAGAGTCAACATCAACACTATAACGTTTTTTAATCCATCTAGTTACTGCTTGACGGCACTCAGGAATGCCATTTGACATAACATATCCATGATGTCCATCATCTAATGCTTTTTTAGCTGCTTCAACGACATGTTTTGGAGTTTTAAAATCCGGTTGTCCCAAACCTAAGTGTATCATAGGTTTTCCCTGGGCTTCCAATTTTTTCGCTTCTGCAAGAACAGTAAATGCAGACTCAGTACCTAATCTCTCTAAACTTTTTGCCAGTATCATTTTTTTCCCCTCTATTTTCTATAGATTAATTTTGAACTATTCAACTCTTTTAAATTTTTACAACCCATTAAAACCATATTTCTATTTATCTCATCGTGCATAGTTTTGAGTAAATGTTCAACTCCTTGTTGGCCTCCTGCGGCCAAAGAGAACAAAAACATTTTACCAAAACTGCAAGCTTTTGCGCCTGCTGCTAAAGCTTTAAGTACATGTGTTCCTCTTCTTACACCCCCATCAAGAATAATTTCCAGCTTGTCTCCTACAGCATCTGAAATAGCTTTTACTTGATCAAAAGGTGATCTAGATCCATCAAGTTGTCTTCCACCATGGTTTGAAATCATTATAGCTGTACATCCAATATCAATTGCTCTTCTTGCATCTTCAACCGACATAACCCCTTTTAGCGCAAAAGGTCCATTCCATTTTTTTACACAATACTCTGCATCCTTCCAATTCATTGCTGGATCATATTGTTCATTAATATATTCAATAACTGATTTTGCAATATTGGTACCTTTATCAGTTTTTGTAGCAACATTTGCTAATTTAAATTTACCATGTGTAAGATAATTAAATACCCAAGACGGATGAATTGCAAAACTTATTAAACTTTGTAAAGTTAACTTTGGGGGTGTCGTAAAACCTGTTCGATGATCTCTTTCTCTATTACCTGCAACTAAAGTATCAACTGTCAAACACATTCCATCAAATCCTGATCTTCTGCAACGATCAATTAAATCATCAGTAATAGATTGATCTTTATGGACATAAAGTTGAAAAAGTTTTGGACCACCAGAAATATTTGAAATCTCCTCTATAGTATTATTAGCCATTGTGGACATACTATAAAACGTTCCAAACTTATCTGCTGCTCTTGCGGAAGCTTTGTCACCATCATGATGATAAAGTTTTTGCATTGCACATGGTGATAAAAAAATTGGCATGTCAATCTTTTTGCCAAAAATAGTTGTAGATAAGTCTGGTTTTCCAACGCTTGCTAAAATATTTGGAACTAAGTCACAATCATCAAAAGAATTCGTATTTCTTTTAAGAGTTATTTCATCGTCAGCACCTCCATCAATATAATGAAATATTGGTGAAGGTAATTTTTTTTTTGCGAGATTTCTAAAATCATTAAAATTATAACAATTTTGTAAATTCACTATATTCTAAATCTTAAGTTATTTCTATTTAGATCAGAAATTTTTGTACATCCCATTAACTTCATATCCCTAACTAATTCTGATTTATAAAGTTCTAAGGCTCTTTCGACGCCTGGTTGACCTGCTGCTGCTAAAGCATAAAGATAAAGTCTTCCACCAGAACATGCCTTTGCGCCGAGCGATAACGCTTTAAGCATATGAGTCCCTCTATGAATTCCTCCCTCACATATGACATCAAGTTTATCTCCAACGGCGTCAACAATTTCTGCTAGCTGATCGAAAGGTGATCTTGATCCATCAAGTTGACGACCACCATGATTTGAAACCATTATACCAGTACATCCAATATCCACTGCTTTTTTTGCATCTTCTACACTCATAATTCCTTTAAGTGCAAAATGACCTCCCCATTGAGAACAAAGTTTTTCAGCATCTTTCCAATTCATAGATTGATCCAGCATAGTAGAAAAATAATTTCCTATAGAAGAATTAGTACTTGTGCCCTCCTTAACAAAATCTTGAAGATGAGGTAATTCAAACTTACCCTTTGTTAAATAGTTTATTCCCCACATTGGTTTCACTGCAAAACTAAATAAGCTAGATAAAGTTAATCTTGGTGGTGATGTGAAACCAGTTCTTAAATCTCTTTCACGATTTCCTCCAGTTATAGTATCAACTGTTAAAGCCATAACATCAAACTTAGCCGCTTTAGCACGTTCTAAACAAGAGTCATTCAGACCTCTGTCTTTATGAAAATAAAATTGAAACATTTTAGGTGTATCAATCATTGAGGATATTTCCTCAACACTTACTGTGGCTAAAGCAGAAACACCAAACATTGTATTAAACTTTTTAGCTGCTTTTCCAACTGCTCTTTCACCATCATAATGAAAAAGTCTTTGAAGAGCTGTTGGGGAAAGATAAAAAGGTAAGTCTAATTTCTTACCAAAAATAGTAGTGGATAAGTCAACATTTTCAACTCCTCTTAAAACATTAGGAACTAAATCTACATCATCAAAAGCACTAGTGTTTCTTGCGTAAGTAATTTCATCATCAGCTGCACCATCAATGTAATGAAAAATAGGTGAGGGAAGTTTTTTTTTTGCTAATTTTCTAAAATCACTAAAATTGTGACAATCTTTTAATCTCATATGTATTTTTTAAAATTTTTTGAAAAAATTAAACATATAACTATTTGCCCCAGGATTTTTATCTCCTAAACTAGCGTTAGACAAATGATTATAGGATAATCCTAACTGACTTTGCATTGGAAGTTCTAAAGATAGTTGTATTTCACTTTTAAATTCTAATGCGTGACCTAAATCTTTTCCATTACCTTTATTATAATATCCAGGTGCAAAACTTGGAGTTAAATTCAAAAATCCAACTTTATATTGAGCTTGAACACCGGTATAAAAATATGATGCATTATCTGCTGTTATCATTGCTCCAGTAATTGGAGAAAGATTTCCTAAAAAGGTATCTCTATTTAAGTCTTCGTTTTGATGTTGAAGACCGATTAATGTTGATCGTTTTCCATTATCACTGAAATCAAACATGCCAGTATAAATATTAAATTCAGTGTTTTTATCATTTAATTTAATTTCATCGGCAATTGATGAAAAGTTAATAAATAAAAAAATAACTAATAATTTTAATCTTAAAAATTTCATATTTAAAATATACTTAGTTTTTACGAATAATAAATAATTTAAATATTAAAACGCCACCAATTACAAACAGTAAAATGGGTAATAACCATAAAAAGTAGGTTTTTTCATCAAATTCTGGATCAAATAATATCCACTGACCGTATTTATCTTTAAGATAATCATAAATTTCTTTTTCCGCTAAACCATCATCTAATTTTTTTTTAACTAAAAGTTTCAAACTATTAGCAAATTCAGTATCTGAATCATAGACTGATTGTCCTTGACAAACTAAACATCTTAAATTTTTTGTAATTTTATATTCTAAATCATTTTGTTGAGCATGGCTTGAACAAAAATTAAATAGTAATAGAAATATAAATATAAATTTTAAATACCTCATTTTATTATCTTTTTAATTTCCTTGACATGAGTATCATCCAACGGTCCTATTATTTTTCTGATTATAATATTCTTTCTTATTAAATATGTTTCAGGTACTCCATATGCACCCCAATCAATTGCTATTATTCCTTTAGGATCTAAAAAAATAATATCATAGGGATTTCCTAGTTCATTTAAAAAATTATATGCACTTTGCTTTTTATCTTTGTAGTTAAGTCCAACTATTTTTATATTTTTTTCATTTGAAAGATCTTTTAAAAAGATATGTTCATCTTTACATGGCACACACCATGAAGACCAAATATTCATCAAATAAAATTGATTATCTTTAAAAATTTCTGCTGAATTTAATTCTTCTGAGCTATTAAATAATTTTGCACTAAAATTTGGGATTTTTTTATTAATATTACTTTTAGGAATATAAATATTAGGATTTTGTAAACCTTTATAAAATAAAATAAAAATAATAATTAATAGTAAAGATATAATTATCGTTATGCTCTTATTTTTCATTTTTTTTTAAAATGCTTATCATTCCACCTAAAGTTATCATTAATACTGATATCCAAATCCAAATCATTAATGGTTTAAATTGATACCTAATATTCAAATATTCCTGATTTTGAACAAAATTAATTGTCATAAATTTATCAGAAAATAAACTTGTTTTAATATCAGCTTCACTAGTAACAATATTTGGTTGATTATAAATTCTTAATTCTGGTTTCATAACCTGAATTGTACCATCAGAATTTTCAACAATAAATTTTCCAACAAAAGAATCGAAATTTTTTTCTTTTTTTTGGTTAATATTTTCAAAATAAATTTTAAATTTTTCAGATTGAAAAGTTTCTCCTACTTTTAAATTTGTTACTACCTCACTAGAAAGAATGTTATTAAAAATAATACTTAGTAAAAATAAACTAAAACCTAAATGTGCTATATTTTGAGATATATTGATGAATCTTTTTTTTAATAAATCTTTTAAAGTAATAAAAAATAAATAAAAGGTAGAGGAAACTAGAATAGTATTTAGAAGAAATTTAACTTCTAAAGTTTTTATAATAAAAATTGATAATAATAAAGAAATTATAAAGAAAACTATCAAGTTAGTCTTATCAGATATATCAGATTTAATCCATTTCAACTTAGGACCAATAGTCATTGCAAGCACAAAAGGAATTAAAAAGGGAATTATCAATTTATGATAAAAAGGCGGTCCAATAGATATTTTTTCTGATGTTATAACGTCTAAAAAAATTGGATATACTGTCCCAATTAAAACAACAGATAGAAAATACATCATAAACCAATTATTTATTATTATTGATGTTTCTTTGCTAATGAGAAATAAAGAGTTTTTATTACTAACCTCGTTTTTATGGAAAAAGAAAAAAATAAATAACGATAAAAAAATTAAAGAAAAAAGAAAAATTAAAATAAACAAACCTCTTTCTGGATCATTTGCAAAAGTGTGAACTGAGTTTAATATTCCTGATCTAACTAAGAAAGTACCTGACATACTTAATGTAAACGTAGTGATTGACAAAATGATTACCCAAGAAGTTAATTGTAATCTTTTTTCCAAAACTAAAATACAATGAATTAGTGTTGTCAAAGCAAACCAAGGCATTAGAGATACATTTTCAACAGGATCCCAGAACCAAAATCCACCCCAACCCAATTCATAGTAGGCCCAAATAGAACCGAGCAAAATTCCTAGAGTTAAAAAAATCCAAGATATCAAAACCCATACTTTTATATGCTTAGCCCATTCTTTAGATATATAATTAACTGACATTGCAGCAAGTGCTGATGAAAAAATAATAGATGTTCCAACATATCCTAAATATAAAATTGGTGGATGAATTGCTAATAATGGGTCTTGTAAAATTGGATTTAATCCTAAACCCTCTTTAGGGATTGGAAAAATATAGTTAAAAGGACTTGAAGTTTTTAACAAAAAGATAAAAAAACCGATAATTATTATTTCCTGAAATAATAAAGTTAATATTCTATACTGAGTTAGTTGTTTGCCTGATTTTAAAATAAATAAAAAAATAAATAATGTAAGTACAAGCAACCAAAGCAATAAACTTCCCTCATGGTTCCCCCATGATCCAGAAATCTTATAAAACAATGGTTTTGTTGTATGAGAGTGATTAAAAACAGTCTCATTACTAAAGTCAGAATTTATAAAAGAAATTATCAATCCTAAAAAACTAATCAATACAAGAAAAAATTGAAGAAAAGTAAACGGTAGAATTTTTTTGTCCAATTCATCATAATTTCTAAAATTTCTAATAGAAAAAAAAATTATAAAAAAAGATGAACAAACGCCAAAAACTAAAGCATAAAAACCAATTAAACTTGCCAAAATTTATTTCTCCCCTAGTGCTTCCTTAACTTCAGGAGGCATATAATTTTCATCATGTTTAGCTAAAATTTTAGTAGCTAAGAAAAAATTTTTATCTTTCAGATAACCTTCAGCAACAACACCCTTGCCTTCTTCAAAAAGATTTGGAACAACTCCAGAATAGGTAACATATATTTCATTTTTTAGATCAGTAATTATGAAATTTATTTCATCAGAGTTTATTGAAATAGAATTTTTTTTTACCATACCACCAACTCTAATTTTGTTATTTTCAATTTCTGAAATATTCTTAATTTCAGATGGTGATTGAAAATAAATAACATTTTGTTCAAGAGATTTTAAAATTAAAAATATAGATAATGATAGTATAATTAATATTAGTAATATGTATAAAACTCTTAATTTAACTTTTCGACCATACATGGCTTAAAGTTTAAATAATTGAACTATTAGATAATATCTCTTTATTAATACTTTGCAATTTAGCAGATGATGCTTTTTCTGAATCTAAAGTTCCAAATTTTAATTTGAATTTTTCTCTCTCTCTTTTATATTGAAGTTTTATAACTGCATAAAGTGATATAAAGTTAAAAAGAGTAAATATAAATGCTGACCACACGTAAATACCGTATCCATCCATATTTATTAATTCGTTAATCATAATCTATCTAAACCTTTATTCTTAATTTTTATCAGTTCTGTATTATATTTCATCAAAAAAATTAAGAGTGAAAAAAGAGCAAATGCCGCAGTCATTATCATTAATGGAAATAACATTGAAGAATGAATTGAAGATTTTGATAAAATATTTATTGAAGCAGGTTGATGGAGTGTGTTCCACCAATCAACAGAATACTTTATAATTGGAACATTTATAATTCCTAAAATTGTAATCAAACAAGTAATTTTAAATACTTGCTCTTTATCTTGATAGATTCTCCAAGCTAATAAATATAATCCATAGAATAATGCCAAAATTAACATTGAAGTAATCCTGGCATCCCAAGCCCACCAGGTTCCCCAGGTAGGCTTCCCCCAAATTGAACCTGTTACCAATGCAATAATATTAAAAATAAAACCTGATGGAGCAAGACTTTTAGAGATAAGAAAAAAATTCTTTATTTTAAAGATGTAACCGACAATTGACAACAAAGTAATTGATGAGAATATTCCCAGGGTGATCCAAGCAGCTGGTACATGAACATACATGATCCTGACTGAATGACTTTGTTTATAGTCTTCAGGTGATAAAACTAAGGATTCAATTAAACCAATTGTAAAAATAATTAAAAATAGTGCTAAAACATATTTTGGTGCTTTAGAAGTTATAGAAAAAATCTTATTTGGTTCAAAATATTTAAACATAAATAAAATATATATTAACTATAAAATCAAAAAATATAATATGAAAAATTAGCTGATCAAGAATGTAGAGGGAGATAATAACGAAGGGTAAAAAATTTACACTCTTGATCAGAATGAGATACTTTTACAAACCTGTTATGTCAAAGATTTGCACCAAATGTGGTTAAAAAATGATTTTGATCAATTAGATTGCTTAAAATAAGTCGAACCCTTTTTTCCTGAAAAAATCTCTTCAATTAAAGGGTGCTTAATAGGTTCATCTGAGTCATCATTAAGCAAATTTTGTTCAGATACATAAGCCTCATATGTAATTTCGTCATTTTCAGCTAACAAGTGATAAAAAGGTTGATCTTTTCTTGGTCTGACATTCTTCGGAATAGATTGGTACCATTCCTCAGAATTATTAAATTCGAAATCAACATCATAAATTACTCCCCTAAACTCAAAGTGTTTATGTTTTACTATATCTCCTATGGAAAATTTTGCTTTTTGAATTGCCATATAGTTAGTATGGGTATTTCAAAATGAAAATCAATAAGAAAAATAAAAAAGTTTTTACGAAAAAATATTTATGTTAATATCTTCCTGTGAATAAATCTTTATTAAAGTTTTTTACCGATTTTGGCCCTTTAATAATTTTTTTTTACTACTATTACGATAGCGGAAAAAGTTTAAAGATTGCTATCCCTCCTTTCATAATTGCGACAATAATTGCACTATTGATTGTATGGATTCTAGAAAAAAAAATTCCAAAAATGCCACTAATTAGTGGAATATTAATTACTACTTTTGGAGGACTTACAATTTATTTTAATAATCCAGTTTTTATTTATATTAAACCCACAATTATTAACATATTATTTGCCGTCGCTCTAATTTTTGGAAAATATTTTACTAATGAACCAGTTCTAAAAAAATTAATGGGAAAATCAATTGCATTAACAAATGAAGGTTGGGAAATTTTAAATAAAAGGTGGATATATTTCTTTTTTGCTCTTGCAATTTTAAATGAACTAGTTTGGAGGACACAATCAGAAGAATTTTGGGTCAATTTTAAAGTTTGGGGTTTATTGCCAATTACATTCATTTTTACCGCTTTTCAAATTGGATTAATTAACAAATATAAGATAAATGAGTAATAACCTAAGATTAGTAATTAATAATGTTCGTAATAAAAATTTAAATAAAAGATATTTTTTTGAAAAGGATGAATTAAAAATTATTTTAGATTTATATGCTGAGATGGTTTCTCAAGGTTCTTGGAAAGATTATGGTCTAAGTATTTCAAGTAGACAAATCGGATTTAGTGTTTTTAAAAATGCAACTGAGAATGCTCTTTATAAAATTTGTAAAAACTTTAAGCCGAAAAATAAAAACCTTAAATACTTAATAACAGATACTAATGGAAAAATATTAAAGAATTCTTTTGACCTTAATGTCTTATTAAAAAATACGAATTGGAAAAAACTTTAAATTATCTTCTTTGACCAAAAAGTCTTAAAAGCATTATAAATAGATTTATAAAGTCTAGATAAAGTGTTAAGGCACCCATTACTGCTTTTTTACCAATTAATTCACCTGTATCACTAGCTGTATACATGTTTTTAATTTTTTGAGTATCGTAGGCCGTAAGACCAATAAAAATTAAAACACCTAAAATTGATATTACAAAATACATCATTGATGATTTCAAAAATATATTTACTAGAGAAGCAATAATTATTCCGATTAAACCCATTATCAAAAAAGAACCAAATTTAGTAAGATCTCTTTTAGTCGTGTATCCATAAATGCTCATAGCTCCAAAGGTTGCAGCTGTGATAAAGAAAACTCTTGTTACACTTAAACCTGTGTAAACTAAAAGAATTGATGAAAGGGATAAACCCATCAATGCTGCGAAAATCCAAAATGTTGTCTGAGCTTTAGCTGCACTCATTTTATTAATACCGAAACTCATATAAAATACTATTCCTAATGGTGCTAACATAATAACCCATTTTAAGCCTGACATGTAAATTGTGGAACCAAAACTCGTTAAAGCTACAATTGATCCATTAACATCAGTCACAACTGACATTTTGAAAGATATTAGAGCAACAATACCTGTTAAGAGAATCCCCGTTGCCATATAGTTATAGACCTTTAGCATATAAGCTCTAAGACCTTCATCCATTACAGATGTAGATTCTTGAGCTGCAGCTTTAGCTCTAGCAAGTATTCCTTTTTTTTCGTAATCCATTACTTAAAATATATAGTCTTTTACTAATTATTCAAGATACCTTAAAAGATTAATAAAAATTTATAACAATAAATCTTAATGAATTACAAAAAATTAGGAAATACCAATCTTGATGTAAGTACAATTTGTCTCGGTACGATGACCTGGGGAGAACAAAACACTCAGAAAGAAGGATTTAACCAAATGGACTATGCTCTAGATCAAGGTGTGAACTTTTGGGATACTGCTGAAATTTACTCTATTCCGATGAGAGAGGAAACATATGGGGAAACAGAGAGAATAATTGGAAACTGGTTCCAAAAAACAAATAAAAGAGACAAAGTTGTTTTAGCTTCAAAAGTTTGTGGTAACACTTCTAACAAATATATAAGAGGTGGTGGTTATAATTTTGGAAAAAAAAAAATTTTTCAAGCCCTAGAGGAAAGTCTTAAAAGGTTAAAAACAGACTATATTGATCTTTATCAATTACATTGGCCTGAGAGAAATACAAATTTTTTTGGTAAGCATGGTTATGAGCATGATGCAAATGATAATGATTGGACTCCATTTGAAGAAATACTTGAGAGTCTAGAAAAATTTATTAATCAAGGTAAGATCAGATATATAGGTATATCAAATGAAACTGCATGGGGTTTATCAAAATTTCTTGAATTATCAAAATTAAAAAATTTACCAAAAATGATGTCAGTACAAAATCCATATAACTTACTTAATAGAACTTATGAAGTTGGGCTTGCAGAAATTTCTGTTAGGGAGAAAAGTGGATTATTAGCTTATTCTCCACTAGCATTTGGATACTTAACCGGAAAATACAGAAATAATAATTTACCTGAAAAATCAAGGATGAAATTGTTTAAAGATTTCACAAGATACAAAAATGAAAATGGTCAAAAGGCTATAGAAGAATATTATAAAATATCTAAAAAATTTAATATTAATTTCACTCAGATGTCATTGAAGTTTTGTGAAATTCAGCCATTTATCACCAGTGTAATCATAGGGGCGACGACAATCGAACAGTTGAAAACAAATATAGAAAGTGTAAATGTAAGTTTAACAAGTGAAATTTTAAATGAAATTAATGAAGTTCAAAAAAAATTCCCAAACCCATGTCCATGATTAAAAAAATTCTAATAATATTTTTATTTTTTACCTTTTTTTTTACCTCAAAAACTTTAGGTGAAGATCTTAAAAAAATCGGAAAATATAAAGATTGGGAAACAATAGTTTTAGCTGATACTTCAGGTAAAGTTTGCTTCGCTCAATCCATGCCGATTTTACAATCTCCTAAAACTGATAAAAGAGATGCTAGATTATTTGTAACGTTTAGACCTGGTGAAAAAATTTCTAATGAAATTAGCACCACTGCTGGTTACGAGTTTAATAAAAATAATACTGTCTTAGCAACTTCAGGAAATAACAAATTTAAATTTGATATAAAACAACAAGGCTTTGCGTGGATGACTAGTAACAAAAAAGAGAAAATAATGGTCAAAATAATGAAAAAGGGCTCAAGAATTATGATTACAGGTTACAATGAAAAAGGTTCACAAACAATTGATCATTACTCGCTGTTAGGTTTCACTAAAGCATATAACACTGCAAAAAAAGCTTGTAGTTAGTTAATGGAATCAAAAAAAAGAATTATTTTAGCTTATTCAGGTGGGTTAGATACATCTATTATTCTTAAATGGCTCCAAGAAAATTATACTGCTGAAATAATTTGTTACACAGCTGATATTGGGCAAAAAATCAATCGAAAAAAAATTATTTCTAATGCAAAAAAATTTGGCGTTAAAAAAATAATTATAAATGATCTAAAAAATATTTTCGTAAAAGATTATATTTACCCTATGATACGTGGTCACGCAATTTATGAAGGTGTCTACCTACTAGGAACTTCCATTGCTAGGCCACTAATAGCAAAAGATCAAATAAGAGTCGCAAAAAAATTTAAAGCATATGCTGTGTCTCATGGTGCTACTGGAAAAGGTAATGATCAAATAAGATTTGAACTTGGCTATCATTACTTTGGTCCAAAGATAAAGGTTATTGCTCCATGGAGAATTTGGAATTTAAAATCTAGATCAGATTTAATAAATTACGCTAAGAAACATAATATTCCAATCCCAAAAGATAAAAAAGGTTCAACTCCTTTTTCAGTGGACGATAATATATTTCACACATCAACGGAAGGTAAGGTTTTAGAAAATCCAAAAAACTCCGCACCAGAATATATTTTTCAAAGAACTATTTCTCCAGAAAAAGCTCCCAACAAACCTTCGTATGTATCCATTAACTTTAAAAATGGAGACCCTATTGGCATTAATGGTAAAAAATTAGGACCTGCAAAATTACTTATCAAACTTAATCAATTAGCTGGAAAAAATGGAATTGGTAGAGTTGATCTTGTTGAAAATAGATTTTTAGGGATTAAGTCTAGAGGAGTTTATGAAACACCTGGCGGTACATTATTAATTATTGCACATAGGGCAATTGAGTCAGTCACACTTGATAAAGAAACAATGCACAAAAAAGATGCTGTTATGTCTAGATATGCAGAATTAATTTATAATGGATATTGGTTTTCTAAAGAAAGAATCAAAATACAAAAAACCATAGATTTAAAGAAAAACAAAATAAATGGTTCTGTAAAACTAAAAATTTATAAAGGCAATATTACAATTCTTTCTCGAATGACAAAAAGCACTGCTTATTCTAAAAAAAAAGTTTCATTTGAGGAAAATAAGTCATTTATAAAATCAAATGTTGAAAGATTTATTAATTTTCATAAAAAAAAGTTAAGAAACTAGCTGATTATGAAGGGACAAATTGGGGATTGTTTATTTTTAAAAAAAACTTAATTTAAATTTATGGAATCATTTAAAAATTGGATGAGAGATACAGCAAATATTTTGTTTGATGATAGTAAAAACGATTTAAGGTCATTACCAAAAACTGTAAGGTTGCAAATCCTATTAGTCCTAAGTTTTATTTGGACCACTGTTTTTAGTTTATATGTATTTTCATATACAACTTTTGTATTTGGCTGGACTGGACTTTTTTTAGCACACATTGGATTGATATTTGCAGTATATTTAACATTTAAACATTTTCATAGAGCTGAGGAAAATTCGGCCAGTGTTTTTAAAACAAAAAATTTTGACCCTTTTAAAATAATGGTGCTTGTTTTTGTGATTGTATTTATATTTGTTTTTTCAAAAGGTATTGAAGTATTAACAAGTCCGAATCCATATTCTTATTCAATTCCTTATGAAGGTTCTTCAAAATCAGTATTTGAAAAATGGCTACCATTTAGTAAAGATAAATAAATTATATGGAAAAAATAGCAAAAAATTTACAACTTATTTTAATGGTTATCATTTTAATAAGCACAGTTATTGCAGTCGGTATAGAAATGTACAAAATGTTTGAGAATAGATCTGTTACTCTTGCAGATTTGTTATTGATGTTTCTTTACTTAGAAGTGCTTGCAATGGTGAGGGTTTTTTGGAACCAACAATCAATTAGTATTACCCTGCCATTATTAATTGCAATTACTGCTTTAGCACGATTTATTATTCTTCAAGGTAAAGAAATGGACCCAACTGCATTAGTTTATGAAGCTATTGCTATAGTTCTAATTGCTGGTGCGATTGTTATTCTAAGATTAAGACATAGTGATAAGCTCGGTCTAAAGAAAAAAAAATCAAAATAAATCAAAATGAAATTTGAAGCCTCTAAGGCTGCGGCCTTAAATAAATTAAACAATTTTGTTGAAAAAAACCTTTTTGAATATTCCAAATTAAGGAATTTTGATTTTGGACCAGAAAACAGAACAAATATATCTGGTTTATCTCCATATATAACCCATGGAGTAATCAATGAAAAAGAGGTGATAGAAAAATCACTAAGCAAATTTTCTTTTTCAAAAAATGAAAAATTTATTCAAGAAGTTTTGTGGCGAACATATTGGAAGGGTTGGTTAGAATTACGACCAAACGTTTGGACAGATTACTTAGTTGAGTTGAATAAAATTCGAGAAGAATATAAAGATAACCAAAATTACAAAAATGCAATAGATGGAAAAACCGATATTGAATGTTTTAATTTTTGGGTAACAGAGCTTAAAGAAAATAATTATTTACATAATCATACTAGAATGTGGTTTGCTAGTATTTGGATTTTTACATTAGAATTACCCTGGCAATTAGGAGCAGAATTTTTTATGCAACATCTTTACGATGGTGACTCTGCATCTAATACTCTTGGTTGGAGATGGGTAGCCGGAATCCAAACACAGGGAAAACACTATCTTGCAAACGAGTGGAATATTAAAAAATTCACTAATAATAGATTTAATAATATCAAATTAAACGAAAACGCTCCTCCAAAAGTTTCTGAAAAAACTTACTCAATAGTTAAACAAGATTTTAGCAATAAAAATATAGATAATGAAAATCTTTTTATTTTTGAAAATAGTTTATCATTTGAAACTACAGATTTTCAAAATGATAAATTTAAAAAAATCTATATAATTTCAAATAAAAATGAAAATAGATCTATCAAACTAAGTGAAAGAGTTATTAAATTTAAAACTCTTTTAGTAGATGATCAAAAACAAAGATTAGAAAATAATTCTATTAATTGTGAGGTGGTAGATATAAGTGAGATTAAAAATATAAACGAAAAAGTTATAGCGTTATATCCAACAGTCGGTGAAAACCTGGATTATTTAAATTCAAATAATTTAAAAATAGATTTTTTATATAGAAAACTTGATCAATATTCATGGCAATATTGTAATAAAGGTTTTTTTAATTTTAAAAATTATATTCCTAAAATAATTACAACTTTTAATTAAAACCACCTAAACATCCCGATGATTCCTGCTGTAGCATAAAAAAATTGTAAAAATAATATTCCTCTGTGACCACCCCTATAGGCCCAAATTCCAATTAAAATTGCGGAAATAAGTAACAAACAAAAACCAAAAAATTCTATGCCAATATTCATAGCTACAAATAATGAATATAGTATTGCAGTTATAACTCCTGCCCATTCAAAAATTTTATTATTCATACTTTTTATTCGTTTTCCAACTTGAATTTTTTTCTATTATAAATTTTTTTTTTGTTTTTTACTATTTTATTTCTGAGCATTGGTGAACTTAACAATTTAGCCATTGGATTTTTCTTCTTTAATTTTTTTCTTTTTTTGCTCATATGAGTTTTTAAAATTAGTATACAAAATTTATCTTGCCAATTTTATGAAAATATCACCCATGCCAGCATCTAAATTTTCTAAAGGTGTATTGTTTCTTAAATTACAATACCTACCAGTAACTTGGTGGGTTTTAACAAAATCTATTTCGTCTTTTTCACAACTTTTTCCATTATGCAACAAACCTATAACTATTCGATCATCAAGACTATAAACCTCTGATTTATTAATTTTTTTACCATCGCAAAAATAATCTTTATTTACTCTGTTTGGAAAATCCTGTTTATCGCAAGGATTTTTGATTGTTAAAACATAAAATTCCTTCAAGCCATCTTTAAATTCATATTTCATTTTTTGAGTTTCAGAGTACTTCATAAGATCACATGAACATGGAACACAACATCTATAATAATTTCCACAAATTTTTTTTTTAGTTTTAGTTTCTTCAACAAATAAAAATTCTGTGTCGCTATTTGGATCAATCAAAGATCCAGAAACTGCACAGTATAATTTATTAAATTCGATAAAATCCTTATAAGTAATTTTTTTATCTATAATATATTTAAAAAACTTAGGTCCTGCCGCATTTCTATTTTTATCAGGAAATATTCTTGACCAATCAGTAATAAGCTCCTTGTGATAGTTTTTTTCTTCAGCAAACGATTTAAGCTGAAATAATATTAAAAATATAATCAAAGAAAGATTTAAAAATTTTTTCATTTTTGCTTTATGGTAATTGTTTGATTTAACTCACTTACATTGAATAATTTTTTTGTTCCATTGGTCCATTTAACCTCTACTTTAAAATTTTTTTCATTTTTTCTAATTCCATAATGTGCCACAGGCTCCATTTGGCATAAGTAACCAGATCCTGCATCAATAGTTTTGGAATGCTTTCTTTTATTAGTTATTAATGTTACCGTAGCTCCTCTCGCCGGGGCACCATATTTATTTAATGGTTTAATTCTTAGGTATTTATTTTCTTTGTCAACTTTTGCTTTATACAAAGTTAATGGTTGTTCTTTACTTTCACCACGAGCAACTAACAATTCTAAAACTCCGTCATTATCAATATCTGCGACTGCTGCCCCAGTTCCATACCCTTTAGCTTCGAGACCAACTTGAAAATTTATCTGTTCAAATTTTCCATCATCTTTAATACGAAATAATTTATTTGGTTCTGCTATATTGTTCATAAAAACTTCATCAAAACCATCGTTATCAAAATCTGCAGAAATAATTGTTCTAATTCTAGAAGGTTTATCAAAATCTTTATTTCCTATGTCTTTAAATTCGTTTTTTTCCAAAACCCAGGCTCTATGATATCCAAGCCAATTACCACTCAGAATATCTAATCTGCCTCGATAATATATGTCTGATAAAGCTGTACCTCTCCCATTTTGGATTGAATCATCTACTCTATAATCAAATGCTACATCTTCAAAATTTCCATTATTATTTTTATAAAGATAATTTGCTCCCCTCTCATTTGCTGCAAAAACATCTGCTCTATCTGACAAGATATGTCCTGATACCACTGCTCTTCCACCAGTGATACTATCAAGATTTAAACTCTGAGCCTTATCTTTAATCAATTCATCTTCAATCTCATAAAATCTGGTTGGGCCTCCGTAATTTGCTACATAGACTCCATATTCACCATCTCCCTTTCTATCTACACAAACTACAGATCTTCCTGCTGTTAAATTTAGGTTTTCTTTATTTTTTTCTAATTCGAATAAATCAAAATAATTATTATCTTCTATATCTAATAATCTATCTGAATATTTTTTATCCCCACTATATGTATCTGTATTTAGAAAGTAAATTTCTTCAAAGCCATCTTTATCGATATCACACGCAGCAACTCCTATAGTTCTTTTTAAAGTATCTGAAAAAATTTTTTGCTGATTTAGATTCTTTAATTTTCCATCCTGAAAAGATAAAGCTAAGTTAGGATAACCAAATCCTGTTACTAAAAACTCATAATTTCCATCCATATTAAAATCTGTTACTGAGATACCATAGCTGAGCCTTTTTTCATTATTTTCAATAATTTTTGATAGATCCTCAAAAAATTCTGCACGAGTATTATTTGTAAGAATTACAAAAAAAATTAAAATCAAATATCGAGTAAGATTTTTCATTTTTTTGATGAACATTTTTTTGAGCAATACTTAACCTTTTCCCAATTGAGTCTCCATTTCCTTCTCCATTTAAATGGTCTTTGACATATTGGACAAACCTTAATTGGTAAATTTTCTTTTTTCACTAAACTGTGTTTTCTTTAATGAATTTATCTGCAGCCGACAAAATTAATTTTTTTCTATCCGCTTTCATTTTATCAAAAATTCTTACCATCATTGAAAGTCTTGGATTTTTTAAAAAAAACTTTCTATTACGATCAATAAATCTCCAGTAAAGTCCGTCCATCGTGTTACACCACTCTCCTTTTTTAAAATCCATCATTTTCATAAAATAACTTGATCCACAAATGTATGGTTTGGTTGCAAAAATTCCCCCATCACTAAATAACCCCATACCATAAACATTAGGCACCATTACCCAATCTGAGGAATCTACAAACATCTCCATGAACCATTTGTAAACAATATTAGGTTTTATTTCACAAAGGTTCATTATGTTTGATAAAATCATTAATCTTTCAATGTGATGAGACCATCCAAAATTTAATGCATTTTTAATTGCATAATCTAATGGAGGTAAACCTGTCGTTCCATCATACCATGACTTTTTCATTTTACGATTTTGTTTGAAAAAATTTCCAGTTTCCATTTCATTTGAGTAACTTTGATAAATGCCTCTCATAAATTCTCTCCATCCTATAACCTGACGAACATAGCCTTCTAAAGAATTTAACCTGATTTTTTTACTCTTATGAAAATCTAAAACTTTTTTGATAATAAATTCAGGTGTAATTAGACCAAGGTTAATATAAGGACTTAAAGCGCTGTGAAACAAAATATTATCTTTTTGATCAACTGCGTCTTCGTAATCGCCAAATAAATTAGATTTTTCTTTAATGAAAAAATTCAATAATTTGACTACATCATTATACTCTGTAGCAAACCAAAAATTTTTGGTTGTTCCTGGATGATCTTTAAATAATTTTTCAATAATAGGTTTCAATTTTTTTGTATGACTTGTTTCATTAATTTTAGGAAACTTTGGAATAGAAATATCTTTTGGTAACTTATTTCTATTATCTTCATCAAAACTCCATTTACCTCCAATTGGGTTTCCATCTGAACCCATTAATATCCCTGATTTTTTTCTGACATCTTTATAAAAAGTTGCCATGAAAGGTTTTTTTGATTTAGATAAATATTGTTTAAATTCCTCTCTTGAATTTAAAAACATTGGAGTTTGAACAACATTCCATTTTATTTTTTCTTTTTTAAGAAATTGATTAATTTTTTTTTCAAAAAATTTGTCCTCAATCTCAAAGCTTGAAATTTCTTTTATTTTTTTTGAACTAATTACTTTTTTTAATTTCTTTAAATAATCGTCTTTAAATTCTTTATCCTCAATTCTAAAGTACTCTAATTTAAACTTATCTTTTTTAAGGGTTTCTGCGTGCGAACGCATTGATGATAAGAAAAGAAGTATTTTATTTTTATGATGTTTTTCATAAGTGCATAACTGGTAATCTTCAGCCATAAAAAACAGGTGGTCTTTTTTGAAGCGGTCCAAGTATTTTGATGGAAATAATTGGTTACCCAGTATAAAAAATAACTTCATATTTAAATATAACTAATAAAATTTTTTATGTCAGAAAAATATCTTATTTTTGGTGCGACAGGATCAATCGGTTCTAGTTTGGCTGAACAATTAGTAAACTCAGGAAATTCAGTTCATTTAGTTGGTAGAAGTGAAAGTGAAACTAAAAATGTTTCTGAAAAATTAGGTTGTGCATATACAATAGCTGATGTTTTACAAGATGGATTTGTAGATAAGGTTAAAAATGATATTTCTGATATAAAAGGCATCGCATATTGTGTGGGTTCAATTGATTTGAAACCTTTAAGAATGGTTAGTGAACAAGATTTTAATAAGTGTATGAAACTAAATCTATATTCAGCAGTTGAGGTTATAAAAGGCTACCAAGATAATTTGAAAAAAAATAAAGGTTCGGTAGTTTTATTTTCCACAGTTGCCGCTCAAAGAGGTTTTACAAATCATGCAATAATAGCCTCTACAAAAGCTGCTGTGGAGGGTCTAACAGTTTCTTTAGCTGCAGAATTTGCTCCTAATATAAGAGTAAACTGTATTGCGCCTAGTTTGACTAACTCAAAAATCGCTGAGCCAATGTTAAAAAATAAAGCACTAGCAGATGGAATAGCTAAAGCTCATCCTTTAAAAAGATTGGGCGAAGGAAAAGATTCTGCCTCTCTTGCAAAATTTCTTATTACTGATGATAGCTCCTGGGTCACAGGTCAAATTATTGCTGTTGATGGCGGCAGGTCAAAACTTTCTTAAAGTGAGAAGAATAGTTGTTACATTTTTTTTATTTTTATTTTATGTAAATTATTCTTTTGCAGAAAATTTAAAATTTAAAAAGATTGTAGATTTAGAAGGTCCCTGGGGATCTACTTTTATTAATGATAAAGAATTATTAATTACAGAAAAAAGTGGAAAAATTAAATTAATAGATCTTAATACTAAAAATATTTCTGTAATAAATCATAATCTTAACTTGCTAGAACATGGGCAGGGTGGTTTATTAGATATTCTTTTTAAAAATAATTTTGTTTATGTTTCATACACAGAAAATAGAGGAGATTGGAAAACTAGTACTTCAATAGCAAAATCAAAATTTGATAAAAAAGATTTATTTTTTAAAAATATTTTTCAAGCAAATCCACCGATTGATTCAGGATATCATTTTGGATCAAGATTAACCATCAAGGATAACTATCTTTATGCGTCTGCTGGAGAAAGAGGACAAGGTATGATAGCACAAGATCCCACAAAACATCCTGGCAGTATTATTAGGATTAATACTGATGGAAGTATTCCAAAAGATAATCCAAAATTTGAGGGTAAATCAAATTGGTTACCTGAAATTTATCAAATAGGTATTAGAAATCCTCAAGGTCTAACTTTATCTCCATTTGATGGAAAAATTTATATGAGTAATCACGGAGCAAGAGGCGGAGATTGGTTTGGTGAAGCTAAAAAAGGTGAAAATTATGGATGGAAAATTTTGGGTTGGGGTGGAACAAATTATTCAGGTATTCCTATTGGTCCTAAATGGAAACCAGGATTTACAAAAGCGATACAATATTGGGTTCCATCTATAGCAACAAGTGCAATAACTATATACAAAGGTAAAGAGTTCAATGATTGGAATGGACATGCTTTAATTACTTCACTAAAAGACAAATCCCTGAGAAAATTAATATTTGATGACTTATCGAACGTAAAAGAAGATATTATTTTTAAAAATGAAATTGGAAGAATAAGAGACATACAAGTACATCCAAGTAACGGAAAAATTTATTTTTTAGCAGGAGACAAATTGTGGCTGATGGAAAAAAATTAATAAAAATATTAAGTATTTTAGTTGGAATTTTTTTTTATAATTGTTTAAGTATTGCTATGGAAAAGCCTTATCATCACCTCCCAGATGGAACTTTTAGAAATCCAGAGGGTTCCCCCAAAAGAGATCCTAATGTTAAATGGTCTTATAAAATATTCAATCAAGAAAAAAAGAAGCTTGATATGACTGTACCAAAGGATCATGTTGTTAAAAAAGAGAAAGTTTTATCAGATCTTAAAAAATATCAAGAGGATGATTATGTGGCTTGGATAGGACATGCGACATTTTTAATAAAACTGGGTGATACAACAATAATTACAGATCCTGTTTTTTCAAAAAACGCAGGACCTTTAATATTTGGTCCAAAAAGGTTTACTGATCCTGCATTAACACTTAAAGAGATTCCAAAAATAGATCTATTTTTATTAACTCATAATCATTATGATCATCAAGACATGACTACGATCAGAAAATTTCCATATAAAACAGCTAAAGTTTTACTTCCACTCAAACTTGGTAAATATTTTAAAAGATATAATGATGTAAATGAAATGGATTGGTATGATGAAATTAAAATAAACAACAATTTAAAAGTAACATTTTTGCCTGCGGTTCATTGGTCAAAAAGAAGTCTCACAGACACAAACAAGACTTTGTGGGGAAATTTTTTGATTGAGTATAACAAAAAAAAAATTTTATTTGCCTGCGATACTGGTATTGGAGATATCTATAAAGAAATCGGTAATAAATTTGGTCCAATTGATCTTACATTTATAAATATTGGAGCATATAACTTTTATCCAATAATGCCTTACAAAGACAAATCAGTTTATCATACTAATCCTGAAGAAGCTTTAGAAATTGCTCGAAATTTAAAAAGTAAAAAAGTGATTGGTATGCATTGGGGAACTTTCGTTTTATCTTTAGAGCCTATTATGGAGCCTCCAACAAGATTTAAAGCTAGTGCAGAAAAATACGGATTTAAGAAAAAAGATATTATTACCTATAAAATAGGTGAGTTTGAGTCATTGAAAAAATTACTAAATTATAATTAATTATCTAATAATTTTTTTTTTGCCTTTTCAAATTCCTCTTGGGTTAAAACGCCATCTTTCAAAAGTTGATTTAATTTTTCAATTTCATTGCTGAGATTATTTTCATCACGAAAAAACTCTTCTGGTTTTTCATTTTCAATATTTTGTTCCTCTTTGTTAGCACTTTTTGCACTAAAACCTTTCATAATAGCTGTGGCTCCTAAATATAAAACAAAACCAAGAATTGGTATTACTAAACCAAAAAAAATAATCTTCTCCATTAATTAATCCTCGTCTTCCTCTCTCCAATTTTTTTCATACATAAGCCAAGCAGCAAATATAACTGAAAATGTACCAACAATCATACCATAATCAAAACCAGTTTGTTGATCATAAAGATACCAGCCTAATTGAGTTGCTCCAATTGGGGGTATTGTCAGTATAGCCATAACTATGGCTATTCTGTACGGATATTTTGGTTTTTTCATATCTCAACTTACCAAAATTTTATTATTGATTTAAATGCTAAATTTGCGATCTTTTGAAACACTCAATTGTATTTTTCAGTAAACATGCAATCGTCATAGGACCTACGCCTCCTGGAACTGGTGTTAAAGCTTTAGCATTTTTAGAAACTTCATCAAATGCAACATCACCTACTATCCCTTTGTCTGTTTTATTTATACCAACATCAATTACAATCGTATCTTTTTTTACCCAATCACCTCTAACTAGCTCAGGTATACCAACTGCTGCAACAATTATATCTGCCTCTAAACACTCTGCTTTAAGATTTTTAGTTTTTGAATGAGTAACAGTAACAGTACAATTTTCTTTTAATAGAAGTTGTGTCATTGGCTTACCATTTAAGTTTGACCTACCAACTACAACAGCTTTTTTACCATTTAAATTGGGCTCAATTTTTTTTATCAGCAAGTAACATCCTAAAGGAGTACAAGGCACTGAGCTCTCATAACCAGAGGAGAGATTTCCTACATTCATTGGATGAAAGCCGTCTACATCTTTTGAAGGATCAATGGCTTCAATGACCTTTTGTTTATCTATATGTTTTGGAAGAGGTAATTGAACTAAAATACCAGATACTGACTCATCTTTATTTAGTTCATTTATTTTTTTTAAAATAACCTTTTCTTCTACTGAGTCTGGATATTTTATAACATCTGATTTTAACCCAACTTCATTTGCAGATTTTTCTTTATTTCGAACGTAAATTTGACTAGGTGTTAAATCACCTATTAAGATTACTGTTAATCCAGGAACTTTATTGTATTTTGCTTTTAATTCAGAAACTTCTTTTTTTAGTTTCTCTCTTAAAAGTGCTGCTTCTTTTTTACCATCAATTAAATTCATAAACTTTTAAAATATCATTGGTGCGATGTAGAGCTTCATACACATTTCTATGAACCAAATCAACAAAAGTAAAATAATTGGGGAAATATCCAAAGCACCTAAATTTGGAAGAAATCGTCTTATTCTCATTAAAAAAGGCTCTGTAAGTCTATAAGTAAAATCTAAGATTACGAATACAAATCTATTTTGAGTATTTAAAACATTAAATGCAATTAACCAGCTTATTAAAACATTTGCTATAACTACATATGAATAAAGTTTTAATAATTGCAAAACTAAGTAAAAAATAGCAATCATTTTTTTTCAACATAAATAGACTGGCTTGGAAAAGCAAAAGAAGCTTTATTACTCTCAACTATTTGTTTTATCGCAATAGCTAAACGCTCTTTTACTGATAACCAATCATTCCAACTATCCGTTTTTGTAAAACAACGAACATACATATCTATTGAACTATCAGAAAATTTATCAACTCTCACTGCAACACCTATGCTAGTATTAAAGTCGTCACTTTTATTAATATGATCTTCAATTTGGTTTCTTATAGTTTTTAATTGATCAACTGTAGTGTCGTACTGAAGAGTAATTATCCAACTAATTAACCAATTTGAAGTTTCACTAATATTAATGACTGCATTTTCTGCAAATTGAAAATTTGGAATTATGGCTAAAGATTTATCAAATTTTCTGATTGTGGTAGATCTAAAACCAATTTTCTCAACAATGCCCTCAATTATTCCATCAACTAAAATCCAGTCACCAATTCTAAATCTTTTTTCTACTAGAACTAAAATTCCTGAAATTAAATTTTTAAATAAATCTTGAGCTCCCAAAGCAACAGCTACTCCAAATAAACCTAGCCCAGCTATAATCGGTCCAATTTTGATACCCCACAATTCCAAAACTGCTGCCAAACCTAAAATGAAAATAAGAATTTTAAGCGATTTGATTATCCAACCAATTAATTCTCTTGTTAAAAGTTTATCAAGACCACTTAAAATATAAGATACTGGTTCAATAACTTGATGAATTATCCAAAAAATTAGAATTGTAATTAAGGTTCTGTTAATAGTATCAACAACCTCTCTACCCTCTATTGAGAAAGTCATATAATAGCTTGCAATAAAAAATCCCAGAACAATTGGTAAAAATCTTGCCGGCCCAATTAAAGCATTTACAAATGTATCATCTAATTTATTTGTAGTTCTCTTAGAAATAATTTCTAATTTTTTAATTATAAGTTTACTTATTAAACCCCTAAAAATTAAAAAAATTAAGAAAATTCCTATCCCGATTAATATTTGAAAAATATCTACTCCAAGAATTCCTTTATTCCATACTGATAAAAATATTTCTGAAAAATTATATATCAATTCCATAATTAAATTTTATATAACAAAAACTCCTCTTCTCCTGGATTAAAAAGAAATATTTTTTTCCATTTAATTTCATTCAATATAGACGAAGTTTTTTCACCTATACACATTAAATTGGTATTCATCCATATATTTTCTATTTTATTAATTTTAATAAAATTTAATAGACTAGAGGCACTATTTTGTGAATAAACATACACTAAATCCGGAACGTTTAATTTAAGTTCGTTTACAAAATTTTTATCAAATTTTTGATTGTGTTCTACCCGATAGTTAATAATTCTTTTAATATTAAAGCCCTCATTCAAAAGCTGCTTGTCCAAATCGGCTGAAATTTTTTCACCACTTATGTAAAGTAGTGGTTTAGATTTAATTTCATAATTTTGTAAAATTAATTCTTTCAAATTTAAAACATTTCCCTCTGCAGCAATTGTATTTTGAAAACCAAAGTTTCTTGCCTTTTTTTCAGTTTTATTGCCTACACAAAAACATAATATATTCCTGTTTAATTTATCTAAATCCAAAAATTTTACAGCGTTTGTGCTTGTAAATATAACTCCACCATATTCAGAAAAATTTATTTTTTCATATTTCATTTTTTCAATAATTAATAATGGAATATGAGAAACTTGATGACCTAGTGATTTAAATTTCAAAATCATTTCTGAACAATCCTCCAAAGGTCGCGTTAATAAAATGTGCATATTATCTTTTATATGAGTTGTTTGATTTAATTTTTAAAATTTCGCCAATTCTTTTTCCAACTTCATTAAATTTTTCGATTTTTTCAGTTTTTTTTTCATAAAATCTTTTTGACCCGTCTAAAGAAAAAAGTTCTGCTTCTACAATTATGTTTTCTCCATCAATAATAGAATGTGCTCCTACAGCAGTTTCACAATTCCCCTCTAAGACTTTTAAAATATTTCTCTCCGCATGTGCTCTTTTATATGTTTCATCATGATTTATTTTTTTTAAAAGAGAGATTATTTCATTATCATTTTCTCTGCATTGAAGCGCAATAATGCCTTGACCTGCACTAGGAAGTATTTCTTTGGTCGTAAATATTTCTGTTATCTCATTTTCTAGTTTTAAACATTTAATTCCAGCTAAAGACAAAATAATCGCGTCGTATCTACCCTCTTTTAATTTTTTAATTCTGGTATCAACATTACCTCTAATAAGTTTACAATTAATATCAGGTCTTAATCTTTTTATCTGAAACTCCCTCCTATATGAAGAAGTTCCGACTATAGATTTAACATTTAACTCTTTTAACTTTTTTTTATCTTTAGAAACTAAAATTTCTTTTGGATCATTTCTTTCTAAAAAAAAATCTGTTATCAAACCATTAGTTTCCATTGCTGGTAAATCTTTAAGTGCATGAACTGCTATATCAATATTTTTGTCCATAAGTTCCTTTTCTATGTTACTTGAAAACAAACCTTTACCTCCCAATTCAGAAAGTCTCTCATTTTTTACTTGATCACCTTTAGTAGTAATTACTTTGATAACAACATTCTCTTCTCTTAAGTCAGTATTTTTTAGAATAGTATCTTTAGCTTTATGAGCGTAGAGTAATGCTAATTTACTACCTCTAGATCCAATTATTAATTCTTTGATCATAAATAAATTTATTTCTTTTTTGTATTGAGATTGTACAATTATTAAAAAGTATTTGAATGAGTAAAAAACCCTTAATTCTTGGAATAGAGTCTAGTTGTGATGAAACATCAGGTTCAATAATATCAGAAAATGATAAAGGACAGCCTATTGTTTTGTCTAATATTATATCAAGCCAAGTGGATGTGCACAAAGAATTCGGTGGAGTTGTACCCGAACTGGCTGCTAGATCACATATAGAAAAAATCGACTGGATTGTCCAAAAAGCAATAGATGATAGTGGAATTAAAATTAATGAAATTGATGCTGTTGCATCAACAGCTGGGCCTGGTTTAGTTGTTTGTCTTTCAGTTGGTTTAAGTTTTGGAAAGGCTTTAGCTGCTTCTTTAAACAAACCTTTCATAGCAGTAAATCATTTAGAAGGTCATGCTTTAAGTCCTAAGCTAAATTCAGAGTTAAACTATCCATATTTACTTTTACTTATTTCGGGTGGACATTCACAATATTTGAGTGTTAATAATTTAAGTAAATATCAAAGACTTGGAACAACCATTGATGATGCTATCGGAGAAGCTTTTGATAAAACAGCCAAACTTTTAGACATAGAATTTCCTGGGGGCCCACAAATAGAAGTTTTAGCAAAAAAAGGAGATCCAAATAAATATAATTTACCAAAACCAATTTTTAATAAAGGAGGGTGCAATTTATCTTTTGCAGGTCTTAAAACAGCAGTTTTAAAAATCACAAATCAAATTAAAACTGACCAGGAAAAATTTGATCTTGCTGCATCATTTCAAAAAACAATATTAGAAATCTTATATAAAAAAACAAAAATAGCTTTTGAGCAATTTGAAAAACAAGTTAATCCAAAAGAAAAAAAGTTTGTTGTTGCTGGTGGTGTAGCGGCAAATAAAGAAATTAGAAATATGCTTATGAAACTTTGTGAAGAAGAAAATTATGAACCTATTTTTCCTCCTATTGAATTATGTGGAGATAATGCAGCAATGATTGGAATGGTGGGATTGGAAAAATTTAAATTAAAACAATTTAATAATTTAGATTACCCTGCAAAACCACGATGGCCTCTTGACGAGAATGCAGCATTTCTAAAAGGTGCTGGGGTTAAATTATGAGCAAAAACTACTGGTTAATGAAATCTGAACCAGATGTTTGGTCTATAGATCAACAAGAGAAAGCTGGAAACAAAGGAGCGCCTTGGGATGGAGTGAGAAACTATCAGGCTGCAAAAAATCTAAAAACAATGAAAAAGGGTGACCAATGCTTTTTTTATCACTCAAATATTGGCAGAGAGATAGTCGGAGTCGTTGAAGTTATAAGAGAAGCTTACAGAGATAAAACTGACCAATCTGGTCGATTTGTAGCTGTAACTGTTAAATTTATTAAAAAACTTAAAAGACCAGTTTCACTAGAAAATATTAAAAAAAATAAGGAATTGAGCCATTTATTATTAATTAAACAAAGTCGGCTATCTGTAATGCCTATTGACTCTAAAAGCTGGAAAATTTTGAATGAAATGGGTAAAGTTTGAGATAAAATTAATTTATGCCAAAAAAAAAGAAAAAAGTAAAACCTAAAAAAAGATCTTCAAAAAAAAGAAAAAAGAAAATTCAAAAAAAGACTTTCAAAAAAATCAAAATTTTAAAAAGAAAATCTAAACCAAAAAAAAAATCTTTAAAAGAAACAAAAAAAACTGACAATACATCTTCAGAATTAATTTTTAAAACTAAACCAGAATGGATTAAAAGTGGCCTTACGAATAAAGCCCAATATCAAAAAAAATATTCTGACTCAATAAAGAATAACAATGCTTTTTGGAAAAAAGAAGGAAAAAGAATTACTTGGATGAAACCTTATAAAAAGATCAAAGATGTAAAATATAGTAATAAAGAGGTTAGAATAAAATGGTTTGAAGATGGAACATTGAATGCTTCTGCAAATTGTATTGATCGACATTTAAAAGATAAAAGAGATAAAACTGCAATTATATGGGTCGGAGATGACCCAAAAGACACCCAAAAAATTTCTTATAAACAATTATATCAAAAAGTTTCTAGAGCAGCTAATGGTCTTAAAAAACTAGGGATAAAAAAAGGTGATCGAGTAACAATTTACTTAACTATGATACCGGAGTTAGCAATTTTGATGTTAGCTTGTGCGAGAATTGGAGCAATACATTCAATTATTTTTGGAGGATTTTCTGCAGAGTCTATATCAGGAAGGGTAAATGATTGTGAGTCTGAATATATAATCACTGCTGATGAAGGTGTCAGAGGTGGAAAAACTATTCCACTTAAAGCAACCACAGATGAGGCACTAGTTAATTGTCCAAACGTAAAAAAATGTATAGTTGTTAAAAGAACGGGTAATTATATTTATTGGAATAGTGAAAGAGATGTTTGGTATGATGATTTAATTAAAGATGTATCTAGTATTTGTGAACCAGAGGAAATGAGTGCAGAAGATCCTTTGTTCATACTATATACCTCAGGATCAACTGGTAAACCAAAAGGTGTTTTGCACACAACTGGTGGATATATGGTTTATGCTTCTATGACCCACCAATATATTTTTAATTACAAACCGAAAGACATTTATTGGTGTACAGCAGATATTGGATGGGTAACAGGTCATAGTTATATAATTTATGGGCCACTAGCTAATGGAGCAACAACTATCATGTTTGAGGGAGTTCCAAATTATCCGGATAGTTCAAGATGGTGGCAAATAGTAGATAAGTATAAGGTAAATACTTTTTATACTGCTCCAACAGCTATAAGGGCTTTAATGAGAGAAGGGGAAGATCCAGTTAAAAAAACTTCAAGAAAATCTCTGAAGTTGTTAGGAACTGTAGGGGAACCAATAAATCCTGAGGCGTGGATGTGGTATTTTAAGACTATAGGAAATTCAAAGTGTCCAATTGTAGATACATGGTGGCAAACTGAAACTGGCGGTATATTAATCGCCCCCCAAACCGGAGCAATCCCTTTAAAGCCAGGTTCTGCTACTAAGCCTTTTTATGGAATCAAACCAGCAATAGTTGATAAAGATGGAAGAGAAATTAAAGGACCAGGAGAAGGAAGATTATGCATTACTCAATCTTGGCCAGGACAAATGAGAACTGTTTATGGAGATCATCAAAGGTTTATAGATACTTACTTTTCCCAATTTGATGGAAAATATTTTACTGGAGACGGCTGTAGAAGGGATAAAGATGGATACTATTGGATTACAGGAAGAGTAGATGATGTAATAATTGTTTCTGGACATAACCTTGGAACAGCTGAAATTGAAAGTGCATTTGTTGCCCATCCTAAGGTAGCAGAGGCAGCAGTAGTTGGATATCCCCATGATATCAAAGGTAATGGATTGTATTGTTATGTAACTTTAAACGCTGGAGAACAAGAGACTGGAGATCTAGAAAGAGAGTTAAAACTCTGGGTCAGAAAACAAATTGGTCCTTTAGCTACTCCGGATTTAATACATTTTACACCTGGTCTACCAAAAACTCGTTCAGGAAAAATTATGAGGAGAATTTTAAGAAAAATTGCAGCTAATGAACATAGTCAACTGGGTGACACGACAACTCTTGCTGATCCAAGTGTTGTTGAGAGTTTAGTTGATAATAGAAAAAATAATTAAAAATTAATTCTTTCTTTAAATTCTTTTTTAACAATATCCCACTTTAATATAACCGAGTTAAGAACTATTTTACGATCAAGGTTTTTTAAATCATCAGCTATTGGGGCCCACTTATATAAAGATAAAGCGCTAGGATTAAATGGTAATTCACTATGATATGTATCCCAATTAATATTTTGTAGTCTTTCAGAGAAACTTTTTTTGGCTTCTTGGATAATGTCCAAAGGCATTTTGTTAGAAATTTCATCATCTAAAATTTTAAGGAAGATCTCTTTTGCAGAGTCAATTTTTTCAAAATTTAAATTTGATTTTAAGTACGAAAATGCAAAAAAAGTTAGATCTTGTAAAGCTACTACATAAATATTCCATTTAGCTAAGTTTACTGATGACATAAATTCATCATTTTCAAAGTGAAGCACATATCTTGTTCCCATTCTAGTTTTCAAATATCCATATAAGGTAACTTGTGTTACCCAGGCTGACTTTGATTGAATAAATTCTTCAAGCTCATCTAAGTTTCTAATTTTTTTCTTAGGTATAAATGCTTTGAATAAAGCAAATAAATATATTTTAAAGTCACTCCATGACAGGTCTTTCCAAGATAATTTATATTTTGCCATAAAATAAGGTATTTTGACTATTTATACCCCAAAAAGTCGCTTAATTTGAACAATTTTAACACTTTAAATCTCTTTCATAATGGTTATGGTTTTTGCCAGTTATAACTAAAAAGAGAGAGGTATATAATGTCAAAACAAGCACAACACTGGGAAAAAACCAGGGGATTGTTGATGGTAACATTAGCAATTTGGTTTGTATTCTCAATTGGCATCTTCCTTTTTGGAGCAGAAATGAACGAAGTTACGGGACCATTTGGTTACCCGCTGACTTATTGGTTTACTTGTCAAGGTTCTCTTGGAATATTTGTTATCCTAATTTTCTGGTTTGCAAATAGACAAGAAAAAATTGATGAAGAGTTCGGCTTCAGTGAAAGAGGGGACGACTAATGATAAAAGGTAATTTTATAGACAATTTGCCTAAAGTTTATGGAATCTATACAGGTGGATTTTTAGCTTTCATAATTATTATGGCAATTGCTGAGCAGATGGGTATGTCAGCTAAAGCTATCGGAATTTGTTTCGTAGCCTTTACAGTAGCCATCTACGCGATAATTGGTTATCTATCACGTACAGCTCAAGCAGATGCGTATTACGTAGCTGGAAGACAGGTACCTACCGTGTTCAACGGAATGGCGACAGCGGCAGACTGGATGTCTGGTGCATCGTTCGTTGCCATGGCGGGTGGTATCTACTTCAAAGGTTACGGCTATATGGCACTACTTGTTGGTTGGACTGGTGGATACGTGTTAGTTGCATCACTATTAGCACCTTACTTAAGAAAATTTGGCTGTTATACAGTTCCAGATTTTATTGGTACAAGATACGGTGGTAATTTAGCAAGGTTACTTGCAGTAATAGTATTAACTGTTGCTTCATTTACTTATGTGACTGCACAAATTAACGCTACAGGTACTATTGCATCTGTTGCTCTTGATATTCCATTCCAATACGCAGTTTATGTTGGACTAGTAAGTATCTTATTATGTTCAATGTTAGGTGGTATGAGAGGAGTAACTTGGACACAAGTAGCGCAGTACATTGTACTAATTATAGCTTACTTACTTCCAGTATTCTGGATCAGTAACAAAATTGGTGCGGGATTCTTCCCACACTTTATGTTAGCTGATGAAGTTTCTAGGATTGCTGAATTAGAAGCTCAGTTTGGTTTTGTAAAAAACTCTGCTGAAAATCTAAAAGAAGTACCAAAAGGCTTAGCAGGAATAACTAAAGCTCACTCAGCGGTTAACGCTACACCATGGGCATTTATTTCATTAGCATTAGCGATGATGATGGGAACAGCTTCATTACCGCACGTGATGATGAGATATTTCACTACTCCAAGTGTAAAAGCAGCTAGAAAATCTGTAGGTTGGTCATTATTCTTTATCTTCCTACTTTATTCTTCTGCTCCAATGTTAGCTACGCTATCTAAATTGGCATTGATTGATCCAACATTACCAACTGGTATTATTGGAAAATCAGTTTCACAAGTTCAAGCAATAGACTGGTACCAAAACTGGAACCAAGCAAATCTAATGTTTATCAGCGACTTTAACGGAAATGGAACAGTTGAATTAAACGAGTTCTTCATGGGTGGTAAAGCCGTTGTGTTAGCAACTCCAGAAATAGCTGGATTACCTTATGTAATCTCAGGTCTAGTTGCTGCTGGTGGTATGGCTGCTGCCATGTCTACAGCTGATGGTTTGATTCTAGCGATTGCAAATGCTTTATCTCATGACTTGTACTACAAGATCATTGATCCAAAAGCAGAAACTGCAAAACGACTAGTTGTTGCAAGGGTATTACTTGTAGTAATTGGTTTTGCTGGAGCAACTATTGCAGCAATGGAGATCCAAGGTATCTTAGGTTCGGTAATCTGGGCTTTTGACTTTGCGATGTCTGGATTGTTCTTCCCACTTGTACTTGGTGTATGGTGGAAGAGAGCTAATAGAGAAGGTGCTATAGCTGGTATGGCTTTAGGATTAATTTCTGGTGCTGGTTACCTAATTTGGGTAAGAAACGGCGGAAGTGGATTCCTAGGTATTACACAGTTAACGTTTGGTATCTTTGGTTCAGCTGTCAGCTTAGTATCTATGGTAGTAGTAAGTTTAATTACTGCAGAGCCTAATGCTGCAACACAAAAAATGGTTGACGAGGTTCGTGTACCATCTGGTAAATCGATCCTTGGTAAACAACATTAAATAATCTTATTAAAGGGGCGATTAATTTCGCCCCTTTTAATTTCAAAATTTATCCAATATAAATCTATAATGTCAGCTAATTTTCATCCTTTAGTTTACATAATTGATTATATTCTTGGGGTAATTATGTGGACCCTAATAGGAAGAGTGGCAATGAATATTTTTCAGAGAGAAGACTCACAATTCTTCTTTATGAGAGTTTTTGTAAAATTTACAAATCCTCTAATTACTTTATTTAAACCATTAACTCCTACTTTTATAATTGGACCTTTAGTCCCTTTATATGTTGCATGGTTTTTTTTTATGATAAGATTTTACTTAATGCCATGGATTTTAGGCTATTCAGTGATGGGGATGTTATCATTTCCTTTAGAAAGCGAAATTTCGAGGCAAATTTATCAATTTTTTAATTCAATTAAATTCTAAAATTGATACTAGTAAAAATAAGTAATAATGAAAAAAATACAAATTTCACCATCAATTTTATCAGCTGATTTTAGTCAATTAGGTAATGAAATAAAGAAGTTAGAGGATTCAGGGGCAGACATGATTCATGTTGATGTGATGGATGGACATTTTGTTCCCAATTTAACTATTGGGCCACCTGTCATAAAGGCTCTAAAAAAACAATCATCAATGATTTTTGATGTACATTTAATGATTTCACCTGTTCATAAATATATTCAAGCTTTTTCAGATGCGGGCGCAGATATAATTACAATTCATCCGGAAGCTACTGAAAATTTAGAGTCATCAATTATCAAAATTAAAAGTTTAAATAAAAAGGCTGGTGTATCTTTAAATCCTGAGACTAATGTTGATGTTATTACTGATTATCTGGAAAAAATAGATTTAGTTTTGATAATGAGTGTGAATCCTGGTTTTGGTGGACAGAAATTTATGCCAAAAGTTCTTGATAAGATAAAAAAACTAAAAAAAATTCAGGAAAAAGAAAATTATGATTTTGATATTGAGATAGATGGAGGTATTAACTTTGAAAATTCAAAGCAAGCAATACAAGCAGGTGCAAACATTTTAGTCTCAGGAACTACAATTTTTAAAAGTAATAATGGAGATATAAAAAAAAATATTGAATTATTGAGATCAAAATAATTTCATGATTTATATAAATCAATTATTTTTTAAAATTTTTAATCAAATAAGAAAAATATACCTAAACTCAAGTCATTACGATAAAAAAATTTCAAAAATTAATACTAGTATTTTTAATTATAAACCTAGTCCACATTTACTCTCATCTTTAATTAAATATCAAAAAAAAAAATTTAAAATAGAACATTTTTCTTTAGATAATGTTTGGAACAATAAAGATATTAATCAAAAAGATTTTAAAAACTTAAACAATTTTTTTTGGTTTTTTAGTTTGGATTTAAAATCCTCAAAAAAAAAAATACAATCAGTTATTAATAGTTGGATTAATTATAACTACAAATACAATAATAAGAGTTGGGAATTTGACCTAACATCCAAAAGAATTATAGCATGGCTTTCTTGTCATAATCTTACTTATGATGAAAGCTGTGAGCAATATAAAAATAATTTTAATATGATTATTCAGAAACAAGCTAATCACCTAATAAATGAAATTAATAGATCAAAAATAATTGATGATAAATTAATTGGTTGTGCATCAATCATATTAGTAGGACTATGTTATCAAAATAATAAAAGATACTTGTCTTACGGATTAGATTTAATCAAAAAAATATCAAAAATAACATTGGATAATAATGGTTTCCCAAAATCAAGAAGTATCAAACAATTAATTTTTTATTTAAAATATTTCATTTTAATTAGAGAGTGGTTTAAAGAATCTCAAATCAATGTCCCTGATCATATTGATGAGACAATTTATTATCTTGGACAAGGTTATGCTTTTGTTTGGCAAAATATTAATTCTGACATGTTATTTAACGGAAATAATGTTTCAGATAACCATAATTTTGATAATTATTTAAAAAGATTAGGTTATAAATTCAAAAATGAATATCAAGATTTTGGTGGATACATTATTTTTAAAAATAAAAAGATATGTTTAACGATGGATGCTGGACCTTCTCCCTTAGTAGAGTTTTCTAATGATTATCAATCTGGAGCTCTGTCTTTTGAAATTATATCTGATGGAAAAAAAATATTAAGCAATTGTGGATATTATAAAAGAAATAACAACAAACTAAAAATGTTATCAAAATCAACAGCAACTCAAAATACTTTAATAATTGATGATAATTCTTCCTGTAAATTCAAAGAAGTTAACGATTCATTGTTAGTTCAAAAAGGTTTGAAAATTATTAAAAAAGAGATGAAGTATGAAAAAAATTTTTGGAAAATAAATGTTTCACATGATGGGTATCAAAAAAAATATAATTTAATTCATGAAAGAGAAATAGAGTTTTATCCAGAACAAAATACTTTTTTTGGAGTAGATAAAATTATAAAGAAAAAAAATAATAGTTATAAATTTGATATAAGATTTCATGTTGAACCCAATATTAAACTTATGAAAACTCAGGATAATAAAGCAATATTTATTGAATTAGAAAATCAAGGATGGAAATTTACTTGCAATAACTATGATATAAACATTGATAATGGTTTATATTTCGGTAATAAAAATTCCCATAAAAATAATCAGAATATTTTCATTTCAGGTATTTCAAATAATCAAATTGAAAATATAAAATGGGAAATAAAAAAAATATAATGAAAAAAATTAAATCAGCATTAATTTCCGTATCTGATAAATCAAATTTAAAACCTTTATTACAAATTTTAAAAAGAAATAAAATTAAATTAATAAGCTCAGGTGGAACTTTCAAAACTATAAAAAAACTAAAATTTAAATGTACTGAAATTTCTGAATTTACAGGTTTTAATGAAATTCTTGATGGCAGAGTAAAGACTTTACATCCAAAAATTCATGCTGGTATTCTTTATAAAAGAAATAATAAGTCTCATATCAAACAATTAAAACTAAATGATTTTCAAAACATTGATTTAGTAATTGTAAATTTTTATCCATTTGAAAAAGTTTTAAAAAAAACAAAAAATTATAATAAAATATTAGAAAATATAGATATAGGTGGACCATCTCTTGTAAGAAGCGCAGCAAAAAATCATAAAGATGTTACTGTGGTTACGTCAATAGATCAGTATCAAGAACTGATTAATGAAATTAAAATTAATAATGGAGCAACTTCATTGAAATTTAGACAAAAAATGTCAAGATTAGCTTTCAACGAAACAGCATATTATGATTCTGTTATTTCAAATTATTTTAACCAATTAACTAAAACTTATTTTCCAAAAAAAAAAATAATTCATACAAACCTAATCGAAAAACTAAGATATGGAGAGAATCCTCATCAAGAAGGTGCAATCTATTCATCAAAAAACTATTTGGAATTAGAAAAAATTCATGGAAAACAACTAAGCTATAATAATTATAATGATATTTTTTCTGCTTTAACAATTTCTAAAAATCTTCCAAAAAATGTTGGAACTGTAATATTAAAACATGCAAATCCTTGTGGTGTTTCTATTTTAAAAAATAAAGTAAATAGCTACAAATCTGCTCTTGCTTGTGATCCAATAAGTGCATTTGGTGGAGTTGTTTCATGTAATTTCAAAATAGATAAAACTTTAGCTATTGAGCTTAATAAAATGTTTTTTGAAGTGATTATTGCTAATGGATTTAATTCTGATGCACTTAAATTATTAAAATCAAAAAAAAATATAAGGATAATTGATGCATCTAATTTTTATTTTAATGAAGTTCTAAAAACCAATTCACTGGATGATTCTTACTTAATACAAATCGATGATAAAAAAAATTTTGAAAAAAGAGATTTTACGGTTGTTTCAAAAAAAAAACCAACTAAATCTCAATTTGATGATTTAATATTTGCATTTAATATTTGTCGTTATGTAAAATCAAATGCAATTGTAATTGCTGCTAATAAAAGTACAATTGGTATCGGGTCAGGACAGCCAAGTAGAGTTGATAGTTGTCAAATCGCAATAAATAAGATGATAAAGTTTAAAAATAATTCAGGTGAAATCGTTGCTGCATCAGATGCCTTCTTCCCTTTTGTTGATGGAATTGAAAATCTAGTGCACTCAGGCGTTACTTCAGTAATTCAACCAGCTGGATCAATTAGAGACAAAGAAATTATTAACTTTGCCAATGCAACAGATACGGTTTTGGTATTTTCTAAAACGAGACATTTTAAACATTAAATTTTGTCTATTTTAGCTGCTAATATAAAATCATTTTCGGAAAGACCTTTTATAGCATGAGTTGTTATATTAATTTTTGCATAACCCCAACCAAACGATATTTCTGGATGGTGTCCTTCCTCTTCTGATATTTGACCTACTTTATTAACAAATTTTTGACTTTCTAAAAAATTCTTAAAAGTAAATTTTTTTTCCAAAAAAAATATATTTTCATTATTTTTAATGATATCCCAACCATCTACTTTTTTTTGATATTTATGAATTTCTGAGATATCAAATGGAATTACTCCACCTTCACATGGTACACATTTTTTTTTAATTAAGTCTGACATTATTAATTATTTTCTCAAAATTTGATTTTTTTTTTACTAAAAAATTGTTACCTATTCCATACATATTTTTAGGTAAGTCATTCATTTCTTTAATTAACAAGCTTAAATTAGTTCTTTGATAATTGATATCATATATTTCGTAGTCAAATTCTTTCAAAAATTTTTCTAAATATGAATAATTGAACTTTTTATTTTGATCAATAAACTTTGAAAATTCAATAATTATTAATGGTGAATATTTTTTTATTAATTCTAAACCCCCTTCAATAACACTCATCTCATGACCCTCAACATCAAGTTTAATAACTACAGCATAATTTGCCAAATTTTCATTTTCTGATGCTTTATCCAATGTAGTTGAATAAATTGTTAATTCAGATTTTTTATTAAAATTAGAATGATCTAAAGAACTCTCCCAGTTTTTTTCACTCTCATAAAAACTTAACTTACTCTTATCTTTATTTGAAATTGCTAAATTCATAGCTTGAATAGAATTGAATTTATTCAGTTTTATATTTTCTTCAAATTCATTAAATGTAATTGGTGAAGCCTCAAACGCTATGATCTTGTTTTCTTTTTTTTTTGAAGCTACATACAAAGAATAAAAACCAAAATTTGATCCACAATCAAATAAAAAAATATCTTTACATTCACATATTTTTTCCAAAAATTTTAATTCTTTGTGATCATCAAAATCACATTTTCTTAAAATAGAAAAGGACATAGTATTTTTTTTATAATTCGCTAAAATTTCAAAATTGTAAATTTTTACTCTTATTTTATTATTTAAATTTGACCTAATAATTCTAAAAAAAATATAATAGAAAATATTTTTTTTAAACTTTCTAATATCTTTAGAAAAAATGTATTTTTGAAATAATTTTGTTAAAAGATTGCTCATAAAATGGAGCGGGCAAAGGGGGTCGAACCCTCGACCTTCTCGTTGGCAACGAGACGCTCTACCACTGAGCTATGCCCGCATATGTGAGACATTATAGTTAGCGGTTTTTTTTAATTCAAGCAATATTAAATATGATATATTTAAAAAATATTATGAAAAAAAATGATTTACCAAAAAAGATAGCTGTATTTCCGTTAAGCAACTTTATAATATTTCCAAAAACTACTGTGCCATTAAATATATTTGAACCTAGATACATTGATATGATTAATGACAGTATGGAATCAAACAAATTGATTGGTATTATTCAACCAAGAAATAACCAAAATGAAAATTATATCAGTCCAGAGTTACATGATGTTGGATGTTTAGGAAAAATTATTAATTTCAAAAAAACAGATGATGGAAGATACTTAATTGAACTAAAAGGGATCATCAGGTTTAAAATTGAAAATGAATATTCAACAAATAAAAAATATAGAGAGTTTAAAATCAATTTTGATAATTATTTTGAAGATTTAATAAGCAAAAAAGAAAATCTCGAATTTTCAGATCTAGAATTAATTTTTAAAGATCTAAAATCGCTTTTTGAAAAAAAAGGATTTATAATCAATTGGCAAGCTCTCAAAGAACAAAGTTTAGATGAAATAATTAATGCCCTTGCCATGGCTTCACCTTTTACACTTGAGGAAAAACAAATTTTATTAGAAGCACAAGATTTAAAAATAAGAAAAACAAAGATTTCAGAAATTTTAACTACTTACAATCACGATAAATATAACAATACTACAATACAATAAGTTTAAAAAAATAATCCTTCGTTTGCGTATTTGATAAATTTTTCATTTAAAAATTTATTTTTTCCTAAAAACTTTACTGACTTACTCATAAAGTCGTTATCAAATTTACTTTCGAGATTAAAATATTCATAAATAAAGTCAATTCCGTTTAAAAATAGATAATTTTTATGTTTAGTATTTTTTTCAAAATTTGAACAAATTGAACTATCTAATTGTAAACCATTATTAATTTTGTTTTTGATAATTTCTAAAAGTTCTCTTATATCTCTAATAGTCATATTAAAACCTTGTCCTGCTAAAGGGTGAATTTTATGAAGTAGATCTCCAAATGCTAAAATATTTTTGTAATGATAAACTCTTAGATTTGTCGATTTTAAACTAAATATCGAAGGTCGTTGAATTTTAGTAATTGAGTAATTTTTATTATAATTTTTAATTAAACTCTCTAGATTTATTTCTTTTTTTCCTCTTATTGAATAAACTATTGAAGTTTTTTTTTCTGATAAAGGTAAAAAAGCTAACGGACCCATTTGTGTAAAAATCTGTACTGCTGTATCGTTCTTCTTAATTTTTTTATGCTCTATAATAGTTGCATACGCAAAACTTTTGTAATCTTTATCAATTTTTTTATAAAAAAATTTTTTCGTAAAAAAATTATTCATTTCACAATTGATAATTAAATTGTAATTTTTTTTTAATAATTCTTGGTAATTGTAAATTTTTTTAAATTTGAAATTTTTTTTTTTAATAAGTTTGGACTTCAACAAATTGTAAATTTGATTATTTTTTATTATGTAAAAAAGATGTTTATTTTTATTTTCAAAATTAATTAATCTTTCATTATTCAAATTTTCTGAAAAAATTTCAATTCTATTAATTTTCCAACTTAATTTTTTTATATTTGAGATATTTTCATTAAAAAAATCAAAATTTGATTTTGAAATACTTAATGTCCTATTTTCGTTGAGTTTATTAGTTTTTTGTTTACAAAATAAATCCACAATAATACCTTGATTGACTAATGCTTTAGCTAAAGTCAAACTTGTCAATCCATCTCCTATAATGCAAACTTTCATAATTATTTTAATTTTAACAATAAAAATTAGATGATACAAAGTGATAAATTTGATTCTGCACATATGAATATAAAAGAAATAGCCAATTCAATATCAATTTTTCTTTTTAAAAGATTAATTGAAATATTTGGTATAATAGTTTTTCTTCTAGGAATTTTACTTTTTATTGCATTAATTAGCTATTCACCTACCGATCCAAATTTTATATATGCAGAAAATACAGAGATAAAAAATATCTTAGGATTTCAGGGAAGTTATACATCAGATATTTTTTTTCAATCAATTGGACTAATTTCACTTTTAATTCCATTTACATTTGTATTAACCGGTATAAATATTTTTCGGCAAAAAGAATTTTTCATATTTATCGAAAGTTTATTTTTTATAATCATTTACTCTTTAGTAGGATCTCTATTTTTTAATTACTTTTATTCAAATAATTTTAGTATTCATATAAACGGAAATGGTGGCTTTATTGGTGAATATCTTAATCGATCATTTATTAATAGTTTAGTAAGTTCATATGAGACAATTGCATACTATTTGTTAATTATTATTACTTTAATATTATTTTTAACGAGTATTAACTTTAAACTTAAAATTTTTTTTCAAAGTTTTAAAAAGCTTTTAAAAAGGTTTTTTGGGAAAAGTGAAAAAAATTATACTAATAAAAATGAAGTTATTGAAGAATTTTTACCTCAAGAAGAAATAAAAAATCTTATTCAAGAAGATCTTCCATTTATAAAAACAGATAAAAACTTATCTCAAAATAAAGTTCAATTCAGCCTTCCATCTACTAATTTACTTAAAACACCTTCTAAAAAAGAAAAAATTGATACAAATAAAAACGAAAATAATGATCCAAAATTTCTCGAAAAAATACTTTTGGATTTTGGGGTTAATGGTAATATAAAAAAAGTAAGTCATGGTCCTGTTGTAACATTAAACGAATTTGAACCAGCGGCAGGAATAAAAGTCTCTAAAATTATCAATCTATCAGATGATATAGCAAGAAACACAAGCTCTGAGTCTGCTAGAATATCAATAATACCCGGTAGTAACACAATAGGTATTGAGTTACCAAACCTTCACCGAGAAAATGTTTTCTTAAGTGAAATTTTAAATGACACAAATTTTAAAAAAAAAGATATAAAATTGCCCATTGCTTTAGGAAAAAATATTTCTGGTTTGCCAATTATTGGAGATTTAGCATCTATGCCTCATTTATTAATAGCCGGTACAACTGGTTCAGGAAAATCAGTTTGTATAAATACCATAATCTTATCCCTACTTTATCGACACTCTCCAGAAAAATGTAAATTTATTTTAATTGATCCAAAAATGCTTGAACTTTCCACTTATGAGGGAATACCACATTTACTTTGTCCAGTAATTACTGAAGCTAAAAAAGCAGCATCTGTTTTGGGATGGGTAGTTAAAGAAATGGAGAGCAGATACAGATTAATGACAAAAGAAGGTGTTAGAAATATTGATGGTTATAATTCGAAACATAAACTTCCAATGCCATATATTGTTGTAGTTGTTGATGAAATGTCTGACTTAATGTTAGTTGCCGGTAAAGAAATTGAAAACTATATTCAAAAATTATCTCAAATGGCAAGAGCTGCTGGTATTCATATTATAATGGCAACTCAAAGGCCAAGTGTTGATGTAATTACAGGAACAATTAAAGCTAACTTCCCAACAAGAATTTCATTTCAAGTTACTTCAAAAATAGATAGTCGTACAATTTTAGGTGAACAAGGTGCTGAACAATTGTTAGGTAAAGGTGATATGCTTTACATGTCATCAGCAAATAAAGTAATAAGAATTCATGCGCCTTTTGTATCTGAAAATGAAATTGAAAAAATAAATAATTTTTTAAGATCTCAGGCCGAGCCTGATTATGTTGATGAAATTTTAAATTTTGCAGATGAAAAGGAAGTTAGTGAAAATACAAAAAATCAAGGTGATAAAGATGAATTATATACAGCTGCAGTTGAAATAATTAAAACAGAAGGAAAAGCATCTACATCCTTTTTACAAAGAAAACTTCAAATTGGTTATAATCGTGCTGCTAGGATTATCGATATGATGGAAGCTGAGGGGATTGTGAGTAAAGCAAATCATGTTGGGAAAAGGGATGTTCTTTGATAAAAAAAATCTTTTTAATTACATCCTTAATATTATTTATAAATAACGCATCTGCATCAATCAAAAATAATATAATCAACAAATTCAATGATATTGAAAATATATCATTTAAATTTGAACAAAATATAAATGGTAAGATTGAAAAAGGTGATTGTACGATAGAATATCCAAAGAAAATTTTTTGTAAATATGATTTAGCTAACAATAAAATTTTAGTTTCAAATGGTAAATCATTGGTGATTAAAACTATTAATAGTTATTATCTATATCCACTTGAGAAAACACCGTTGAGTCTGATACTTGATAAAGAACTTTTATTAAAAAAAATAAAATATTTAGATGAAAGAGATATAAATGAAAATTTTGTAAATTTTAGCTTTAAAGAAAATGACAATGAAATTAATCTTTTTTTTGATAAAAAAACTTTTAATCTAATTGGTTGGCAAACCATTGATATATATCAAAATATAAGCATTACATATCTTTCCTCAATTAGAAGAAATCAAAAATTAGAGAAAAAATTATTTCAACTACCAGAAAATGATTAAATTATAAAATAATTGTTTCTGTTTTAAAGATTTTCATTCCTCTTGAAATATAATTTTTTAATGCATTTCTATGATCTAATGAACAAGTGTGAACCCAAACTCTTTTAGGCTTATTTGAAAAAGATTTCTTTATTGCTGTTGACAAAAGGTATGAACCTAATTTTTTATTCTGATATTCCTCTAATAATCCTAAATAAGCTATTTCTACCTCACTCTTCTCAGAATGAAATATAAGTTCGAAATACCCGGCTAAATCTTCTTTATTTTTTAAAATATAAGTTTTTACTCTTTTATCATTTACGTAATTTTCCCATTGATTTTCTGTCCAACTTAATCGATCAACCCAATGGTGATTTTTTCCAATTTTTTTATAAAAAAACTTATTAATTTGAAAATTGGATGGCTTTAATAATGTAATTGAATTATTTTCTGAATAATTAGAGCTATCATTTAATTCATTAAGAAAATTAATTTCCAAGTAGTTCCTCTCAACTTTTTTATTCACTCGACCATCTTCCCTACTCTTTCACCTCCGAATAGATGAAAATGCAAATGAGGTACTTCTTGACCTCCATGCTCACTTATATTAACTAAAGCTCTATATCCTTTACCAGTGTCTACTGATATACCAAGCTTTTTTGCAACTAAATTTATACCCCTAAATAAACCCACTATCTCTTCTGAAGAGGCTTTTTGACTAAAATCATCAAGATCAATATATTTTCCTTTAGGTATTACTAATACATGAATTTTTTTTTGTGGATTAATATCATGAAATGACAATACGTAATCATCCTCATAGATCTTTTTACAAGGAATTTCTCCTCTTAAAATTTTAGCAAAGATATTATTATCATCGTAACTCATTTTTTTCTTTTATTAAGTTCCTCCACTACATCTTCAATTTTTATATCATATGCTTCTAAATACATTATCAAATGATAAAAAACATCTGCTGCCTCGTGAATTTTATTTGAGTTATTTTCTACTGCCTCAATAAGTTCATTTATTTCTTCTAATACTTTATCTTTAATTAAAGATTTATCACTGAGTAATTTATTTGTATAAGAACCTTCCACTGGAGATTTTTTTCTCTCTCTTGCTAGTTTAATCAAATTTTCTAAAGTGCTGAGCATATCAAATTCTAACAGGAATCCCTTTTGAGTCCAAATATTCCTTAGCTTCTTTTATTGAATGTTTTCCATAATGAAATATGGAAGCCGCTAAAACTGCGCTAGCTTTTCCTAATTTAATTCCATCCACTAAGTGATCTAAATTACCAACACCACCAGAAGCAATTACAGGAATATTAACTTTAGATGAAATTTTAGACATCAAATCAATATCATAACCAACTTGTGTTCCATCCCTATCCATAGAGGTTATTAGTAATTCTCCGGCCCCATTTTTCTCCATTAGTTTCGCATACTCCAATGCATCAATACCACTATTATTTCTTCCTCCGTGAGTAAAGACTTCCCACTTATCTCCGTTTTTTTTAGCATCTATTGCAACTACAATGCATTGGGATCCAAACTTTTTTGAACTATCAATAACAACTTTAGAATTTTCAACTGCTGCTGTATTAATAGAAACTTTGTCAGCACCACAGTTAAGTAATTTATTAATATCTTCTACACTTTTAATTCCACCCCCAACAGTTAAAGGAACAAAACACTTCTTTGAAGTTTTTTCTACAACATCGTAAATGATATCTCTCTTTTCATTAGAAGCAGTTATATCCAAAAAACAAATCTCATCAGCTCCACCATCACTATAAATTTTTGCTTGTTCAACAGGATCACCAGCATCTTTTAAATCAACGAAATTAATTCCTTTTACAACACGTCCATTTTTAACATCCAGGCACGGAATGATTCTATTCTTAAGCATCCTCTTTTACTAGCTCCTCTAATTTAATTTCATCATCATAGATGGCTTTACCGACTATTATACCTTCAACGTTTTTTAAATTCTTTGCTTTTTTAATATCATCTATTGATGAAACACCACCTGAGATAATTACAGGACAATTTGATATCTCAGCAACTTTTATTGTTTCATCAAAATTTGGGCTTTGCTTCATTCCATCTCTGTTTATATCAGTATAAATCAATCTACTTGCGCCAAAATCGTTCACTTCTTTCAAATAATCTAAAGTCAATTTATTGGAATTTTCCCTCCAACCTGAAACTGATAAATATCCATCTTTAGCATCTAACCCTAAGGCAATTTTATTTGGAAATTTTTCACAAGCCTCTTTTAGAAAATTTTTATCTTTTATAGCAGCACTTCCTAAAATAACTTTTTCAACACCGGCATCAGTATATTTCTGAATACTTTCAAAATTTCTGATACCTCCACCAATTTCAATTTTAAAATCAAATTTTGTGACTATTTCTTTAATAATATCCAAATTAATTGTTTGACCAGTTAAAGCTCCATCCAAATCAACTATATGCAAGTTTTTAAAACCAAAATCTTTATATTTACCAGCTTGCTCAACTGGTGACAGTTTATATTCAGTTTTATTATCAAAATCTCCTTTGACTAACCTCACACATTTTTTATCTTTAATATCTATTGCTGGAAATATTTTCATTTACAAGTTTATAAAATTATCAATTATTTTAAGTCCCATCTTATCGCTCTTTTCAGGGTGAAATTGGGTTCCAAATATATTTTCTTTTTCAACAGAACAAACAATGTTTGATGAATAATCTGTTGTTGCTGAAATCACTTTTTTATCATTTGGTACAAATTCATAACTATGAACAAAATACATGTGAGAATTATTAACTATATGTTTAAAAATTTTACTGTCTTTGACAATATTGATTTGGTTCCAGCCAATATGAGGCAGTTTAAATTTTCCATCTTGATTATTTATTTTTGAAACTTTTCCCGAGATCCATCCTAACCCCTTAGTTTCAGTTTCCTCATAGCCAACATCGGCAAACATTTGTAAGCCAACACAAATTCCAAGAAGAGGTTTTTTATTAGTTATTGCAAAGTCATTAAGTGTATCTGAAAGACCATTAATATTGTTTAAAGCTTCTACACAGCTTTTAAAGGAACCCTGCCCTGGTAAAACTACTTTATCACTTGATTTAATCTTATTTAAATCTGAAGTTACCTCGATATTTACTTTGTCTTTGGCAACTTCTTTAAAAGAGTTTATTACCGAGCTTATATTGCCCGAGTTGTAATCAACAATTGTAACTTTCATTAATTTTATAATGAGCCTTTAGTAGAAGGAATTGATTTACTATTCCTAGGGTCTATCTCTAATGCAGCTCTTAATGATCTTGCAAGTCCTTTAAAGCAAGACTCAATAATGTGGTGACTATTGTCCCCATAAATATTTTCAACATGTAAAGTAATTCCGGCGGCTTGAGAAAACGCTTGAAACCATTCTTTGAAAAGTTCAGTGTCCATTTCTCCAAGTTTTTCAACTTTTAAATTTACTTTCCAAATTAAATAAGGTCTATTAGAAATATCAATTGCTACACGTGATAAAGTTTCATCCATTGGGATCATCGCGTGAGCATACCTTCTAATTCCAACGGATTTTTTAAGAGCTTTTTTTAAAGCTTCACCAATAGCGATTCCTGTATCTTCAGTTGTGTGGTGTAAATCAATATGAGTATCGCCTTTAGCTTTAATATTCATATCTATTGAAGAATGCTTAGATAGTTGTTCAAGCATGTGGTTTAAAAAACCAATTCCTGTGTCAATTTTGTATTTACCCTTGCCATCAATATTTAAATCAACACTAATACTTGTCTCTTTTGTTTTCCTACTGATTTTACCTTTACGCTTCATAATTAAAAACAGGTATACATATATTATTCAATTATGGCAATAATACTAAAGCTGGGCTTGAACTATTAAAAATAGTATCCATTTATAAGCTATGACAACGATTGTTTTAGTAAGAAAAAATAATGAAGTAGTTGTGGCTGGAGATGGCCAAGTTAGTATGGGAAATACAGTTGTTAAGAGCACTGCTTCAAAAGTAAGAAAAATTGAAAAAAGAGGTGTTGTAGCTGGATTTGCAGGTTCAACTGCTGACGCGCTTACTTTATTCGAAAGATTAGAAGCTAAATTAGAGAAACACGCTGGAAACTTATCAAGGGCTGCTGTTGAGCTAGCTAAAGATTGGCGAACAGATAAATATTTAAGAAGACTTGAAGCTTTAATGGCCGTTGGAGATAAACAAAATAGTTATATAATTTCTGGAACTGGAGATGTCCTAGAACCAGAGGGAGATGTAATTGGTATAGGCTCTGGAGGAAATTACGCCCTGGCTGCTGGAAAAGTTTTAATGGGGTCAGAAATGAGTGCTGAACAGCTTGCAAAAAAATCAATTGAAGTCGCTGCTGAAATATGTGTGTTTACAAATAATAACGTAAAAATAGAAAAGATATAATGGATAAATCTAACGTAACGCAATTACATCCTAAAGATAAAGATAAATCTAAAGAAAGTTTTTTAGGTAGCTCGTTATCACCAAGAGAAATTGTATCAGAATTAGATAGATTTGTAGTAGGACAAAACAAAGCAAAAAGAGCCGTGGCTGTTGCTTTAAGAAACAGATGGAGAAGACAAGCGCTAGAGGGTGAAATGAAAAATGAAGTTTTACCAAAAAATATATTAATGATTGGACCCACAGGTGTTGGTAAAACAGAAATTTCAAGAAGATTATCTAAATTGGCTGAGGCTCCCTTTGTAAAAGTAGAAGCAACAAGATTTACTGAAGTTGGATACGTTGGCAGAGACGTAGAACAAATAATAAGAGATTTAATTGAAATTGCAATTGCAATGGAAAAAGTGAAAAAAAGAAAGGAAGTAAAAGCAAAAGCACAAAAGCTAGCTGAGGAAAAAGTATTAGATGCTTTAGTTGGTAAAAAAGCAAGTGCTGCTACAAGAGAAAGTTTTAGACAAAGATTAAGAAATGGTGACTTAGATGATAATGAAATAGAAATTGCTGTAAGTAATACAGGAAATAATAACACATCATTTGAAATTCCTGGAATGCCTGGTGCTAATGTTGGAATGATTAACATCGGTGAAATGCTTGGAAAATCAATGGGTGTAAAAGAAAAAAAGAAAAAAATGACTGTAAAAGAGTCTCACGAAATTTTAATAAATGATGAGTCTGATAAATTAATTGAACAAGATAAAATCATTAAAACTGCAAAAACTTCAACCGAGAATAATGGAATAGTTTTCTTAGATGAGATAGATAAAATTTCAGGAAGAACTGATAGAGTTGGTGGTGATGTCTCAAGAGAAGGTGTTCAAAGAGATTTGCTTCCTTTAATAGAAGGTACAACAGTTAACACAAAATATGGACCAATTAAGACAGATCACATTTTGTTTATTGCCTCTGGAGCATTTCAACTCGCTAAACCATCAGATTTATTGCCCGAATTACAAGGCAGATTGCCTATCAGAGTAGAGTTGGAAGCCTTAACTAGCGAAGATTTTAAAAGGATTTTGAAAGAACCCGATTACAGTTTAATTAAACAATATGTTGCTTTACTAAAAACTGAAAATGTTGAATTAGAATTTTCTGATGATGGGATTGATGCAATAGCCAATATAGCTTCAGAAGTTAATTCTACAGTTGAAAATATTGGAGCTAGAAGATTACACACTATCATAGAAAAAATATTAGATGAAATTAGTTTTACTGCCACAGATAGATCTGGTGAGAAAATTATAATTAATAAAGATTATATAAATAAAAATTTAAGCAATTTAGTCAAAGATACCGATTTATCTAAATTTATACTTTAGTTTTTTTAAGATAAATATAAAACGATCCACTTCCACCATCTTCAATATCTGCTTCCCTAATATAGTTTATCAAGTTCATCAAATTTTTGTCATTTTTAATAAATTCTGGAACAGAATTTTTTAAAATACCAAATTCTTTAGAGACATAAGGATCCTTTTCATTATTTGAGTGAAGACCTTTGCCGGTAACAATTACTAATTTATATATACCATTATTATAAGATTGTTCTATTAGCTCTTTAATTCTATTATTAGCCTCATCTAAACTGTAACCATGTAAATCAAATGTTAAAGTTTTCTTGATTTTTTTTTTTGAACTATCTTCATCTTTTACTGGTAAAGGATCATTTTTAGACAAAAAATCGTTCCAATCTTTTTTGTCTTTTTCTGAAATTTTTTTAGCCAATTAAGTTAAAGTTTCTATTAACTGCCAATTTGGATTGTTTGACCTTATGTCTCTTGAAAAAACCCAGGTATCATAAATTTTTTTAATTTGATCAGGAGATCCAGATACAATTTTTTTATCTTTATCTCGAATACATGTTATGACTTCAGCTACAAATTCGACTGTGACTTGTAGTGCCTTATTAATATTTTTATGCTCTTTTATGTCTGCAGAATTGATACCTATAAAAGTAATCTCAGCATAATGACCTCTTTTCTTTCTTTCAGTTAGAGCTTGATTAAACTGATCGTAAATTTTTTTACTTAACAAAGGTTTACTTGTAGTAAGTTTATTATCATTATCACTAAAATCAGTAATTATCGTTTCGTATGCAATTTTAGCACCTTTTAAAAAATCTTTTTGTGCATTTTCATCGAAGACTTGATTTGAAAAATCATTTTTATTAGGTCTTGGGTTTTTTAAAATTTCTTCAAATTGAGGAAATGTTTTTCCCTCAAAGCCAGTTCTTTTGCCTAAAATCCCCCTTAATCTTAAAAAGATAAATCCTGCTATCATTGCTAGCAGAATGATATCTATATACTCGAAGCTATAATTCATAATTTAATATAATAGTAATTACTCTGTTGATTAATTTCAACTAGCAATTAAATTAAAGACAAATGAACTCAGTTATTCTAGCCATTATTTTAATTCCGATTATTGAAATATACCTGTTTATTAAAATTGGATCCCAAATTGGAGCTTTTAATACTATTTCATTGATTTTTATAACCGCAATAATCGGAATAATTTATGCGCGATATGAAGGCATTAATACTTTAAAGTCTGGTTTTTCACAAATCATCAAAGACGAGTTGCCTGCTTACGAAATCATTTCTGGAGCAGCTATCGCCTTTGCAGCACTACTTTTAATAATTCCAGGTTTTGCAACTGACCTAATAGGTTTTTTATTAATTTTACCCTTTACACGAAAATTAATTTTTGGAAAAATTTCTAAAAATTTAAAAAAAAGAAATTCTAAAAAAGATAATTTTATCGAAGGAGAATTTGAAGATTTGGAGGAAGACAATGACAGAAAACTTTAAAATTTTAGCTCAATATGTGAAAGATATTTCAAGTGAAACATCGAATGTTGAAACTTATTTGTTTGTAAAAGAAAATATTGCAAAATATCAATTGAATATTGATATAACTTCTAAACCATTAAAAAATAAACTTGTAGAAGTAAATTTAACTTTAAAATTTGAGGATAAAGAAATAAATGAAAAAAAATCATATTTTGAAATAATCTATTCAGTCGTAGTAAGAGTAAACGATGAGATTACAGATAAAAAAGATTTAGAAAAAATAATTTTATGTGAGGTTCCAACTAAAGTTTCACCAGAGCTAGAAAAAACTTTTTTAAATTTAGTTCATAACTCAGGTCATCCAGAAATAAAATTGGATAAAAAATTTGATTTTCAAAGACTTTACAATGAAAAATTTAATTAAAAAAATTTTTTTTCAAACTTGATTTCAAATATTCATCATGTTTTTTTAATTCATCTTTGTCCGGCTTTATAATCTTTTTATAATAAAGAATTTTTCCAAAATTTTCTTTGTTAACTTGGTAATCTTGACTTTCAAAATTTAGCATAGGTTCTTTTTGATCTGTCAAATTTATATAAACTTTTGCAAGTAAATCACAATCAACTAAAGCTGTATGTTTTAATCTTTTTGAATTATCAATTCTATACCTTTTACATAACGCATCTAAACTATTAGATGATCCAGGAAATTTGTCTCTAGCTAACACTAAAGTATCTACAACATCATTATCAATTTTACTTTTACCCAGAATTTTCATTTCATTGTTTAAGTGAGATAAATCAAATTCTGCATTATGAATTATAAGTTTTTTATTTTTTAGAAAATTCAAAAACTCGTCTACTATATCTTTGAACCTTTTTTGCTCAGATAAAAACTTGTCAGAATACCCATGGACAGCAAAAGCTTTATCTGAAACTTTTCTGTCTGGATTTAAGTAGTAATGAAATTTTTTTCCAGTTGGGATTAAATTGTCCAATTCAATACATCCTATCTCAACGATTCTGTGTCCATCCTCAACCTTTAAACCAGTGGTTTCTGTATCTAAAACAACTTCTTTCATTTTTTCAATTTTCTTAAAATATATACTAATTTTGACTTTATAGGTTTACTTTTAAAGTTATTTTCAATAATGAAATTTGATTTTTTCTTTTTAAAAGAAAGCGGAAGTTGTATTCTTCTAAATTCTCTAATTAACTTTGAATTGTAACCTCTTCTAAGGATTAATCTTTTTTTTATATCTTTTTTTTTTGATTGTATAAATACAATTATATCATTCTTTTTATTGAGTTTATTTTCAAGAAATAAAGGAATATCTAAGATAACAAATTTTTTTTTTTTGTTCTTTGTTAGGAACTTGTTTAATTTCTTTCTTACAATTGGATGAATTATTCTAGAAATTTTTTTTAAATTATTTTTTTTATCAAGTATACATTTTATAAGATTTTCTTTTTTAATTGGAAAAGTTAAATCATATTTTTTTAATTTTTTTTTTATTTTGTTAAAACAATTCTTGTCTTTATTATATATCTCTGAAACAATTTTATCCGCATTAAATACGGGATAATCGAATCTATTTGCTATATATGTTTTACCAGCACCAATATCGCCTACTATTGCAATTCTAATCATTGTATAAGTAAGTTAATAATTTATCATCAATTTTTGGAAATTTGCCAGTCCACAATTCAAAAGCTTTTTGTGCTTGATAAACAAACATCATTTTTCCATTAAGCCATACGTTACCGTTTTTTTCAGCTTCTTTGAGGAAATTAGTTACTGATGGATTGTAGATAACATCATAAAATATTACTTTTTTAGAAATTTTTTCAAAATTAAAGTGCAATTTGTCCTCATTTTTTAAACCAAGACTTGTTGCATTTATGATTAAATCCGACTCTTTAAATTCTCCCCAATCACTTATTTGGATTAATGGAAATTGTTTCTTTAATTTTTCAAGTTTTTCATGAGTTCTATTTGTAACAAAAATTTTCTTAAAACCTAAATTTTGAAGGCCAAATATAATTGATGGAACTACACCGCCTGCTCCAAATATAAAGGCAGATTTATTTTTTAAATTAAAATTCTTTTCTCTTAGAGAATTTTCAAAACCAAATATATCTGTGTTATCCCCAATAATTGTATCATCCTTCTTATAAACTGTATTAACTGATTGAGTTTTATTTGCTAAATCTGAAAGCTTATCTAAAAATGGTATTATTCTTTGTTTAAATGGAATTGTTATATTAATTCCAGATAATTCATTATTTCTAATTTGCTCAATTATTTTAATCAATTCTTCGTTGCTTGGTTTTTTTTTAGCATAATCAGCATTAATTGAATTTTGTTTGAACCAATAATTATGTATTTTTGGAGATAATGAATGATTTATGGGATCACCAATTATTAAATATTTTTTAGTCATAATAACTATTTAAATATGTTTTAATTTTTTCGATGGGAATACCCATTATTGAATTTCTATTTCCATCAATATTAGAAAATAAATTTTTACCAAGTCCTTCGATTTGATAAACATTATAAGCATATAAAGTTTCATCACTTATTTTTGATAAATAATTCTTTAATTCTTCATCTGACATTTTTTTCATTGTAAGTTTCGCCTTGTCAGTATAATTCCAAATCATTTTTCCATTTTTAGAAATACATACTGAACTAATTAAATAATGTGTTTGTCCATTTAAATCTTTTAAAATTTTTAGAGCTTGTTCTCTATTAATTGGTTTTGAAATAATTTTTCCATTTAAATCTATAACACTATCTGCTCCTATAACTAATCTTTCTTGATATTTCTGACTAACCTTATTTGCTTTAAGCTCTGCTAGATTTTTTGAAATTAATTCTGGAGTTGCTTTTTCTTTTCTTAAACTTTGTTTAACTAAATCTTCGTCTACATTTGATGGCACCACATCACATATTATATTATTTTGTTTTAAGATTTGATTTCTAACTTCACTTTTTGAGGCTAATATAACTTTATTTACCATTCGACTTATTTAAATATATATCATGAATTTTAATAATTGATGCTGCAGTTTCCTCAACTGATTTACGTGTCACATCTATTATTGGCCATTTAAATTTTTTGAAAGTTCTTTTTGCCTCATCCACTTCAATCTTTATCTTTTCTAAATCAATATAATCTTTGTTTTGACTTTCCTTTAAAGAATTCATCCTATTTTTTCTGATATCGGCCAATCTTTCTGCTTCTGTGGTTAAACCTATTACACAAAATGAATCAGGATTTTTCTTCAAACTTTCAGGAATAGAGTCATTGTTAACTAATGGAATATTTATTGTTTTATAACCTTTGTTTGCTAAATAGATTGATGTAGGCGTTTTGCTCGTCCTGCTTACCCCTAATAAAATTATATCTGATTTTTTAACATCTTTTAATAAGTTTCCGTCATCATGATTCATAGTGAATTGTATTGCCTCTATTTTTTTATAATATTCCTCATTTAAAGCATATTGACCACTGGGAACATGTGAGGCTTTTTGATTCAATAATTTTGAAAAATTTAAGATTAGTTCACCCAATATTCCAAAACAAGGAATTTTTTTTTCATCACTGTTATTTGCTAAATATTTGGCTAAATTACTATCTACTATTGAATATAATATAACTGGATTTTCATTTTTTTTAGCTTGAGATAATATTTTAGAAATTTGGTTTTCTGTTCTAGTAAAAGAATAAGTATATATTTTATATTCTATATTTTTAAATTGAGCTTTTATTGCTAAAAAAATTCTATCCAATGTTTCACCAGTAGAATCTGATATTAGGTAAATTTGGTAAATATTAGTCATGTATATATTGTTAATATCTTTGTAATATTTTAATTAAATTAAACAAATTTATTTTTTTTTAATTTTTATTGTAAAATAAGGGTTTTATTAACATTTTAAAACAAGTGGAAAACAAATATACACATCTATTAGCAAGTTAATAAAATACAAAAAATTAAAGGGAATAAATTAAATAAATAGTTAATAAAATGTTAATAAAATTATGTTACCATTATTCACATAGCCTATAAATAATACAATATAATAATATATAATTATTTAATGACCCCAATTGATAAAGTTTTAAAAAAAAAAGATACAACTATTAATCCTATCTGGATAATGAGACAAGCTGGGAGATATTTGCCTGAATTTAGAGAAATAAGAAAAATAAATCCAGATTTTATTAAATTATGTTTAAATGAAAAACTTGCTTCTGAAATTACCTTACAGCCTTTAAAAAGATTTAAGTTAGACGCAGCAATTATTTTTTCAGATATATTAATTTTACCATATGGTTTAAACCAAGAGGTTAAATTTAAAAAAGATTTTGGTCCTTTGTTGAGTGATTTGAATTTAGATGAAATCTCTAAACTAAATGAAAATGATTTTGTTAAAAAAGTTTTACCAGTATATAAAGCAATAAATCTTGTTAGCTCAAATAAATTAGTTGAAAACAAAAATACCATAGGTTTTGTGGGCGCACCTTGGACATTACTAGTTTATATGCTGAACAAACAATCACCTAAAAAAAAATTAAAAAATAATTTTTTTGTTGATAATGTGTATATTAATAAAATTCTATATGTATTAGAAAAATTCTTAAAAATTCATATTAAAAATCAAATTAAAAATGGCGCAAATACCATACAAATTTTTGATAGTTGGGCAGGTCTACTTGAGAATAAATATATTGCAAATTATGTTTATGAACCAACTTTTAATCTTGTAGAATTTGTTAAAAATTTAAAAGTACCTGTCATATGTTTTCCAAGGGGTATTAAAGATTATAAAACTTATTGTAAAACTATTAAACCAGATGGAATTTGTATAGATTATGAAGTAGATCCATTATTAATAAGAAAAGAAATTCAAATACCAATTCAAGGAGGAATGGATCCTAAAGTTCTGTTAACTGATAAAGAAACTTTAAAAAAAGAGGCTACAAAATATTTAGATATATTCAAAGATCATCCATATATATTTAATTTAGGACACGGAGTATTACCACAAACGGACCCGATAATGATGGAATATTTAGTAAACTTAGTAAAGGATTATTAAAATGGAAAATAATGTCAATCACCCCGATATTAAATTTGGAAAAACCGGTGTTTTAATAGTTAACTTAGGAACTCCTGACTCGACAAATTGGTTTGATATAAGGAAATATTTAAAAGAATTTTTATCGGACAGAAGAGTAATCGAAGTAAATCCAGTTATTTGGCAAATAATATTAAATGTTTTTATTTTAAATTTAAGGCCATCAAAAACTGCTAAAGCTTATAAAGAAATATGGATGAAAAATGAAAATATATCGCCACTTTTATTTTATACAAGAAAACAAGCTGAAAAAATTTCTACTGCTATATCAAATGAAAATTTAGTAATAGATTTTGCTATGCGATATGGAAACCCTAGTATAAAAAGTAAAATCGCTAAATTACATGATTTGGGTTGTGAGAATTTAATTATTTTACCTTTATATCCTCAATATGCTGCGGCAACCACTGCAACTGTCTGTGATGAAGTATATAGAACTCTTATGAAAATGAGATGGCAACCATCACTAAAAATAGTGCCACATTATGAGTCAGATCCTTTATATATAGAAGCGCTCGTAAATTCTTTGAATAAAAAAATTAAAGAAATAAATTGGAAGCCAGATTTGATATTAGCTTCTTATCATGGAATACCTCAAAAATATTTTGATAAGGGCGATCCTTATCATTGCTATTGTCACAAGACCACGAGACTAATATCAGAAAAGTTTACTTCAATTGAAATTAAGACAACATTCCAATCTAGATTTGGTCCTGAGAAATGGCTTCAACCTTACACAGATAAAACTTTAGAAAATTTACCCAAAGAAGGTAAAAAAAATGTCTTGGCCATATGTCCAGGATTTTCCTCAGATTGTGTCGAAACTTTAGAGGAAATCCAAATTCAAGGAAAAGAGAGTTTTTTAGAATCTGGTGGAGAAAATTTTGATATGGTACCGTGTTTGAATGATAATGAAGATCACATAATTTTATTAAAATCTTTAATTCAAAAAAACATTTGATTAATGAATACTTACTTACTTTTTAAATCTTTACATTTGATATCTGTCATTTCTTGGATGGCTGGATTGTTATATCTTCCAAGAATTTTCGTTTATCATTCTCAAAACAATACTCAGCCAATTATATCAGAGGTGTTTAAGGTTATGGAAAGAAAACTATTTTTTTATATCATGACACCAGCAATGATATTATCTTGGCTATTTGGCTTGCTACTTATCCACGAAATAGGATTTGAAAAACTTGGACAAACTTGGATGATTTTGAAGTCGATATTTGTGGTTATATTAACAATTTATCATTTTTATCTTGGTCGTATTTTAGGACAGTTTAAATTAGACCTTAATACGCATTCACATAAATTTTATCGATTTATAAATGAAATACCCACATTATTGCTTATTTTAATCATATTTGTTGTGGTTTTTAAGCCTATCTAGGGTTGAAATAATTTAGATAGCATATATATTATAAAAATTATTAAGTCCTTAATAATTTAAATCATGAACATTCAAGAACTAAAACTTAAATCATCTGAACAGCTAATTACTCAAGCAGAAGAGCTTGGTATTGAAAATGCTAGTACACTCAGAAAACAAGAAATTTTATTTGCGATTTTAAAGAAAGTTGCTGAAAAAGAGGAAATTACCGGCGCTGGTGTTTTACAACTTTTACAAGATGGTTTTGGATTTTTAAGAGCTATGGAATCAAATTATCTTCCAGGACCTGATGATATATATGTTAGTCCAAGTCAAATAAGAAAATTTGGATTAAGAACAGGTGATACTGTGGAGGGCCCAGTAAGAGCACCAAAAGAAGGTGAAAGATATTTTGCTTTATTGCAAGTTAGTAAAATAAATTTTGAAGAACCAGATAAATCAAGACACAAAATTGCATTCGACAACTTAACCCCACTTTATCCTGATAAGCAGCTTGTAATGGAAATCGAGGCTACAAAACCCGATAAAAAGCAAGATTTAACACCCAGACTTATAGACCTAGTAAGTCCTATTGGAAAAGGACAAAGATCGATAATTATTTCACCTCCTAAAGCAGGAAAGACAATGATTCTGCAGAGTATAGCCAACTCTATCGCAAAAAATTATCCAGAATGTTATTTGATCGTTTTATTAATCGATGAAAGACCAGAAGAAGTTACAGATATGCAAAGGACAGTAAAAGGAGAAGTGATTAGCTCTACTTTTGATGAACCTGCTCAAAGACACGTTGCGGTAGCTGAGATGGTTATTGAAAAAGCTAAAAGACTAACAGAGCACAAAAAAGATGTAGTAATTTTATTAGACTCCATAACTAGACTTGGCAGAGCTTATAATGCTGTCATTCCGAGCTCTGGTAAAGTATTAACTGGTGGAGTTGATGCAAATGCTCTTCAAAGACCAAAGAGGTTTTTTGGAGCAGCAAGAAATATTGAAGAAGGAGGATCTTTAACAATTATTTCTACTGCACTTATAGATACTGGAAGTAGAATGGACGAGGTGATTTTTGAGGAATTTAAGGGCACAGGTAACAGTGAAACTGTTTTAGATAGAAAGATCGCAGATAAAAGGATTTATCCTGCTATAGATATTACAAAATCAGGTACAAGAAGAGAAGAATTATTATTCGATAAAAACGACTTACAAAAAATGAATGTTTTAAGAAGAATAATTGCTCCTATGGGGACTATGGATGCAATTGAATTTATAAGTTCTAAATTAAAAGATACAAAGAATAATGCTGAATTTTTCAACTCAATGAATAAACCTACGTAAAATAAAGCTTTACTTCAAATAACCAAGCTCCATCATTTCTTTATAAAATACTTTTTCAATCTCTGTTTGAATGTTTTTGTCTAGTTCTTTTTTCCAGTCATTAGTTGGTCCTTTGTTAAAAAATTTAATTTTTTCTTTATTTAATCCATATACATTTTCATCAAATAATCCTTTTTCTTCCATTTTTTGTAATTGATAAAATGAAGTTGAGTCGATGATATTTTTGATTTTTTCTGAATTGACGTTAATTTTCATAAATTTAGTTAGATAAAGAATTATTCTATTTAACTCTTTTTCAATATCTAAAATTAAATCCTCATATTTAATTAATAATAAATTTGAATTTTTTTTTGTCCAAAAATTATAATGATCTGACCATGATCCTAAAAGTGTAGCAATATCATTATCTTTAAGATCTCTAGCTTGTTGTGATAAAATTTTTTGAGAAATTAAAAAATTTTTTGCTTCTTCATCGTTGTTTTTATTGTAATGGTTTGATATTGAATTTATCAAATTTCTTGGATCTCTAACAACATAAATAGTTCCCAATGTGTTTAATTTGTTTGTGAAAGGATTATTGTTTATTGCACAATTTAAGTTGTGTGTTTTAAAAAATTTGATTTCATTTGCAAGATTTATTTTTTCTTGAGCTAGTATCCAATATTTAGATAACTCGTTAATGTCGTTAAAATTCTGAGTAAAATCTTTTAGGGTACTTCTGCTTGGAAATTGTTTTATATTTTTTATTAATTGAAAATTAAAAATACCATCATTTGAATACAATAAAGATCCTATGATAGATCTTAACCACGTATTTCCACTTTTTGGATATGAGGCAATCCATATAATCATGATAATTTTAATTATATCCAATAAAAAAATTCAGGATATAATAAATCTATGACTATATATGCACTTTCTTCTGGTCCAGGAGTTTCTGGTGTTGCTATTATTAGAATTTCAGGAATCGAGGCATCAAAAGTCATAAAATTATTGACAAATAAAAAAATCCCTAAGCCTAGAACAGCTACTCTTCGAAAAATAAACAATACCAACACTTCTGAGCTTATAGATGAAGGGATTATTATATGGTTTCCTGGTCCAGAGAGCTATACAGGAGAGGATATGGCTGAAATTCATATCCATGGAGGTAAAGCAGTAATATTGGCTGTTCAGGAAGAAATATCAAAAATAAAAAATTGTAGATTAGCTGAACCAGGAGAGTTTACGAAATTAGCTTTTCAAAATGGAAAAATAAATTTATTAAAAGCTGAAAGTATTGCTGATTTAGTATCTGCAGAAACTGAAATTCAAAGAAGACAAGCTGTAAAAATAATGAAAGGAAAGTCTTCAGAAAAATTTAATCAATTAAGAGAAAAATTACTAAAAACTTTATCATTTGTTGAAGCTAAAATAGATTTTCCTGAGGAGGATTTACCAGAAGGAAATATTAAAAAAATAAAACAAGATTCTTTAGATGTCTTAAATGAAATAAATAAAATTTTAAATGATCATAAGGTTGGAGAGATAATTCGAGAAGGGTTTAAAATTGCAATTGTAGGACCGACAAACGCTGGTAAATCAAGTCTATTGAATAACTTATCAAATAGAGAAGTTGCTATCGTGTCTGAGATTGCAGGAACAACAAGAGATGTTATCGAAACACATTTAAACATAGATGGTTACCCAGTAATTATCTCTGATACAGCGGGCATAAGAGAGTCAAAAGATGAAATTGAAAAAAAAGGAATTAAATTATCCCTCAACAAAGCTGAAAATGCTGATCTTAAATTAGTTGTAGTAGATGCAAAAAACCCTGATTTAAGCCCTTTTTTGAACGATTTGCTTAAAAATGATGCAATTTTAGTAATTAATAAATCTGATCTTTTAAAAGAAGAATTAAATCCTGAAATTTCTAAGCTAAATCATGTTTTAATTTCTCTAAAATATAATTTAAATCTAGATAAGTTAATTTTAAAAATTAAAAATAATATAAAAAATAAATTTTTATCTGAGGAAGATATTTTAATTACTAGGGAAAGACATAGACAACATTTAGTACAATGTTCAGATTATTTAAAAAACTTTTTAGATAAAAATGATAAAAAGGATTTTGATAAAGCAGCTGAAGACTTGAGATTGGCAACTAGGCATTTGGGTATGATTGTAGGAAAAGTTGATGTAGAAGAGATATTAGGTAGTATTTTCAATGATTTTTGCATTGGCAAATAATCTTAATTTTCCTTTGTTTTAAACCTTTTTTTTAGTTTACCTTAATAATTTAGACATATTAAAGAAAAATAACTCAATTCTTGTAAATATTTTAATCGAATATAAATTTACTCTATGAAAAAAAATCTATCTTTTGACGTGGTAGTGATTGGAGGAGGTCATGCGGGTTGTGAGGCAGCAGCAGCATCCGCGCGACTTGGAATAAACACTGCCCTTTTCACTCATAATAAGAATACTATAGGGGAAATGTCATGTAACCCAGCTATTGGTGGTTTAGGAAAAGGTCATTTGGTAAGAGAAATTGATGCTTTGGATGGAGTTATGGGTGAAGTAGCTGATAAATCTGGAATACAATTTAGATTACTTAACAGAAGCAGAGGACCAGCGGTAAGAGGGCCTAGAACTCAATCTGATCGATCATTATATCGTAAATTTATGCAAGAAAAACTAGTAAACTATTGTAATTTAACGATTTTTTCTGATCCCGTAGTGAAATTTATTTTTAATAAAAATGAAATAAATGGATTTGTAACTCTAAAAGGTATTAATGTAAATTGTAATAAGTTAATTTTGACAACAGGTACCTTTTTAAATGGTTTGATACATATAGGTAATAAACGAACTCCTGCTGGTAGGTTTAATGAGAAACCAAGCACAGGTTTGAGTGAACAATTAGAAAAATTTAAATTTAAAATTGGTAGATTAAAAACAGGTACGCCGCCTAGATTAGACTCTAGAACTATTAATTTTAAAAATTTAGAAAAACAATTTGCAGATGAAGATCCTTATTTTTTTTCTTTCTTAACTAAGACAAATCATAATAAACAAGTTTCATGCTCGATGACATATACTAATGAAAGGGTTCATAAGATAATAGAAAAAAATTTATCCAAAAGTGCTATGTATTCTGGAAGCATACAAGGCATTGGACCAAGATATTGTCCTTCAATTGAGGATAAAATTGTAAAATTTGCTGATAAGACAAGGCATCAAATATTTTTGGAGCCAGAAGGTCTTAATGATCATATTATTTATCCAAATGGTATATCAAATTCTCTACCAGAGGATATACAGCAAGAAATACTCAACAATATCAATGGTTTAGATAATGTTAGAATAATAAGACCTGGCTACGCTATTGAATATGATTATATTGATCCGCGAGAACTTTTTTTGACCCTTGAGACTAAAAAAATTAGAAATTTATACCTTGCAGGTCAAATAAATGGAACGACAGGCTACGAAGAGGCGGCAGCTCAAGGTCTTGTAGCTGGAATTAATGCAGCGCTCTCTGTTAAAAATATGGAGCCCTTTATACTAGATAGATCAGATGCTTATATAGGTGTAATGATAGATGATTTAATAACTAAGGGTGTAGCTGAGCCATATAGAATGTTTACATCAAGAGCTGAATATAGATTAAGTTTAAGATCAGATAATGCAGATTTAAGACTTACTCACAAAGGTATTAAAATTGGACTTATATCAGAAAACAGAAAAACCTTTTTTGAGGATAAATTTCAAAAATTAGGTAAAATTTCTCTTCAGATGTCGAATTTAAATATTTCTCCCTCTAAGGCAGAAAAATTTGGAATAAAAATAGCAAAAGATGGGGTTTTTAGATCTGCTGAAGAAATTTTAACCCAAAAAGGTGTAAATATGGGCAAAATTAGAGATATTTGGCCTGAAATTTTAGATCATGGGAGTGAAATTGATGAGCAGATTGAAATTAATTCTCATTATAGAGGATATTTAAAAAAGCAGAAAGCAGATATTTTAGCTTTTAAAAGAGATGAAAATTTATCTATCCCAGATGACATTAATTATGATCAATTCTCAGGCTTATCTAATGAAGTTAAATCAAAATTTAAGCAAATAAGACCTAAAACAATGGGTCAGGCTTTAAGAATTGATGGAATTACCCCTGCAGCTGTATATATTTTGTTGTCACATGTCAAAAGAAAGTCTATTAAGCATATAGCTTAATGGATAACGTAATTTTAAATTCTTACTCAAAAATATCTGATTTAAATGTTTCACGTGAAACTTGTAAAGAGTTAGAAAAATTAATTTCTATGATAATGGAAAAAAACCAAGAAATTAACATAATTAGTAGAAAAATCTTAGAAAAAAAGGATATTAGAGAACGTCATATTATTGATTCAGCGCAAATAGTTGATTTTGTTGATTTAAATGAAGATACAACCTCAGATTTAGGAACTGGGGGTGGGTTGCCAGGATTAATTGTTGCAATTGTTATGAAACAGATAAAAAGTAGTATGAAGATTTGTCTTTATGAGAAGAGCTACAATAAATGTGTTTTTTTAAGGGAGGTTTCAAAAAGATTTAATTTAAATACACAAGTAATTCAAAAAGATATTTTCACTCTAAAAAATATTGAAACAGGGACGATAATGTCACGAGCTTTTAAACCAATGCCTGTAATCCTAGATTTAATAAATAAAAATTTCCAAAAATATAAAAATATAATTTTTTTTATGGGCACTAGTGGAAGAAAAATTCTTAGTGATGTACTTCAAAAATGGGATTTAGATTATGAGGAAAAAAAAAGTTTAACGAATGAAGACTCGTTTATATTAAATATCAAAAAAATAAAAAAAAAATTTTCATGAAAATAATTTCGGTAATAAATCAAAAAGGAGGAGTCGGTAAAACAACAACAATAATTAATTTAGCATCTGCTTTATCTCAACAAGGTAAAAAAATTTTAGTTATCGATCTCGATCCCCAAGGAAATGCTACAACTGGACTAGGATTATCTAATACTGAAAGTTCAGATCAAACAATTTATGGAATACTTAATGGAACAATGTCGATTTTAAATGTGATTAAGAAAACTAATTTTGAAAATTTAGATTTAATTACTTCAAATGTTGATTTATCAGGATTAGAAGTTGAGACCGCAGGGGATAGCAATAGAGCGTTTATTTTAAAGAGTAAATTAACCGCTTATTTAAATGATTCTGAAGCATTTTACGATTATATACTTATTGATTGCCCCCCATCGTTAAGTTTACTAACTGTAATGGCTTTAGTCTCATCTAATTCGTTATTAGTGCCGCTTCAGACCGAATTTTTTGCACTAGAAGGATTAACTCAGCTAATGAAAACTATTGAACGAATAAAAGATAATTTGAATCCTGATTTAGAAATTCAAGGAATACTTTTGACAATGTATGATCGAAGAAATAAATTATCTTCCCAAGTAGAACAAGAAGCAAGAAATTATTTTAAAGATAAAGTCTATCAAACTGTAATTCCTAGAAATGTAAGATTGTCCGAAGCACCTTCGCATGGTGTCCCAGTATTAATATATGATAAAAATTGTCCTGGAAGTAAATCATACTATAGTTTTACAGATGAATTTATGACTCAAGAAGGAAAAGTTGGGAGTGCGGCTTAATGAATAAAATTAAAAAGGGCCTTGGTAGAGGTTTATCATCTTTAATAGGAGAGACTAAAGTTGAAAAAAGCTCAGATAAATTACCTATTTCAAATCTTTCACCAAATAGATATCAGCCAAGAAAAGTTTTTGATGAAGAAAGTTTAAATGATCTTACTAATTCAATTAAAGAAAGGGGAATTATTCAGCCCATTATTGTAAGAAAATCAAATAATGAAGATAAAAAATTTGAAATTATTGCAGGTGAGAGAAGGTGGTTAGCAGCTCAAAAAGTAGGATTACATGAAGTACCAGTGATCATTACTGATGCTGATGATCTTAAATCTTTAGAGTTTGCAATAATTGAAAATATTCAACGAAAAGATTTAAATCCAATAGAAGAAGCAAAAGGTTATCAACGGTTGATTGATGAATTTTCGTATGACCAAGAAAAGGTTTCGCGATTTGTGGGAAAAAGCAGAAGCTATATTACGAATTCATTAAGATTACTTAACTTACCCGAAGATGTTTTGGATTTAATTGCATCTGAAAAGATATCATCTGGACATGCTAAAATTTTAGTGGGTTTAGATAATGCATCATTTGTTGCCAATAAAGTTTTAGATAAAAAACTTTCTGTAAGACAGACAGAGCGGTTAGTAAAGATTTTCAAGAAAAATAAAAATATTTTCAAAAGAAATCGAGATACTAATATTAATGAATTGGAAACAACGCTTTCGCAAAAGATTGGCTTAAATGTGTTAATTCAAAATAAGAAGAATAATAAGGGTAAAATTACCTTTGAATATAAAGATTTAGATCAATTAAATAAACTAATTGATGTTATAAAAAATAATTATTAAATCGATTTTTCTATTATAAAATCCGAAACTAAATTTATGGAATTGAGAGAACTAGTCTTAATGAGCAGTTCTATCGCATTAACATCATAAATTAATTTTTCAATTTCATTTGGTTTCCACCTTTGTATTTGTTGTTTAGTAATTTCTTTTTCCTTCCAAAATATTGGAGGTTTTGCATTATCAATTGTCAAATTTAAGTCTTTATTAATTTTATATTGATTTGCTAGTTTTAATATTTTTTTTAATTTATTTATAAAAATTCTTATGATCAAAATAGACTCATCGCTAGAAAAATTACTTTCATTTAATATATTTAAAGTTTTTCTATGATTTTTTGCTAAACAATTATCTACTAATTCATTTATATCAAAATTTTCTGTAAGGTTTATTAATTTAAAAATCTCATCTATTGTAATATTTTTCTTTGATAATGAGTATAATTCAATTTTTCCTAATTCATTATAAAGATAACCTCTGTTTCCAGAACATTTATTTATTATGAAATTAATATTTTCATTAGAAATTAATATTTTATTCTTTTTAAAAAAGTTTTGAGTAAGTTTGAATAAAACTTCATTTGTATCAGGATAAAAAGGAATACATATAAGTCTTTTATCTTTTTCAAATAAATTTCTTAATTTTGATTTTTTTTCTAAAATTTCAGAATTAAGAATAACAAAAATATCTTTAATTTTTTTTTCTAATATATCTGTTATAATCTTTATTATTTTATCAGTTGCTTGATTTATGATTATTAATTTTTCTTTATCAAATAATGATCCAGTAGTAATTTGTTCGTAAAAATGTTCTGTATTATCTAAAATATTTTTTTCTTCGAATTTTTCAAAAGTTTCAAATTTTTCTTTTATTTTATTTATTTCCTCAGATTTATATCCTTCATTTTTTCCATAAAAAAGAATGAATTTAGTGGTTGATAGATTGATTTTATTTATTTCAAATGATTTTAAAATCATCTACTTTTTGATAATTGAATAATTAATTTATTAATAATCGAATATGCAAAGTTTTGTTTAATTGTTCTCTCATAATTTCTTTCTTCAAATTCTTTATCCATATCTTTCATGACGAAATCTTTTTTAATATTAATCTCACTTTCTTGACCATTAAACAAAATATTAAAGTTAACTTCCGCTATTAATAAGTAATCAGTTGTTGTTCCAGTTAAGTCTTTTGATTGAGATAACTTTTCATAATCAACAATTATATCCAGTGATATTTGCTTATCACTTTGTCTGTTGTTATATCTATCTAAATTTAATTTTAAAAATTTAGAAAGTTCATCATCTCCTCGGGTTTTGATTGATATAAAATTGAAATTAGATTTATTATCTAAAGAATACATTGGTGTGTAACCACATTGACTCAGAAAAAGAGTAAAAAAAAGTACGACTATTATTTTTTTTAACATTTGAATTTTATATTATGATATTTATTAGTTTATTTGGAACAAATATTTTTTTTTTAATATTTTTATTATTTAAATACTTGTTGATATTTTCATCTTTTTTTATTAGTTGAATCAAGCTTTCTTCATTTATATTTGGACTAGAAACAATTAAGCCTCTCTTTTTACCATTAATCTGGACTACATAATTTATCCTATCACTTAAAAGAAGTTCTTTTTCAACAATTGGCCATTTTTGTTGTTCACTAATCCCTAATAGTTTTAAACTTTCTGATGCAAAATGTGGGATCACAGGCATCATGATTGTTAAAATTTTCTCATAATTTTTGATTAGGGTTTTTTTTGAAAAATTATTTTCAATTTTCTTTGTTAATTGAGAAAAAATTTCATAAAAATTTGCTATAATTTTATTATATCCAAAATTATTCAAATTATTTGTAACATTATTTAAAAATTGATTAGTCAATTTTTCTAGTTCAATATCATCATCATTATCTTTATTGTTTTGTTTTATTTTATCTAAAACTTTTATGTTAAGGTTCCATAATTTTTGTATAAATTTGTAAGAAGCGGCAATTCCTTCATCTGACCATTGAACATCTTTTTCAGGTGGGCTATCTGATAAAATAAAAAGCCTTGCAGCATCAGCACCATAATTTTCAATTATCTTTTCAGGATCGATTATATTTTTTTTTGACTTAGACATGGACTCTGATGGGCCAACATTTACTTCATGAGTATTATCTTTTTCTAAAAATTTTTTACCATTAATTGTAACTATCTCGTCAGGACTTATCCAATTACCTGAATTATCTTTATAAGTTTCGTGACAAACCATACCTTGTGTAAATAATCCTTTAAATGGTTCTTTAAGATCAATCTTATTACTTTTGTAAGATAAAGCGTTCATAAAGAATCTCGAATATAATAAATGTAAAATAGCATGTTCTACACCACCAATATATTGATCTACTGGCATCCAGTATTTTATATCATCCTCACTAAATCCATAATCTTTTTTATTTGGCGAACAAAATCTTAAAAAATACCAAGAAGAGTCAACAAATGTGTCTAGCGTGTCAGTTTCACGAGTGTAAAATTTTCCGTTAATTTCAACTTTTTTCCATTCATTATCTAAATCAAGAGGATTGCCAGAAGTTTTAAATTTCTCAATTGTTGGAAGTTCAACAGGAAGCATGTTTAAAGGTATTTTTTTTGGTTGATTGTTATCGTCGTACACTATTGGAATTGGACAACCCCAATATCTCTGTCGTGAAACTCCCCAATCTTTAAGTCTAAAATTTATTTTTTTTTTCCCAAAATTATTCTTCTCTAAGTGTTCAATTGCCATCGGGATTGACTCACTGGGTGATTTTACTCCATTTAAAAATGACGAATTTATCATAAAGCCAGTATCGACATAGGCTTTTTTATTTACTTTAAAGTCTTCTTCATTTTTAGTTGGGGAAACAACAGTAGTTACTGATAAATCATATTTTTTGGCAAAATCTAAATCTCTTTGGTCATGGGCTGGACAACCAAATACAGCTCCCAAACCATAATCCATCAGTACAAAGTTAGCAAAGTAAACAGGAACTTTAATATCTTTTTTAAATGGATTGATAGCTAAAAGATTTGTTTTAAAACCTATTTTCTCAGCACCAGCTAATGACTCTTCAGTTGTACCAGTTTTTGAGCATTCTTTTTTAAACTTTTTAAATTCATCCTGATTTTCATAAAATTTTGCAACTGGATGATCAATTGACAAAGCAAGAAAGGACATACCGAAAAGAGTGTCAGGCCTAGTAGTATAACATTCTATATTTTTAATTTTTTCATTTCCCTCAATTTCAAATTTCACTTCACAACCAAAAGATTTTCCAATCCAATTTTTTTGCATAGTTTTAACTTTATTTGGCCATTCATTAAGTGTGTCTAAATTTTTTAATAGTTCCTCAGAAAATTTAGTAATATTAAAAAACCATTGGTTAAGCTTTTTTCTTTCAACTGCAGCACCAGATCGCCACCCCTTGCCATCAATGACTTGTTCATTTGCCAGAACAGTTTGATCAACGGGGTCCCAATTTACATAGTTTTCTTTTCGATAAACAAGACCTTTGTCGAACATTTCTAAAAAGAATTCCTGTTGGTGTTTATAGTATTCGGAGGAACAAGTAGAAATTTCTCTATCCCAATCTATCGAAAGTCCTAATTTTTTTAATTGTGATTTCATTATTGATATATTTTTTTCAGTCCATGTTTTTGGATCAAGATTATTTTGTCTAGCCGCATTTTCGGCTGGCATACCAAAAGAGTCCCAGCCCATAGGATGAAGGACATTGTAACCTTGTAAAGATTTAAACCTGGCTAAAACATCACCAATTGTATAATTTCTGACATGACCCATGTGAATTTTTCCAGATGGGTAGGGAAACATTTCAAGGCAATAAAATTTTTTTCTTTTTCTATCTATTTTTGTTTTAAAAATTTTATTTTTTTCCCAGTGATCTTGCCATTTCTTTTCTATAATTTTAAAATTATATTTTTCCATTTTATGTTGCCAAAAAAAGTAAATAAATTATTGTTTATTCATTTCAGGCATTTTAAAATCAGGATCAGCTAAAGGAGCTTCTGCTTTCAATTTCGCAGCTTCTTTAAGAATTTCTAATTTTATTTCTCTTGCTAAAGTAGACTCGATTTTTGAGATTTGACATTTATTTGAGTTATCACATTTTTTTTTAAAAACAACAACATCGATTCCATCAGATCTTATTTCATTAGAAAGAAATTTTATTTGTATTTTTAAATGTTCATCAATTGAAGAATTATTATCGGAGAACCAATCAGTTATAATTATTCCTCCTGAGTAATCAACATTGCTTAAAGGAGTAAAATCTAAGAGACTCAAAGAAGCTCTCCACATTTCATTTGATGTTGCAAACTCAAATGTACCTCCACGTTCTTTTTTTCCTCCAAATAGTCTATAACCTCTCCCTTCTTGAATGTTTTTTTCGACTCTTTTTTTGACATTGGGATCAACTTTTCTCGCGTCTACTGGTTTGTAAAATCCACAGCCGGTAACTAAAAAAATAAATACTGAAATTAGTAAAATATCGATCTTAATTGAGTTTTTCTTATTAAATATCATTTGTAGGTGACATTATTAAAATTAAGCTTAAATACCACTAAATAGCCCTAAAAAAACAATTAATTATGTGACATTTATGCAACAAATTTGAATAAAATGATAATGAAAAAAGGGTTTTGGGTCAAAGAAAAATCAAACATGCTAATTAAGCGGAGTTATTAATATTAATAATAAATACAAGGAGAAAATATGGATAACTTAAAAAAAGTAGGGCTTTCAGCTCTAGCTGGTTCTCTTGTAGCATTTTCAGCACAAGCTGGTGAACTATCAGTTTCTGGTGGTGCTAAAATGACTTACACAGCAGACACAGGAAATGAAGACGTTGCTCACGATGGTACAAGATTTGGTTTACAAAAATCAGTATCATTTACAGGAAGCGGTGAACTAGATAATGGTCACACTGTTTCTTTTGCACATGCAATAGCAACTACTGGTTCACTTACATCAACTGTATTAACTTATGATATGGGTGATATGGGTAAATTGGTTTACCAAGAAGACTCTGGTGATCTAGGTATCGGTAAAATCGATGACTTAATGCCAACAGCTGAAGAAGAAGTAACTAATGGTATTGACACTGAAGCTGCATCTAACGAAACGTTAGTAGGTAAAGTTGATGGTGGTACGACTGGTTTTAACTATACGTACTCTATGGACATGGCTACAATCAACGTTGGTTATTCACCAAACTCATTTGGTACTAACAATGATGATGGTGCTAACTCAGGTGCTGGTGGAAGTAAAAGTTCCACTTCAATAGCAGTTACTGCAACTCCAATGGATGGATTAACAGTATTTGCTGGTACTGGTAGTAAAGGTACTGCAACTGATGATGATGATCATGATACATATGGTTTCACATATGCATTTGGTCCAGTAACTTTTGGTTATCAGCATGCTGAAATCGATTTTGCTGCAACAGGTAGTAATGACTTAGAGTCAGACTACTTTGGTGTATCATTCGCAGTAAATGACAACCTATCAATTTCTTATGGTGAACAAGACACTGAAGCTGATGGTGGAGCACAAGACCAGAAAGCTGAAGGTATGTCAGTAGGTTACTCAATGGGTGGAATTTCAATCGCTGCTCATAGCAACGAAGGTAAAAACATTGCTAACACTGCTGCTAACGAGTCAGAGCACACAGAAATTTCAGTTTCATTTGCATTTTAATTGTAAAGAAACGAAAGTTTAAATTTAAAAGGCCCTATGAATTTTATAGGGCCTTTTTTTTAGACTTTATCTAAAAAATCCAAATATTCGCTATAACTCTTATTTAAATCTATGGATGTTTTGTAAATAGGTTTTCTTGCCTGTGCAAGACTGACTGTTTTGATACCAGTTTTATTTTTTGTGTGATCTATACAATTCTCTTCCCAGTCTAAATTACAAAACTCTATTAATTTTTTTGTCTCGTTATTTTTATCACTTACTAAAGTTTCATAATTACATTCATAAATATAATCTGGTATTTTTGTATACCAAAAATCCATAATATTTTTATACATGCCTATAAATTTAAGAAGTGTCTGTTGGTTATAAGTCCAGGATAAAGAGGATGCATCAAATACATTCTTATATATTGATAAAGCCGTATCTTTTAAGTTTCGTTTACAATGAATTACCTTTGCATGCGGAAAAAGAATTTTAATAAATCCAATCCATAAAAAATTCAAAGGAGCTTTATCAAGAATTATTGATTGTTCATCATAATATCGAAATTTTTTAAAAATTTTTTCAGCCAAGTTCATAGAAAAATCATTATTGTTTCTGAGTATTTCTTCAATAAATTTTTTATTATTCACTTCATCTAAAAATGAGGATCTAAGTATAGATAATTCACCGGCACCAAAAACTTTAGAATGTGAAGAAATTATTTGATGGGTTAACGTAGTTCCAGACCTTGGTAAACCGACAATAAAAATAAGATTAGGACTTTTCTTTGAAAGTTCCTTCTTAAATTCGTATTTATCAAAAATTTCTTTAATTTTAACAAATAAATTTACTTCATCATCAAAGTTATAATTTTTAATTGTTTTAAATTTTTTTTCATTGGCTTTGATAAAATATTCTGCAGATTTCTTATAATTATTTTGATCAGAAAAAGATTTTGCTATTGCGAAAAAAAGAGTTGACTTATTTTCATCAGATAAGTTTGGATCATCTGCCATCTTAATCATTAATTTTTGATGATCATCATTTTCTAAATATGAATTTGATCCACTATACATTTTATGAGCTACAATGTTGTGTGGATATTTTTGGTGAAGTAATCTTAAGATTTTTTTTGACTTTTCAAAATCTCCAGTAACTTGAAATGCTCCTGCATAATTTATTAATAAAGTCTCATGGTTGTTATTTAAATTAAATCCCTTTTCATAGTATTTTAAAGATTCTTCCATCTGATTTAAATCTCTCTTTAAATTTGCATAATTGACAATAACATTGAGATCATCAGGATTTATTTCAATCGCTCTTTTAAAAATCTCCTCCGCCTGTCCAAACTTTTCCCAATTTCTATACAATGCCCCTAAATTACACAATATACTAGTTGACCTAGGATTCACTTTAAGACCAGAGTTAAAAGTTTTTTCTGCTAATTCAAAATTATTTAATTGTTTGTATGAAAGGCCAATTAAATTATAAAATGTAATTTGAGATGGATCCTTTTTAAGAAGGATTTTTGTTTTTTCAATTACTTTTTCATAGTTTCCTAC
>CABZLS010000004.1 GCA_902526645.1 uncultured Pelagibacteraceae bacterium
ATATATAACTGAAGTTGCTTTTGATAATTTATTAATTAATGTACTCTCAAAAGTATCAATATAACAAAATGATTTAAATAAATTTGTATGCATAAGTCAGTTAATAACTTAATCGATATTCAAAAAAAATTAAATTCTTTAGGTAAAAACAATAAAATTCCAGAAATAATTGCCGTTAGTAAAACTTTTACCAACAAAGATATAATTCCTTTATTGCAGCATGGTCATAAAAATTTTGGTGAAAATAAGATTCAAGAAGCTTTGGAAAAATGGACAGAAATGAAAGAAAAATTTGTTAATGTTAAATTACATATGTTAGGAAAAATGCAGACTAACAAAGTGAAATATTTAATACCTCTTTTTGATTATTTGCATTCTTTAGATAATCTTAAATTAGCTGAAAAAATAGCCAATGAACAAGAAAAAAAAAATAAGAAAATTAAAATTTTTATTCAGGTTAATTTAGGTGAAGAAGAACAAAAAAGTGGAATAGATTTAAAACAATTAGATGATTTTTATAATGAGTGTAATTCTAATTTGGGTTTGGATATAGTAGGATTGATGTGTTTACCTCCTCAAAATATATCTCCAGAAAAATTTTTTATAGAATTAAAAAATAATGCAACGAAATTAGGTATTAACGAATTAAGTATGGGAATGTCCAATGATTATGAGATTGCAGCAAAAAACGGTTCTACGTTTTTAAGAATTGGTTCAAAAATTTTTGGGCAAAGAATTTAATTAATTTTAATAAAAGTATTTTTTTTTATTACTTTCAGTAATATCTGCATATCATTTTTGCTTATAGCAATACATCCTAAAGTAGGTTTGTAATTTTTAGTTAAATGTAAGAAGATTGCACTTCCTTTATAGGGAATGGTTTTTTTTTTATTATAGTTTAATTCAATAAAATAATCGTATTTATAATCATTTCTATAGAGCTTTTCGTGCTTAATTTTTTTGTTTACTTTTATTAATTTATTATAAAATTTGTCATCAGGATCATCACACCAACCCATATTTTTGCTGATTTTAACTTTTTTTAACTTAGTGTTAAAAAAACCAACTCTGTCTGGTCTGTAATAAATTTTATTTAATTTGAAAGTTCCTTTGGGTGTGCACTTATCACCTTCTATTTTATTTTTTTTGATACCATTTTTTCCTATACTACATCTAAATTGAAACTCATCTACTTTAAGTGTATATTTTCTGTTAAGTGAAATAATCATAAATTAGGTATGTCTAAGCAAAAAATAATTATCATAGATTTCGAGATATTGTATGACATTTTTGACGAAGTTAAAAACTTATTAAATTATGAGATTTTTAAGATAGATTTTAGTGAAATAGAGAAAAAACAGATTGATATTGAAAAAAACTGTATTTTTTTAACTAATGATATAGAAAAAATAAATAAACTTAATAATTTTGATACTAAGAGAGTATTAGAACTAAAATCATTACCAATTTCATTTACAAAATTAATAGAAAAAATAAATTTATTTTTTTTAAAAATTAATTTTCAGTTAAAATCTGAAATTAAGATTAAAAACTATTTTTTAAATTTGAATGAAAGATCAATAAGTAAGAAAAATAAAAATATTAAATTAACTGAAAAAGAACTAGAAATAATTTTATATTTATCTAATAACGAAAAACCAAAATCTATATTAGAACTTCAAAATGAAATTTGGAAATATAATGATGATTCAGAAACACACACTGTTGAAACACATATATATAGACTAAGAAAAAAAATTCAAAATATTTTTGATGATAAAAATTTTATATTGAGCAATAAAAAAGGTTATTATCTATAATTATTTTTGTATATCTACATTGAAACTAATAACAATTCTGTCTTCGTTAGATAAGTTTTCCTCTACAGAGTGGTGAAGATAAGCCGGAAAAATTAATAAATCCCCTTCATCAGGTGTAAAGCTTAATGCTTCTGCAGAAAGTTCTGTTTGCTTTGTCTTTGTAGGTGATTTCATAATTCTTTGATCAAGAGGATCAAAAAATTTAATTTTACCACAATTTTTTTTTGCTTTTACGTAATAGGCAGCGCTTAAATGACAATTAGGGTGAAAATGTCTTAAATTATAAGAGTTCTTAGTATTAATTACTGACCACATTCCTTCAAATCTTATTTGCTGTGTAGTGCACTTCCAACCAAAATCTTTAGTTATAATCTCAAATAGTGTAGGAGAAATAGCATTCAAAAAGTTTTTAACTTCAGTGCTCTTTGCAATTTCAAAATAAGGGGAATGCCATCCTCCTCCTGCATTTGACAATTTGAGACCATCTTTATCTTTATCTCTAAGATTATAAATATATTTTTCTAAATCTTGGTTCAGTTTTTCGTAATTATTTACTTTTGACTCAAAAATAGGTGTTGGAAAAAGTTTATGTATTTTTTTACTAGACATTATATTCTTGCACCTAAAATTTGAATTACCTTAGAAGACATTTTTGTTCCCTTAGTTAAACAATCATTAATCGGCAACTTTTTAATATATCCATCTAAAAATCCAGCAGCAAATAAATCACCAGCTCCTGTTAAATCAACTATTTTAAGATTATTTTGTGCTGGACATTCAAACACATTTTTTTTGTTTATTACCATAGAACCTTTTGAACCTCTAGTTATAATTATAACTTTGTTTAGTTCTTTTGCAAAAGAAATAACATCATTAAATTTATCGGTATCAATTAATGACATGATTTCTTGCTCATTTGCAAACACAATATTGAGTTGGTTTTTTACAAGTTCTAAGAAATGTTCTTTGTGTCTTTCTACACAAAAAAGATCTGATAATGTCATCGCAATATTTTTGGAGCTTTGAATTGCTTTATCAAATGCTTTTTTTGGTTCCCCTTTATCCCATAAATATCCCTCTAAAAATGTAATATCTGCCTCCCTAATTTTTTTGTCATCTATATCATTTTCACTTATTTTACCCGCAGTTCCCAAATATGTACACATAGTCCTTTCAGAGTCAGGTGTAACCAGTATTAAACATGTTCCTGTAGGCATTTGCTCTTTTTTTTTTGAGTAAATAAATTTAACATTTTCTTTTTTTAAGCCGTTCTCATAAATTTGACCAAAATAATCATCATTGATTTTACCAATAAATCCAACATTGTTACCAAGTTGAGACAAACCTACAATTGAATTTGCTACTGAGCCTCCAGAAATTGTTTCCTCAATTTTGAGAGAAGACAACAAACTATTTAATTCAACTTCATTAATTAGCTTCATGGTACTTTTAGTTAATGAGTTTTTTATTAAAAATTCATCACTGACTTTACAAATTACATCCACAATGGCATTACCAATTCCTAAAATTTTCATTAAGCTTTTTTGGTTATAATAGGTTTTTTTCTTTTAGGATAACAACTAGTACAAATTTTACAAGTAATTCCATAACAGTCCCTAGCCTTACAATACTCTCTTCCATAATAAATAATTTGTAGATGAAGTTTGTTCCATCTGTTTTTTGGAAATAGTCTTTTGAGATCTTTCTCTGTCTGAATAACATTCTTGCCATTTGTTAAACCCCATCTTTGTGCCAATCTGTGGATATGAGTATCTATTGGAAAGGCAGCATAACCAAAGCCTTGTGACATAACTACACTAGCTGTTTTATGGCCAACACCTGGTAATTTTTCCAATTCTTCAAAAGTTTTTGGGACTTTACCTCCATGATCTTCAATTAATATTTTTGAGAGATTATATATACTTTTTGCTTTTACTCTAAAGATTCCAATTTTTTTGATAAGTTTTTCAATTCGCTTTCTTCCTAATTTTAAAAAATGAATAGGTTTGTAGTATTTAGGGTATATATTTTTTGTAACATTATTTACATTTACGTCTGTGCATTGAGCAGATAATAAAACTGATAGTAGCAATGTAAAAACATTTCGACTTTTTAGAGGGACTTCTATTTTTGGATATATTTTATTTAGATTATTTAAAACTATCTTTGCTCTCTGAGCTTCGTTCATTATTTAAAATTCATTAAATCTCTCATGGAATAGAGACCTGGCTTTTTCTTCATCAGCCAATCGGCTGCTGACAAAGCTCCTTCAGAATATAAAGCCCTGTCAAAAGCTTCATGGTTAAGTGTTATGATTTCTTTACCACTAGAAAACTTTACTTCATGTTCTCCAATTATTTTACCTTTTCTAATTGAATTAAAATTAATTTTATTTGCATAAGGAAATTTTTTTTTATTAAGGTATTTTTTACCAATTAAGTTATAAAAATCTTTTTTTTTACCAATTGCAATTCCAGTTCCGAGCATTAACGCTGTTCCAGATGGGTAATCTTTCTTAAATTTATGATGTGTTTCGGATATTTTACTTAAAAAATTTTTACCAAGTGAACTTGAGGCTATTTCTGTAAGATACATAAGAAGATTTATTCCTAAGCTCATATTTCCTGCTTTTAAAATAGGAATTTTTTTTGAATATTTCTTGATTAAATCCTCTTCTTTTTTTGTAAATCCAGTTGTTCCAATAACTACTCTTTTATTTAATTGTGAAGCAATTTTTAAAATTTCAAAAGTACATTTTGGAATTGTAAAATCAATAATTAAATTTGTTTTTTTTAAAGTAACAATGTTATTTTGTGTTATTTTAATTCCATTTATTTTTTTATTTATTTTTTTTATATCTGTTAATGCAACTAATTTAAATCTTTTATCAGATCTTACAGATTTGATTATCTGCTGACCCATACGTCCTAAACATCCAGTAATACAAATATTAATTTTTTTCATTTAAAGATTAAAAATAAAAGTATCATAAGTAAATCAACAATAACACCCCAAATACAATAACTTTTAGTAGTTTAATAATACTAAAAAAAATGTGGGAATTGTTTATTTTTATGAGACAGATTAGTTATTCCAAAAGTCTTTTGCTTTTTGAAAAAATTTTTTTATACTAGGGTTAGATCTTTCATTTTCTATTTTCCTAAATTTTTCTAACAATTCTTTTTGCTCTTTATTTAAAGACATAGGAATTTCTGTTTTTACTTGTATGTATAAGTCTCCAAAATCACCTCTCCGCATAAAAGGCATTCCTTTGCCTTTTAATCTAAATTGTTTCCCATTTTGTGTACCTTCAGGTATTTTGATTTTAGCTTTACCTCCATCTATTGTCGGTATTTCGATTGTTGTTCCAAGAGCAGCATCAGCTACTGATATTGGAAATTCAAAAAATAAATTGACGTCAGATCTTTTAAAAAGCTTATGAGACTCAACATTTATAAATAAATATAAGTCCCCACTTGTGCCGCCTCTTGTACCTGCTTCGCCTTTACCTGCAAGTCTAATTCTTGTTCCATCATCCACACCCTTAGGTATTGTTACAGATATTTTTTTTGAAGTTTGTCTATTTCCTTGACCATTACAATCATTACATGGATTTGTAATTTCCTCACCTGCACCTGCACATTGTGGGCAAGTTTGTTGAACTGTAAAGAATCCTTGATTTGACCTTACCCTTCCATTTCCACCACAATATGAACATCTCTCAGGTGTATGACCGGGTTTCGATCCATTGCCTTTACAAGTAATGCATTTTTCTGAGGTAGAAAATTGAATATTTTGTTTTTTACCAGAGTAAGCTTCTTCTAAGGAAATGGATAAATCGTATCTTAAATCAGACCCTCTGTTATTAGAGCTCCTTTTTGAGCTTCTTCCACCACCACCAAAGTCACCAAAAAAATCTTCAAATATATCTGAAAAGTCTGAACTGCTAAAACCTCCAAAGCCACCAAAACCACCACGACTTCCCCCACCATTTTCAAATGCGGCATGGCCAAAATTATCGTAATTTTCTTTTTTAGATTTATCAGATAGGATACCATATGCTTCACTAGCTTCTTTAAATTTATCTTCAGCAACTTTATCGCCAGGATTTTTATCTGGATGATATTTTACAGCAAGTTTTCTATAAGCAGATTTAAGCTGATCAGGTGTAGCGTTTTTACTTACGCCTAGGACATCATAATAATCTCTTTTAGCCATTTATTAACTTGGACAAATAGATGTCAGTTAAGCGCTTTTTTCTTTATTTTCGTCTTTTACTTCCTCAAAATCCGCATCAACAACATTATCGTCTTTTTTTCCTTTATCATCTTTACCATCATCTTTATTAGAGTCTGGTTTCGTGTTTTGTTGTGATTTATAAATTGCCTCTCCAAGCTTCATTGACGCTTGAACTAAAGCTTCAGTTTTTTTCTTAATATCCTCAATGTTGTCACTTTTTAAAGCATCTTTAACTGCTGCAGAAGAGTCCTCTATAGCTTTTTTTTCAGCATCAGAAATTTTTGACCCATGTTCTTTTAAATTTTTTTCAGTAGAGTGAACCAAAGTATCAGCTTGATTTCTCACATCTACAGCTTCTCTTTTTTTCTTATCAGCCTCTTTATTAGCTTCAGCATCTTTAACCATCTTTTGTATTTCTTCTTCACTTAAGCCACCAGATGCTTGAATTTGTATCTTTTGTTCTTTCCCTGTTCCCTTATCTTTTGCAGAAACATTCACTATTCCATTTGCATCAATATCAAAAGTTACTTCAATCTGAGGAACTCCTCTAGGAGCAGGCGCAATACCAACTAATTCAAAGTTTCCCAAAAGTTTATTATCTGTTGCCATCTCCCTTTCTCCTTGAAGAACTCTGATGGATACAGCAGGCTGATTATCCTCTGCTGTTGAAAAAACCTGACTTTTTTTGGTTGGTATAGTTGTATTTTTTTCAATTAATTTTGTAGATACTCCCCCCAAGGTTTCTATACCCAATGATAATGGTGTTACATCTAATAAAAGCACATCCTTAACATCACCTTGTAAAACTCCAGCTTGAATAGCAGCTCCCATTGCAACAACTTCGTCAGGGTTGACACTCTTGTTAGGCTCTTTCCCAAAAAAATTTTTTACTTCCTCTATTACTTTTGGCATTCTAGTCATACCTCCAACCATAACTACTTCATCAATTTCGCTTGCAGTAATTCCTGCATCTTTAAGAGCAGTTTTGCAAGGAGGCATAGTTCTAGTAATTAGATCTTCAACTAAAGCTTCAAGTTTAGCTCTAGTCATTTTTAAATTTATGTGCTTTGGTCCAGTTTTATCAGCAGTAATAAAAGGCAAATTGATATCAGTTTGTTCAGCAGCTGATAATTCTATTTTTGCTTTTTCCGCAGACTCTTTTAATCTCTGAAGTGCTAATTTGTCTGATTTAAGATCAATCCCATTATCTTTTTTAAATTCAGATGTTAGATATTCAACAATTGCATTATCAAAGTCCTCACCACCTAAAAATGTGTCACCATTTGTTGATTTTACTTCGAAAACACCATCGCCAAGTTCCAGTATAGAAACATCAAAAGTTCCTCCTCCTAAATCATAAACAGCAATCTTTTTATTTTGTTTTTTATCTAAACCATAAGCTAGAGAGGCAGCTGTTGGTTCATTTATAATTCTTAAAACTTCAAGCCCAGCAATTTTTCCAGCATCTTTTGTGGCTTGTCTTTGAGCATCATTAAAATAAGCGGGAACGGTTATTACAGCTTTTGAAACAGGTTGACCTAAATATTTCTCCGCAGTCTCTTTCATTTTTTGCAGTATGAAGGCAGAAATTTGAGATGGAGAATATTTTTGTCCTTTTGCTTCAATCCACGCATCACCTTTTTCAGAATTAACAATTTTAAATGGAGCAGAATCAATATCTTTTTTAACAGTTGGATCTTCAAAATTTCTTCCTATTAATCTTTTTACTGCAAAAATTGTATTTTCAGGGTTAGTAACTGCTTGTCTTTTAGCGGGTTGACCAATTAATTTTTCATTTTCATCGTTAAACGCTACTACTGAGGGTGTTGTTCTAGCACCTTCGGCATTTTCTAAAACTTTAGCTTGTGTTCCTTCCATGATAGCAACACAAGAGTTTGTTGTTCCTAAATCTATTCCAATTATTTTACTCATATAAATAATTCCTCTTAGCTCATATAGGGTTTAAATTTCAATCTACAAGTTGATCTCATAATTATTTAAGCTCTTATTTTTCCTTGTTTTCTTGAGTTTTTTGATCTTCTTGCACGTTTTTTTTTGAAACACCGACAAGAGATGGCCTTAGAAGTCTATCCTTAATCATAAAGCCTTTTTGAATTTCCTGAACTATTGTTCCTGGTTCTTTTGCATCATCAATAATTTCCATCATTGCCTGATGAAAATTTGGATCTAACTTTTTACCTAAACATTCAATTGATTTGATATTATTTTTTTCAAATATTGATATCAAATCTTTTTTGATAATTTCTAAATGTTCTAGAGTTTTTTTCAATGCTTCACTGTTTTTTAATTTTTCATCATTTTCCAAAACCTGTTTAGAACGCTCTAAGTTATCAATTAAATTAAGAGCACCTCTGGCAAAATTAAAACCACCATATTCATAAGCATCTTCTTTTTCTTTTTCAAACCTTCTTCTTTGGTTTTCCATTTCAGCAAACGTTCTAGTTAATTTGTTCTCAAGTTCTGCAATTTTATCTTCAAGTGAGATTTCTTTGATTTCTTTATCCTCAGAAGTTTGTTTACTTTCCTTAGTTTCATTTGGATTAATTTCTTTGCTTTTTTTTTCTAAGTTTTCTTCTTTTTCCATAATTACTTATATGGTAAGGATTTTAAAAATTTCTAGATGCCTGAAAGAAAAATAAAAGAATTAATTATTGGTACCAATAATAAGGGAAAATTCAGAGAAATTAAGAATTTATTACCTAAAAATATAAAAGTTTATTCTACTTCTCATTTTAATCTCAAAAGTCCAAAGGAAAATGGCTCAAATTTTAAAGAAAACTCATTAATTAAATCAAAGTATTTTTCTAAGAAAACAGGTTTAGTATGTTTAGCAGACGACTCAGGCCTGGAGATAGATTTAATAAATAAAAAACCAGGAATTTTTTCAGCTCGATGGGCTGGAAGAAATGGTGATTTTAATAAAGCTATAAAAAAAGTTTTTAAACAATTAAATAAAAAAGATAAACTTTGGAAAAAAAAAAAAATTAAAGCTAGGTTTGTTTGTGCTCTATCAATTTCATATTTAAATAAAAAAATTGTTTGCGTTGAAGGTCAAGTTGATGGATATATTTCTAATGAGCCTATAGGTAAAAATGGATTTGGTTATGACCCAATATTTATTCCAAAAAACAAAAAATTAACTTTTGGACAAATGAGTACGTCAGAAAAATATAAGATAGATCACAGGTTTAAAGCTTATAAAAAAATTAAAAAATTTTTTTAAGCCTACCTTTTTCAATTTGATAAAAATTTAATCTATGATTAATTTTATTGTTTTCTATATCAAAAATTCCAATCTTTCCCTTAAAAGAATTTTCTTTTTTAAATAATTTATTAATTTCTATAAGATCACTCTTTGTTGATAAATAATATATTAATCCGACTAAGTCATAACTGAGTAAGGATAAGTAGTTGGGCACTTCATTAAATTCTTTTTGAAATTTCTTTTTAAATTCATTTAAATTTTCTCTATTGATTGAGGGATAATATATAGGTTGAACAGACTCTTCATTAATTAAACTTTCATCAAACCATTGATTAAAAGTAATAAAATATTTATTTTTTGGTGAAACATCTGTGTATAAAAATGATGTGATTACACTTTTAAGACTTTCATCAAAATCAGAAATTATAATAGAATCAAAATTAACTCTTCCAATCGTATATTTTTTTTTTAATTTTTCTAGCTGTTTATCTTTGTCAGTGAGTTCAGAATTTTCAACTCTTCTAATTTCATCTTCAAGGTTTTGTTTTCTAATTTTATAATTGGTAATTTTTTCTATCTGAGATGTTAACTTTGTGGGCTCTGTATCATAAATATAGTGTTTTGAAATTTTAACTTTTGATTTTTTTATAGCTTTTCTTATTTCTTTTTCATAATCAAGCTTTGGAGTGAGAAATATTGTTTTTTTAACTTCTGTTGTGTCTAAAAATTTTTTAATAGTATTTAATTGTGAAGTAGCATTAACACCACTACTGATTACATTATTGGGTAAATCAATAGTTTTGTTAGTTAGAGATATAAAAGTTATTTCTTGAACTTCATTTAAATATTTTAGATTTTTATAAAAAATTGGACCAATGACTATTTTTATTCCCATATTTTTCAATTCAATTGCAGACTGAAAAGTTTTGTTAGGGTTTGAATTAGTATCTTTAAGATAAATTTCTAATTTGTCAGTACTGATATCTTTGAGCGCAATCCTTGTTGATTTAATAATTTGTTTACCTAATTCTTTATCATTGCCAGAAATTGGCACCAACAAACCTATCTTAATTTTTTCTTCGGCATTGGCATTAAATATGATTAATTGAAAGTATCCAAATAATATTATTATAAGATATTTAAAAATTTTTATCATTTAGTGGTATTATAATATCTATTTTAAAATTATGGCTATAAATTCACATTTCATAAATAAAGATTTTAAAAAAGGGCTTTATTTAGTTCCAACACCAATAGGCAATTTACAAGATATTACATTAAGGGCCTTGGAAATACTAAAAATTTCAGATTTCATTCTTTGCGAAGATACGAGAGTTTCAAAAATTTTATTAAATAAATATGAAATAAGTTCATCTTTAATATCGAACCATAAATTTAATGAAAAAAAAAATTTATCAAAAATAATTGAAATTTTAAAAAATGGATCAATTGTGTCTATGATTTCAGATGCGGGTACTCCTACTATTTCTGATCCAGGCTCTATTTTGATTAATGAGTGTATCAATAATTATATAGATGTTATACCTTTACCTGGCCCATCATCAGTAAGTACTGCAATTTCAATAAGTGGATTTTCTGAAAAATTTTTTTTTTATGGTTTTTTTCCAGAAAAAATAAAAAAAGGAAATGATGATTTCAAAATATTAAATAGTCTTAACTCCTCAATTGTTTTTTTTATTTCATCAAAAAAAATAAATAAGATCATCCCTTTATTACAAAAAAACTTTAGTGGAAGAAAAATTCTTATCTGCAGGGAAATGACAAAATTATTTGAGGAATACATCCGAACTGAAATTGATCAACTTGATAAATTAAACTTAAATCTGAAAGGGGAATTAACAATAGTAATTTCTGAAAAAAAACTTGATAAAAAAACTTCACAAACATTGAGTGAATCAGATAAAAAGATAATAAAAAAAATGATAAATAAATTTCCAGTAAAAGAAATAGTAAAATTAATAACAACTAAAAAAGTTTCAAAAAAAACTATTTATGATTATTGTATTAAATTAAAAAAATGAAAAAGTTTTTATTACTATTATCGATTTTTTTATTAATAAGTAATTGTGCAGGTGTTTCATCCTCTGGAGTCTTTGGAACAGGTGTTAGCATTGCATTTGATCCTAGATCAGTCGGTACACAAATTGATGATTCTATAATGCAAAAAAATCTGTCAGCAAGAATTCTTTTATTAGATAAAAAATACTTTTTATCTGTAAAATCAAAAGTTCTCGATGGTAGAATATTTATCACTGGAAAAGTTGATAATACGGAGGAAAAACTCAAAATTACTAAAATGGCATGGGAAACAAAAGGAGCAAGATCAGTCAGAAATGATATTAGAGTAAAAGAAAAATTTGATTTTAAACAATCTGCAAAAGATATTTTAATTACATCTCAATTGAGAACTGCAATGATTGTTAACAAAAACATTAAAGCCACAAATTACCAGATAGATACTTTTAAAAATAAAATTTACATATATGGAATAGCCATAACCTCTAAAGAAAGGGATGAAGTTTTAATTGAAGCTAAGCAAATTTTAGATGTTGATGATGTAATTGCCAGTGTCCTTTTAGTTGACAATTTGAGAGTCCAAAAAAATTAATTTTTTTTGTAATCAATCACATCAGCTGAGTAAGCTGCAATTGAGGCTAAGTTGATAATATCTGATGTTGAACTTCTTAAAGGTGCAATCTCAATTGGTAATCCTAAACCAATTAATAATGGTCCAATAACTTTTGCCCTGCTCATTGATTTTATCATTTTATATGAAATTGCTGCGCTGTGTTGACTTGGCATGATTAATACATTTGAATTACCAACAATTTCGGAAAAAGGATAAAGTTCTTTGTAGATTTCTTCTAGTGCAACATCAGGCTGCATTTCACCGTCAAATTTAAAATCTACTTTATCTTTTTTTAAAATTTGTACTGCATCACTTAATCTTTTAGTTCTATCTGTAGCTGGTTCCCCAAAAGTTGAGTGAGATAAGAATGCAATTTTTGGATCAAAACCAAAAAGCCTTACAACTCTAGCAGCAGATTTTGCCATATCAGCCAATTGTTTTGCATCAGGATATTCTATGACTGATGTATCACAAATAAATATAGTTTTACCTCTATTAACAACTAAATTTAAGCCAAACATTATTTCTCCTGATCTAGGATCAACAACTTGGGTAATTTTTTCCAAAGAGGAAGAATATCTTCTAGTATTTCCGGTAATCATTGCATCAGCGTCTCCACATGCAACCATGCACGAGGACCAAATTACACGATCATTTCTTACTAATCTATCACAATCCCATTCTAACATACCCTTTTCTCTTTGAAGTTTTTTGAATAGGTATTTGACGTATTTTTCTCTCTTAGAGGTATCTTTTGAATTTATAATTTCGATATCAAAATTTTCATTATAACCAATTTTTTTGATTTGACTTTTGATTAACTCTTCTTTGCCAACTAAAATTGGCACACCTAATTTTGAATTTTTAAATGCTATTGCTGCTTTAAGTGTATTTTCGTCTTCTCCATCAGCAAAAACAACTTTTTTTTGTTTTTTTTTAATATAACTATTTACACCCTGCATTATAGTGACAGTTGGATCTAGTCTCTGTTTAAGCTGCTCTTTATAAACATCAAAATCATTTATTTTTATTCTCGCTACACCAGTATCAATAGCGGCTTTTGCAACAGCCGCAGGAATTACACTAATCAATCTTGGATCAAATGTTGATGGAATTATATATTCTCTTCCATAATGAGGCCTTTCTCCACCCATTGCTGCAACGACTTCATCTGGTACATCTTCCTTAGCAAGATTTGCAATTGCTTTAGCGGCAGCAATTTTCATTTCTTCGTTGATAGTTTTTGATCTTACATCTAATGCTCCCCTAAATATATAAGGAAATCCAATTAAATTATTTACCTGATTTGGATAATCTGATCTACCAGTTGCTATAATTGCATCATCTCTTACTTCCTCAATTTCTTCTGGTGTAATCTCTGGGTCGGGATTTGCACATGCAAATATGATTGGATCCTTGGCCATTTTTTTTACCATTTCTTTAGTTAAAGCTCCTTTTGCAGACAATCCTAAAAATACATCAGCATCTTTAATTGCATCTAGAAGTGACCTGTTTTTTGTTTCAATTGCATGATTTTTTTTCCATTTATTTAAGTTATCCCTCCCCTTAAAAATTACTCCTTTTCTATCAACCATTGTTATATTTTTTTGTGGAACTCCACTTTTTTTAAATAAGTTGGCGCAAGCCATCGCAGAAGCCCCAGCACCATTTACAATTATTTTAACTTCATTGATTTTTTTTTTACTTATATCCAAAGCATTTATTAATGCTGCGGTTGTGATAATTGCTGTGCCGTGCTGGTCATCATGGAACACGGGAATATCTAACATTTCTTTTAATCTTTCCTCTATAATAAAACAGTCAGGAGCTGCGATATCTTCAAGATTTATACCTCCAAAACTTGGAGAAAAATTTTTAATACTATTAATGATTTCATTGGTCTCGGTTGAGTCAATTTCTAAGTCTATAGAGTCTATATCAGCAAACCTTTTAAATAATACTGCCTTTCCCTCCATAACCGGCTTAGAGGCTAAAGCACCTAAATTTCCCATTCCTAAAATTGCCGAACCATTACTTATAACGGCAACAAGATTTCCTTTGCTGGTATAATCAAAAGCAGCTTCAGGATTATTACTGATAGCTCTAACTGGAGCGGCAACTCCTGGAGAATAAGCTAAAGCTAGATCTCTTTTTGTAGTCATATTTTTTGAGGAAGAAATTTCAATCTTACCTGGTTTTTTATAACTATGAAAATCTAAAGCTTCTTTGTCAGTGTAGTGATCAATTTTTGTTTTTTTCATTTATGTTAATTAGGTGTACAAATGGGGTAAAATTAAGACTAATATGATTTATGAATTTAATTAAGTCAACAGGGACTTTTGGATTTTATACGATAATCAGTAGAATTCTTGGTTATATAAGGGATATTCTTATAGCAATATTTTTAGGCACAAGTCTTATTGCCGATGTTTTTTTTGTAGCATTTAGAATTCCAAATACTTTTAGAAGATTGTTTGCTGAGGGAACCTTTAATGCAGCTTTCGTTCCTAGTTATACTTCTGAGCTGGTAAAAGGGAAAAATAAGTCTACAAAATTTGCCGACTCAATTTTTAATCTTTTGATAATAGGATTATTTTTCTTTGTTTTGTTCATAGAGATATTTATGCCAGTATTTGTAAGTTTAATTGCTCCTGGATTTGTTGGTGATATTAAAAAGTTTGAATTAGCAGTTACTTTAACTAGAATAACTTTTCCGTTTCTTTTATTTGTGTGTCTTGCCTCATTTTTCTCTGCAATTTTAAATTCACATAATAAATTTGCTGCTGCCTCTGCTGCACCTATTATATTAAATTTGATTTTGATTGGAGTTTTATTTTTTGGAAAATCACTAAATGATGATATTGTATATTATCTTTCTTATGGTGTTTCTGTCGCTGGTTTTTTACAAGCTGTTTTTTTATATAATTTTGTTATTAAATTTTACTCATTTAGTTTTAACTTTAATTTTAAAATTACAAAACCAGTCAGAATATTCTTTAAAAAATTATTACCTAGCATTTTTTCATCTGGTGTAACTCAAATTAACATACTTGTTGGGACAATTATTGCCTCTTTTCAAGCTAGTGCTGTTTCTTATCTATATTATGCTGATAGAATTTATCAAATAAATTTAGCAATCGCGGGTATAGCAATCAGTGTAGTTGTTTTACCCAAGTTATCTCAATATGTTCAATTAAACAAAAAAGATAAAGTTTTATTAATTCAGAATAAAGCTTTGGAATTGAGTATGTTTTTAAGTATTCCCGCAACTATAGCTTTGATTATTGCATCAGAGGAAATAATTTCTGCTTTATTCGGTTATGGATCTTTTAGTGAACAATCAGTTCAGAATTCTGCTAAAGCTCTATATTACTTTGCTTTTGGCTTACCAGCATTTGCTTTAATAAAAGTTTTTTCAAGTTTTTTCTTTGCAAATCATGATACAAAAACTCCCTTTTATATTTCTTTGATATCTGTCATTATCAACATAACAATAAGCCTTTATTATTTTAAAAGTGTTGGATTTATAATTATACCTATAGCTACAACAATTTCATCATGGTTCAATGCAATTATTTTGTTTTTATTTTTAACGAACAATAATTTATTTAATTTCAATAAAATTTTTATTAAAAAATTTTTAAAGATTATTTTTGCATCAGTAATAATGGGATTTGTATTTAAAAATTTTATTAATTTTTTTGAAAATAAGTTAGTTTATAATTATGATTTTAAATTACTTTTTTTGATATTATCAGTGTTATTGGGTTTTATCTTATATTTATTGGTATCTATTTTTATCAAAGCTTTTAATTCTAAAGATCTTAAATTAAAGTATTAACTTATGGGAAAAAAAATATTTTCAGGCGTTCAACCGACAGGGAACCTTCATTTAGGAAATTATTTAGGAGCAATTAAAAATTTTGTTGAACTGAACAATGATGATAAAAACAATTGCATATTCTGTGTTGTTGATCTTCATGCGATCACAACAAAACAAAATCCAAAAGAGCTTAAGAATAATATTCGAGAAACAGTTGCCACATTTTTAGCTAGTGGGATTGATCCAAAAAAAAGTATTATTTTTAATCAATCAAAAGTAACTGCTCATTCAGAAGCAGCTTGGATTTTAAGTTGCACTGCAAGGACAGGATGGTTAAGCAGGATGACACAATTTAAAGAAAAAGCTGGGAAAGATAAAGAAAAAGCCAGCGTAGGCTTGTATTCATATCCCGTTTTAATGGCGGCAGATATTTTATTATACGACTCGACACATGTTCCAGTGGGTGATGATCAAAAACAACACTTAGAGTTATGTAGAGATATTGCCCAGAAATTTAATAAAGATTTCGAAGTTGATGATTTTTTTAAGACACCCGAACCGTTGATACAAAGAGAATTTTCAAGAGTAATGAGTCTTAAAGATGGAACAAAAAAAATGAGTAAATCAGAGTTGTCAGATCAAAGCAGAATAAACTTAACAGATGATATTGATTTAATTACAAGTAAGATAAAAAAAGCAAAAACAGATCCGTTACCAATGCCTTCAAGCAAAGAAGATTTAAATAATAGACCAGAGGCAAAAAATTTAATTGGCATCTATTCTAGTTTAACAGGCTCTAGTTTAGAAAAATGTATAATTGAATTTTCAGGTAAAAATTTTTCAGAATTTAAGAATGATCTTTCACAAGTTTTGGTTGAGAAATTGACACCAATTTCCAAGGAAATAAAAAAATTATTATCTGAAAAAAATTACTTAGATGAAATTCTTAAAAATGGATGTGAAAAAGCAGATAAAATTGCATCAAATAAAGTGAAAAAGATTCATGAAATAGTGGGTTTTTAGTAATTTTTTTATTAACAAGTTTAATTTTCTCAATAATTGATTATATATGATTCATGTTTGTGCAAACCGAAACAACACCAAATCCTAATTCGCTTAAGTTTTTACCTGGCAGGGTTGTGTCTAGTCATGGGTCATTTGAGATAACTGATAAAAACGAAACTAATAATGAGTTAATAAGGAATTTATTATCAGTAAATGGAGTAGAGGGTATTTTTTTGGGTAAAGATTTTATATCGGTAAACAAAAATGACAACTTTAAATGGGATGAGGTGAAACATATTATTATTTCATTAATTAATGATTTTTATTCATCTGGAAAAGAATGTGTTATTGAAAAAGATTTAAACGAAGAGCCTCAAAGTTTAGAAGAAGTAGAAAAAAAAATAGTACAAATATTAGATCAAAAAATAAGACCTGCGATTGCAAAAGATGGAGGTGATATTAAATTTAAAGAATTTAAAGATGGGGTAGTCAAAGTACAACTTCAGGGAAGTTGTTCAGGATGTCCTAGCTCTACAATGACTTTAAAACAAGGAGTACAAAATCTTTTAACTCATTATTTACCAGAGGTTAAAAGAGTTGAAGCTATTTAATTTTATCTAATGAAAAAGAAAATTAAAATATTAAAATTTTTTGATGAAAACAATATTGGTTCATTACCAAGGATTTTTTTAAGTAGTTTAATGGTGTTATTTTTTTTCTATTCAGCTCCTCACATTATAGCGATGAAAAATTCTGAAAGTTACCAAAATAATTCAAAAGCTGTACTAGCCTATACTCTTAATAATGAGGGAAGAAACTTGAAAGATTCAGATGAAGTTTTAAATGAGACTGACTTACTAAGAGATATCTTTAGTTTGAATGATTTAGAAACAGACACAGTTAGATTAAATGCATCAACAATTAAACAATTATTTGAAGATACAAAGTATTCTTTAAAAGATGTTAGAGAAAAAAAATTAGTAAAACCTGTGGCTTTAACCTTACTCCCAGCCGAGATCAAAATGATTGAAAGTACAAAGCAAAGAAAAGAATTTTTTATTCAGATCGTTTTACCATTAATTTTACAAGAGAATAATAATATAAGAATTGATAGAAAAAGACTTTTTAGTATTATAAATAAGAGTAAAAACACCGATTTAGAAAAAAAATGGCTCGCAAAAAAATATAAGCAATATGGTGTTACTTCAAAAGATCTGTCTACTTTAAAAGTTAGAATGGACGAAATTCCAGTTTCATTAGCAATCGCTCAGGCAGCAAAAGAAACTGGTTGGGGTACTTCACGATTTGCTCAAGAAGGAAACGCACTTTTTGGACAATGGACTTGGTCGGGAGAGGGACTTAAACCTAAAGATGCTGATAAAAGTGAAGGCCACAAAGTTATGAAGTTTAATGTGTTGCAAGCATCTGTAAGAGCTTATCAACGAAATTTAAATACTCATTCGTCATATAAGAATTTAAGACAAGCTAGGGCAGAATTAAGAGACTCTGGCAAACCTTTAGATAGTTTAATACTTGTAAAGTATTTAAATGAGTATGCAGAGACAGGTGAAAAATATGTTGAAGTTCTTACACAGATTATAAAACAAAATAACTTAAAGGATTTTGATGATGCTAAATTGTTGCCTTCAAGTATTGAGTTAGAAAGTTTAATTTAATTATTCTTTATTGTAAACTGAGTTCCAAACCATCTCCATTTTCCATTATCATTTAAAGAACAATTAATTCTTCCTCGTCTTGGTAAAAATTTATCTTTAAAATTTATAATTAAAGTTTGATCTTTAAATTCTAAATTTGATTTTTTCCAAGACCCACCATCATTTGAATAACAATTGATATTATTAATATTTTTTTGTCCTTTAAAAAATTCTATAATCAATTGGGGTGGATTACCTGAATGATCTATCTTTTTCTCTTCCGGTTTAATAGATTTATATTCTAAAGGACTATAGTTTATTAATGATTTAAACCTTTTTAATTCTCCATATTTTTCATTGATTGGAAATCTAGGTAATTCAAATTTATTTTTATTTAAGTCAATTACTCCAGAATGTTGACCAAAAGCTACTTTGAAATTTTTTGATATATAGTTTCTCATAAAAAGTGAATATTCTCCAAAAGGATATGAAAAAATTGGAGGCACATAACCTAGTTTTTTATTAAAGATCTTTGTTGATGTTTCGATATCATTTATAAATTCTTCCTCAGTCATATCAATAAGGTATTTATGAGTATGTGAATGATGACCGATGTAACCCAATTTTGAGTCATCTATTTCTTTAATTTCATCCCAAGTCATATATCCTGTTTTGCCAACAGGTTCAGTCGAAACAAATAATATAAATGGAATTTTGTTTCTTTTTAAGTATGGCCAAGCTTCATTATAAAAAGATTTAAATCCATCGTCTATTGTAATTAAAATCTTTTTTTTATTTTTTGGTTTATTTAATTCTTTTAAAAAATTTTTTGGATCATAAAATTCGTAACCCAGATCCTTGATTATACTCATTTGTTTATGAAAAATTTCCATTTTGATATTGGTTGACGGATATTTGTTTTCATTAAAGCGATGATACATTAATGATAAAATACCACTATCATTAGAATAATATTTGATATTATCTTCTTGTGAAATAGAGTTAGTTAAAAATAAAAATTGAAAAATGATAAAGCTAATAATAGATGCTGCTAAAGACAAAATTTTTTTAATGATCATCAATAATACTATTAATTATAGTATTACCCATGAAAATACCAAAATAAATTATGAAAAATTAACATTGCTTATAAATCAATTTTTGCAGCAAAAAGATCTCAATTTAAATAAGATTTCAAAAATTTATGTTAATAGAGGCCCAGGCAGCTTTGGAGGTATCAGAAATTCTTTATCAATTGTAAAAGCTTTTCATTTAGTAAATAAAATAGATTATTATTGCTTCAGTTTTGATGATTTTGATGAGAAAACTGATACAAAATATGAAAATATACCAAAACTTTGTGAAAAATTAAAAGTTAAAAAAAATTTGATTAAACCTAATTATTTGAGTTAAAATAAACTATGGCGGAAACAATTGAACAAAGATGCTTATCTAAAGGTGTAAAGTTAACAGAGCAAAGACGAATAATTGCTAAGGTAATTTCAGAATCAAAAGAAGCTTATGGAGAATCAGATCATCCAGATGTAGATGAATTGTATATTAGAGTATCAAAAATTGATCCTAAAATAAGCATAGCGACAGTTTATAGAACTGTAAAACTTTTTGAGGAAGCTGGTATTTTAACAAAGCATGATTTTAAAGGTGGAAAAGCTAGGTATGAAGCAATGATAGAAAGCCACCACGATCATTTGATTGATATTAAAACAGGTGAAATAATAGAGTTTGTTGATGAGGAAATTGAAAAACTTCAAAAAAGAGTTGCTGAAAAACATGGCTATAAATTAGTTGACCATAAACTTGAGTTATATGGAGTTAAAATAAACTCTAAAGATGAGTAAGAAAATATTTATCAAAACTTTTGGTTGTCAAATGAACGAGTATGACACTAATAGAATATTTGATAGCGTAAGAGAAATAGGTTTTACTAAAACCGAAAATCTTGAAGAAACAAATGTTTACTTACTAAATACTTGCCATATAAGAGATAAAGCAAAAGAAAAAGTATATCACGAAATAGGAAGAATTAAGCAAAATTTTAGTTCAAAAAAAAAACCTCTTGTTATTGTTGCTGGTTGTGTTGCACAGGCTGAAAATGAGGAAATGTTAAAAAGGGAGCCATACATAGATATTGTAATAGGTCCTCAGGCATATCATAAGATTAATGATAAAATTGAAGAATATTTAAATAAGCAAAAAAAAATTGATGAAACAGAATTCGATGCAATTTCTAAATTTAATTATTTAGATAATATAAAAAACACATCAACAAAAATCTCCTCTTTTTTAACTATTCAAGAGGGTTGTGATAAGTTTTGTCATTTTTGTGTAGTACCATATACCAGAGGTCCTGAATATTCTAGATCTTTTGCGGAAATAATAAATGAAGCAAAAATTTTATCAGAGAATGGTGTACGTGAAATTACATTATTAGGTCAAAATGTGAATGCTTATAATAATGAAAATTATAAATTATCTGATTTAATTCTTGAAATAGAAAAAATCAAAAAAATTAAAAGAATAAGATATACAACTTCTCATCCCATGGATATGACTGAGGATTTAATTGATGTCTATAATGTTTCAAGAAAACTAATGCCGTTAATTCACCTTCCTGTTCAGAGTGGATCTGATAGAATATTAAAATTAATGAATAGAAAACATGAAATTAAAGATTATATAAAAATATATGAAAAACTAAAAACTATTAATCCTAAAGTTGAATTTTCAAGTGATTTTATAATTGCTTATCCAGGAGAAAGTGAAGAGGATTTTGCGGCTACTCTTGAATTAATAAAAAACATAAATTTTATAAATTCTTTTTCATTTATATTTAGTCCTAGACCAGGCACAAAGGCATCCAATTATAAGTTAATTGATAAAAAAATATCAGTTAAAAGACTAGAAAAAGTTCAAAAACAATTATTTGATAATCAAATTAAGATGAATAAAGCTTTAGAGGGTACAGAAATTGAGGTTTTAGTAGAAAATAAAACTCATGGAAATTCCAAATTTTTTGGTAGATCGGAATACATGACTTCAGTCATTTTTGATGGTAATTATCAAGATGTGGGCAATGTTATTAAAGTAAAAATTAAAAGTAGTAACCAAAATTCGTTATTTGGTGAAAGTATAAATAATTCTGAACAAAGAGTTGCATAGATTGAAGAATACATTTAAAAAAAAAATTAACTCACCATTAAAGTTTGTTTATTCTGAAAATAATTCTTTAAGTGTTATTTTCCATGAGAATGATTTACTAATGGGAGTAGTTGGAGAGTTTAATAAAAATTTAAAAGAGTTAGAAAAAATTACTTCAGCAAGTATATATTCCCGTGGCAATTCTATTTTAATAAAATCAACATCTGAAAAAAATGAGATAATTAAAAATGCAATTCAATTTCTAGCAAATCAATTTATTAACAATGGGGCAATAGAACAAAAAGATATTTTTTCCTCAGTAGACCAATTTATGATAAATGAAAAAGTTAAAAACTCCAATGTTACCGATATAATTAAAACACCTAAAAAATCTATTATACCAAGATCTGAAAAACAGAAAGATTATGTAAGATCATTAAGACAAAACGAGATAATAATTTCTACCGGACCCGCTGGGACAGGAAAAACATTTTTAGCAGTTGCAGTTGGTTTAACAATGCTTTTAGAAAAAAAAATAGAGAGAATAATTCTTTCTAGACCTGCTGTAGAAGCTGGTGAGAGGTTAGGTTTTTTACCTGGGGATATGAAAGAGAAAGTTGATCCTTATTTGAGACCTTTATACGACTCACTTTATGATCTATTTCATTTTGAAAAAATTCAGAGAATGATTGAAATTGGAGATATTGAAATTGCACCACTGGCGTTCATGAGAGGTAGAACTTTAAAAAATTCATTTGCTATTTTAGATGAGGCTCAAAATGCTACAGATACTCAAATAAAGATGTTTTTGACAAGGATAGGTGAAAATTCGAAAATTGTTGTAAATGGTGATCCGTCACAAATAGATTTGCCAAATAAAAATATGTCAGGTTTAGATAGATCAAAAAAAATTTTATCACATTTAAATGAAATTAAAGTAGTAGATTTTGATCACTCTGACGTAGTGAGACATCCTCTTGTATCAAAAATTGTTAAGGCTTATAACAATAATGATAAAAGTTAATGTACTTTCCGAGGAAAATTCTTGGTCAAAAAAAATAAGAAAAAAAGAGATTTTATTTAATCAAGTTTGCCAAAATTTTCCAAGAAAATTTCAATTTCATAATAAAAAAGTTTATATTACACTTTTACTTTCTAATAATAAAAATATCAAAATTTTAAACAAAAAATTTAGAAAAAAAAATAACCATACAGACATTCTCTCTTTTCCATTTAATTCTAAACAAAAAGATACAAAAGAAGTTTATCTTGGAGATATAATTATTAGTTTTAATTATGTAAATAAACCTAGAAATTTAAGTAGTAATGAGATTAAAAAAAAAACCATCAAATTATTTATTCACGGTTTTTTACATTTGTTAGGCTATAATCACATTAAGTTAAAAGAATATAAAAAAATGTTTAATGAAGAAAAACAAATTTTTGCATCTATTAAAAAATTATTGAATTAAATTGAATAAAAAATTTTTTATTGAATCTTTGATATTACTAATTTTAGGAGGTTTAACTTCTTTAAGTCTTCCGCCTTTCAATTTTTTTTTTATAAACTTTTTTACATTTAGCATTTTCTTTAGTTTTTTAATCAAAAAATTAAAGTTCCAAACAAATAAGAAATTTTTCTTTTACTATGGATGGCTTTTTGGTTTTGGTTATTTTTTAGCAAGCTTATATTGGATTACAATATCTTTAACTTTTGATAAAGATCTTAATTTTTTAATTCCAATTGGTATAATTTTAGTTCCTTCTTTTTTAGCAATATTTTATGGATTGGCTACACTAATTTTATATTTGTATGATCCAAGAAATCTTTTAAGTGCTTTTTTTTTATTTTCATCCTTGTTAGGTTTTACTGAATTTATTCGAGGGAATATTTTAACAGGCTTCCCATGGAATTTGATAATTTATAGTTTATCTGAAGAACTTACTTTTATAAGTATTATATCTATAGTTGGGACTTATTCATTAAATCTAGTAATGATAAGTCTCTTTACTCTACCGGCACTTTTCATCCTTAGACAATCTAAAAAAGAAATTTTTATATGTATTATTTTTTTACTATTACCAATATTTTTTTTCACTTTTGGAACTTTTAAAGAAAAAAGATTTTTAAATAATGAGATTAAGCAGAGTCCTTATATTTTTAGAGTTATTGGTTCCAATATAAATCTTGAAAGATTTTATGATAATACTCAGACAGAAACTGTTATTAACGAATTAATATTACTAAGTGCACCAGAAAAAAAAAAAAAAATATTTTTTATTTGGCCAGAGGGAATTATACCAAACGCTTATCAAGATGAATTCTATTTATATAGTGATATTATTGAGGAACATTTTGGTGAAAATCACTTAATTGGTTTAGGCATAATTGCTAGAGAGACTGAAGGTGACAAAAAAGAATTTTATAACTCTTTTTCGATTTTTGACAGTAAATTAAATTTAATTGATAATTATAGAAAACTTAATTTAGTTCCATTTGGTGAATTTATTCCGTTTGAAAATATCTTAAATAAGATAGGTTTAAAATCTATTACTAATGATTTTGGATCATTTACAAAAGGAAGTGAAAGAAAAATTTTTGAAATAGAAAAAAATAATAAAAAATTAAGATTTTTGCCGCTCATTTGTTATGAAATTATTTATAGTGGAAATTTAACAAAAGATTTTGATTTTGATTTTATAATTAATATTTCAGAAGATGGTTGGTTTGGACAATCAATTGGACCAAAGCAACATTTTACGCATAGTATATTTAGAGCAATAGAAAATGGAAAGTATGTATTAAGAGCTTCAAATAATGGTATGGCGGCAATAATAAATCCTTTAGGTCAAATAGAAAAAAAAATAGATTATGGAGTGAATGGTTACATTGATTTTGAAAATAGAAGGGATTTAGATAAAACAATTTTTTCCACATTTGGGAATGTAATTTTCATGATATTAATTTTATTGTATATTTTTTTAACATTTTCATTTAATAGGATCAGAAATGAGTAATTTAAAAAATTTTTTTTTTACAAGCGAATCAGTATCTGAGGGCCATCCAGATAAAGTTTCCGATAGAATTTCTGATATGGTAGTTGATACTTATCTTTCAGCAGATCCCTATTCAAGAGTAGCTTGTGAAACTCTTACAACCACGAATAAAGTTGTTCTAGCTGGAGAGGTACGTGGTCCAAAAATAAATAAAGATGAGATTATTTCTAAAGTTAGAAATTGTATTAAGGATATTGGCTACGATCAAGATGGTTTTACGTGGAAAGAAGCAACAAAAATTGAGTGCCATTTACATTCACAATCAGCGGATATTGCAATGGGAGTGGATTCCTCTAGCAATAAAGATGAAGGCGCAGGAGATCAGGGAATTATGTTTGGTTACGCATGTAATGAAACAGATGTTTTTATGCCTGCACCAATCCATTATTCACACAAGATTTTAAGATTAATGGCTGAGGATAGAAAATCTGGAAAATTGAAAAATATTGAACCAGACTCAAAAAGCCAAGTAACTTTTGAATATATTGATGGAAAACCCTTTAAAGTAAAATCTGTAGTAATTTCCTCTCAACACTCCGCTGATATAAATCAAAGTGATGTTAGAGAATTATTAAAACCATATATGTTAAATTCCATTCCTAAAAAATTTATGGAAGGATTTAATGAAGATGAATTTTATGTTAATCCAACTGGAAATTTTGTTATAGGCGGTCCAGATGGAGATTGTGGTTTAACAGGAAGAAAGATAATAGTGGACACTTATGGTGGAGCAGCTCCACATGGTGGAGGTGCTTTTTCTGGAAAAGATCCAACAAAAGTCGATAGGTCTGCAGCATACGCAGCAAGATATATTGCTAAAAATATTGTAGCCTCAAAAATTGCTAACAAATGTCTTATTCAATTAGCATATGCTATCGGTGTCTCAAAACCATTATCAATCTATGTAGATCTATTTGATGAAGATATAAATAAAAATAAATTTGTTATTGAAAAAATAAACGAAAATTTTGATTTAAGTCCAAGGGGAATAAGAGAAATGCTGGGTTTGAATAAACCAATTTACGAAAAAACAGCTGCCTATGGTCATTTTGGAAGAACTCCAGAAAAAGATGGTGCTTTTTCCTGGGAAAATACTGATAAAACAAACATTTTCTCATAATAGTTTTTATTGAATATTAAAAAAACTTTTATATATTGCGTTTACATTGTTGAATTATGAAATGGGCTTTGGCCCATTTTTTTTTGGAGCAATCAAAATTATGTTAAATAAAAGAGCAGATAAACTTGAATTATTGAGAATAGCTGAAGCAGTTGCTTTGGAAAAATCAATTGATAAAGAATTGATAATAAGCTCGATGGAAACTGGTATAGCAAAGGCGGCAAAGTCAAAATTTGGTCAAGACAATGATATTAAAGTATTAATAAATAGAGATAATGGCGATATAGAAATTTTCAGAAAACTTGTGATTTGTGAAAATCCAGAAAATTCTAATACTGAAATTAAATTAGAAGATGCAATTAACTTAAATCAGCAAAATAAAGAAAAAAAAATTGGTGACGAAATATTGCAACCTTTGCCGTCTTTTGATTTTGGTAGAATTGCTGCTCAAACAGCAAAACAGGTCATTAACTCTAACGTAAGAGAAGCAGAACGCGAGAGACAATTTAATGATTTTATAGATAAAAAAGATACAATTTTAAGCGGGATAGTAAAAAGATTGGAGTTTGGCAACATCATTGTTGATTTAGGTAGAACTGAAGCAATTATACAAAAAAACGAGTTAATACCTAGAGAGAATATAAAAGCTGGTGATAGAATTAAAGCCTATTGTTTTGATGTAAGAAGAGAGCCTAGGGGTCAACAGATCTTTTTATCAAGGGCGCATCCAAAGTTTATGGAAAAACTTTTTATTCAAGAAGTTCCAGAAATATATGATGGATTGATTGAAATTAAATCTTCATCTAGAGACCCAGGAAGCAGAGCAAAAATTTGTGTAAAAGCTGTTGATACATCTTTAGATCCAGTCGGAGCTTGTGTTGGAATGCGAGGTTCTAGAGTACAAGCAGTTGTTAATGAACTACAAGGGGAAAAAATTGATATTGTGAATTGGTCTGAAGATCCTGCAGTTTTGGTTTCTAACGCATTGTCACCAGCAGAAGTTCAAAGGGTAAATGTAGATAGTGAAAGAAAAAAACTCGATGTTATTTTGACAGAAGAAAATTTGAGTAAGGCTATTGGTAGAAGAGGTCAAAATGTTCGATTAGCTACAAAATTGTTAAATTATGAAATCAATATTATGACTGATCAGGAAGATTCTGAGAGAAGACAAGCAGAGTTTAAAGAAAAAACTGAAAATTTTGTTAAAAACTTAGAGTTAGATGAAACCTTAGGTCAGTTGTTAGTTGCAGAAGGCTTTTCGACTATTGATGATATTAAAGATAGTTCTTTAGAAAACTTAGTTAAGATAGAGGGGATCGAGGAAGATACAGCAAAAGCACTAATTGAAAGAGCAAAAGAATTTTATGAAAAAGATCAAGCGGATATTTCTCAAAGAATAAAAGATCTAGGTCTTGCTGATGATTTAATAAATCTTAAAGGTCTTACCCCAGGAATGTTAGTGACACTTGGGGAACAAAAAATTTTAAATTTAGAGGACTTTGCTGATTTAGCCTCAGATGAACTAACAGGTGGTTTTGATGTTGTAAAAGGTGAAAGAGTGAAGATACAAGGTTATTTAGAAGATTTTGCTTTATCAAAAACTGAGGCTGATGATCTAATAATGTCAGCTAGAAAAATTATTTATAAAGATTGAGAGATGAAAAATGGAAAAGAAAAAAACAAAGTTAACTTTATCAAGGGGAACCAAAAAACCCATTAAGAATTTTGGAATTTCAAAAACTTTAGGAAAAAATACCGTAATTATTGATAAAAAAAATCAAAAACCTTTGTATAAGGGTAATCACTCAAAAAATGTTGGGAATAAATCGTCTTTTTCGAGTTTTAAAAAAAATACTTTATCTAAACCAAATTTCCCGTCTAAAACACCTGCATCCACTAGTGATTTTGAAAGAAGAAAACTTGCAGAACAAAGAGCAACCAAAAGATTAAGAGGTGAAGATGAAAATAAAGATAAAAAATCTAAACTAGGATCAAAAAAAAGAGAACTTAAATTAACAGTTTCAAGAGCTTTAAGTGATGAAATTGAATATAGAGAAAGAAGTTTAGCTTCAATAAAAAGGGCGAGGCAAAAAGAACTCAAAAACGCAGAAAAAAAAGAGGAAGATAAAGAAAATTTAAAAAATATTAAAAGAGATATAAATATTCCTGAAGCGATTACAGTTAGAGAGCTAGCAAATAAAATGGCAGAACAATCGAGTAATGTAATTAAATATTTATTTGGAATGGGTGTGTCCGTTACTATAAATCAAACTTTAGCTGCTGATACAGCTGAGTTTTTAGTTAAGGAATTTGGACATAATCCTATAAGAGAAGAAAAAGCAGAGGAAATAATTAAAAAAATTAAGGAGTCAAGATCAGAAAATTTAAAAAATAGACCACCTATAGTTACAGTTATGGGACACGTCGATCATGGAAAAACATCAGTTCTAGATGCATTGAGAAGTGCGAACGTAGTTTCAGGTGAGTTTGGAGGTATAACTCAACATATTGGTGCTTATCAAATAGAGAGTCAATCAAGTAAGTTAACTTTTATTGATACACCAGGTCATGCTGCTTTTACAGAGATGAGAGCTAGAGGTTCCAAATTAACTGATGTAGTTGTTTTAGTAGTTGCAGCTGACGATGGGGTAAAACCGCAAACAATAGAATCGATAAAACACGCTAAAGCAGCAAATGTACCAATTGTAGTAGCTATTAATAAATGTGATTTACCAGATTCTGATCCACAAAAAATAAAAAATCAATTATTGGAACATGAATTGATTGCCGAGGATTTATCTGGAGATACCTTAATGGTTGAAATTTCTACAAAAACAAAACTTAATTTAGACAAGTTAGTTGAGTCAATTATTTTACAAGCAGAAATTTTAGATCTGAAAACAGATTTTGACTCAAAAGCAACAGGAGTAGTATTAGAATCAAAAATTGATACTGGAAGAGGGCCTGTGGCATCTATAATTGTAACATCAGGAACCCTAAAAAAAGGTGATTTTTTTGTAAGTGGTTTGAAATGGGGAAAAGTTAGAGCGATAATTAATGATAAAGGGTTAAATGTAGATAAGGCAGATCCATCAATGCCCGTTGAAATTTTAGGAATAAATGGAGCAGCAAAAGCTGGGGATGATTTTATAGTCTTAGATAGTGAAAAAGAAGCAAAATCATTAAGTGAAAATAGAGCCGAGGAAAGTAAAGTAGGCAAAAATCCTTTATCTTTTGTTACTCAAGAGTCTGCATTTTCAAATAAGTCTGCAGAGGAATTAAATTTAATTATTAAAGCAGATGTGCATGGATCTTCTGAGGCAATTAAAAACGCAATTAATCAAATTAAAAATGAAGAAGTAAAAACAAAGATAATCTTATCTGATATTGGCATGGTTACAGAAACTGATGTAACTTTAGCAAAAGCCTCAAGTGCTATTTTAATCGCATTTAATGTTAAACCTAGTAAAGAAGCCAAAAATCTTGCAGAAAAAGAAAAGATTAAAATATCTTCATTTAATATCATCTATGAGGTTTTAGATTATGTAAAAAAAAGAATGTCAGGATTATTAACACCAGATATAGAGGAAAAAATTACAGGTTCTGCGCAAATTTTAGAAATTTTTAAAGTTTCTGGAGCTGGAAAAGTTGCAGGCTCAAAAGTTACCGATGGAGAAATTTTGAGTTCATCAAATGTAAGAGTTATTAGAGATGGAAATATCATTTATACGGGTAAAATTGGATCTATTTTTAGAGAAAAAAATCAAGTCAAACAGGTTAACAATGGTCAAGAGTGTGGAATTACATTAAAAGACTATATGGATTTTCAAAAAAACGATACATTAGAAGCATTTAGTATTAGCTCAAAAGAAAGAACAATCTAATATGGTTGATAGAATAGGAAAACCAGTTTCACAAAGGCAACTTAGAGTTGGTGAGATGATTAAACAATCTTTAAGTATGATTTTTATTAAAAATGAGGCTAAAGTTCAAGATATAGATACTAAGTCAATAACTGTTACTGAGGTAAGAATGAGTCAAGATTTAAAAATTGCAAAAGCTTATGTTTTACCATTAGGAGGTAAAAATGCTGATGAAGTAATTGAAAAATTAAAAAAAAATGCATTTTTTATTAGAAAAATATTATCACAAAAAATAATCATGAAATTTTTACCAAAAATACTCTTTAGAAAAGATGAATCTTTTGAGTATGCGGAAAAAATCGAAAACTTAATTAAACAAACAAATAAATAGGAAAGCTATATATGAATAAAAGAGCAAAAGATTTAGCAATGCATGAGAGGGATACAGGATCATCTGAAATTCAAATTGCTTTGTTAACAGATAAAATAGAGGTACTTTCAAAACATATTAAAAAGTTTAAAAAAGATAAACATTCCTCTGTTGGATTACTTAAAGCTGTAAATAAGAGAAAAAAATTGTTAGATTATCTTAAAAGAAACAAGATGGATTCTTACAAGAATGTACTTTCAAAATTAAATTTGAGAAAGTAAATTTAGGATATATTAAATGAGATGGAACGAAATGAACGAAAAGAAATGGAAATGAAATGTTTAAAATATATAAGAAGGAAATTGAAGTAGCAGGTAAGAAAATAAGTTTAGAAACAGGAAAGGTGGCAAGACAGGCAGATGGAGCAATTGTAGCAACATGTGGAGAGACAGTCGTTTTAGCAACAGTGGTGGGAGCAAAAAAAATAAATCCTGATGTGGATTATTTTCCATTATCTGTAAACTATCAAGAAAAATACTACGCAGCTGGAAAAATTCCAGGCGGATACTTTAAAAGAGAAGCAAGACCAACTGAGAGCGAGACATTAATTTCTAGATTAATTGATAGACCAATTAGACCGTTGTTTCCTGATGAATTTAAAAATGAAGTTCAATTGCTACCAACAGTAATTTCATATGATAAAGAAAATGAAGCAGATATTTTATCAATCATAGCTTCATCAGCAGCATTAGCCATATCAGGAATGCCTTTTATGGGTCCGGTTGGAGCTTCTAGAGTTGGATTTATTGATGGAAAGTATGTTTTGAATCCCTCAAAAGCTGAGTTAGAAAAATCAAAACTTGATTTGGTTGTGGCAGGTACGAAAGATGCTGTACTAATGGTTGAGTCAGAAGCAAACGGTTTAACAGAGGAAGAAATGTTAAATGCGGTAAAATTTGGTCACGAAGGCTTTTTGCCTATAATTCAAATGATAGATGAACTTGCAAAAGAATGCAGAAAATCTAATTGGATAGTTGAAAAGAAAGATCTGTCTGAAGTTAAGAAAAAACTCGAGGAAACTTTTACAAAAGATCTTCAAAAAGCTTTTGCTACAAGAGATAAACAAGATAGATCAAACCAAATTTCAGAAATAACTGATAAAGCTAAAAAACTTTATGAGGATAACGAAAATTATACAGATCTAGATGTAAATTCTGAACTCAAAAAGATAGAAAAATCAATTGTAAGAACAGACATATTAAAAAATAAAAATAGAATTGATGGTAGGGGTTTGTCTGATGTAAGGCCAATCTCATGTGAGGTCGGTGTTTTGCCAAGAACACATGGTTCTGCTTTATTTACTAGAGGAGAAACACAAGCAATTGTAACAGCTACTCTAGGCACATCTGATGATGAACAAAGAATTGAAAGTTTAGATGGATTACAAAGAGAAAGATTTATGCTTCACTATAACTTTCCACCATTTTCAGTTGGGGAAACAGGTAGAATTGGAACTGGAAGAAGAGAAATAGGACATGGAAAACTAGCATGGAGAGCAATTCATTCTTCATTACCATCAAAAGAAACATTTCCTTATACTTTTAGAGTTGTTTCTGAAATTACAGAGTCAAATGGTTCATCTTCAATGGCTACTGTTTGTGGAACCTCACTTGCTTTAATGGATGCTGGTGTGCCAATAAAAGAACCAGTTGCAGGTATAGCAATGGGATTAATTAAAGAAGGAGATGATTTTTCTGTTTTATCAGATATTTTAGGTGATGAAGATCACTTAGGTGATATGGACTTTAAAGTTGCTGGAACTAAAGATGGGATTACTTCCCTTCAAATGGATATTAAAATTACAGGTATTACCTTTGAAATTATGGAACAGGCATTAAGTCAAGCTAAAGACGGAAGAGTTCATATATTAGGAGAGATGAATAAAGCATTATCAGCTTCAAGAGCAGATGTTGGAAAACATACTCCAAAAATGGAAAAAATTAATGTTGATAAAAAAGATATCGCTGCAGTAATTGGTAAAGGTGGAGCAACAATTAGAGAGATTGTTGAAAAATCTGGTGCTAAAGTAGATGTTAATGATGAAGGAATTGTAACAGTTTCTGCTCCAGATGAAGAGTCTAGAAACGTTGCTATGCAGATGATTAAAGACATCACAGCTAAAGCTGAATTGAATAAAATTTATTCAGGCAAAGTAATGAAGATTATGGAGTTTGGTGCATTTGTAAATTTCTTAGGAAAACAAGATGGACTAGTACATATTTCAGAACTTGCAGATAAAAGAGTAGCTAAAGTTACTGATGTTGTCAAAGAAGGTGATGAGGTAAAAGTAAAAGTGATTGGATTTGATAGAGGAAAGGTAAAACTTTCTATCAAACAAGCTTAGGTTTAAAATGTAAATCAAGAAATAAGTAGAATAATTAAAATTATTTTATGAGAGTTGCTGTTTTAAGTTTGATTATTTTATTATTTTTATTTAACAGTAATAAAGTTTATTCAGGCACAGTTACTATGCCTTCAACTTTAACAACTGATACAACTGATTTTGTTTTATTATCAAGTTCAGGAACAACACCTAGTATTAGTGGTTACACAGGAACCCTTCTTGTTTCAGCTGTAGCATCGGATGGAAATATAAAGGTAACGTCTGTAACTAATTTAATGCAGGCAGCGGGCTATTGTAATTATACAAGTGATAATTCAAGTGTACCTTCTCAGTGTACAGGTAATTCTCTTACAGAAATAGGTTTTAGAGGAACACAAGATGATATCAATAATGCACTTGCAACATTATCATTCAAAGGCGATGGTGCTGCTGGATCACCTACAATTACTGTTGCTGTAACTCCAGCAGGTACTAATTATTTTTCAGGCAATGGTCATTATTATCAACTTGTAACGGGAAATATTAATTGGACCAATGCAAAAACTGCAGCAGAGGCATCAACTTACGAAGGTTTAACAGGTTATCTTGTAACAATTACAAGTGCAGCTGAAAATAATTTTATTAAAAATAAAATTGCTACCAATACTTGGATTGGTGGATCTGACGATGCAACGCATACATCTAATACCCATCCAGCAATAACTAGTGGTGGTGCAGGTAATTCTACTCCACATGGACTAGCTGGCGAGGGTACTTGGGAATGGGTTTCTGGACCAGATAATGGAAAAACTTTTCACTGCCAGGAAAAAATTGAACCTAAAGCTGATCCTGCTCATCCAGATTGCACGGTAGCATCAGGATATGAATATGTAAATTGGCTAACTAATGAACCTAATGACCATAATAGTGATAAAGATGGGCAAGAAAATTGTGCTCATATGTATGGCTCTGGAGACAACAAAGGTAAATGGAATGATTTACCTTGTACTAATACAGTTGGAGCATATGTAATTGAATATGGTGGAACAGCTGGTGAAAGTGCAACAGTAAGCGGTCAAACAACATTAACAATTAATTCAACTGAAGCTAGCGGTAGTACTTACACCGCGTTCAATGATAAACAAGTAAGTGGAATGATAAACGCTCAAACAGAATATGCTAAAAGATTTATGTTTAATACTACCAATCAAGTCATGCGTAGAATGGAACAGTTTAGAAGAGTTGGAATTAATAAATCAACTCGAATTAAAGATATGAGATTAACTCTTGCCAATGATCAAAATAATTATAATAAACAAATACCAACTGAATTATTTGATTATTACATTGATGAATATAAAAATTTATCTGCAAAAAATGTTGATGATTTAATTAGTAAACTTCCATTAACAAAATATTTAAAAGAAAATTATAATATGACACCCAAGGATTGGGCATTTTGGACAGCTGGCTCAATTAATAAGGGTAGACTTAATCTTAGTTCAGTTGGTGATTTAGGAATAATAAATAGAACTGAGAGTTTTATAGTGGGTGCAGATGTTAATTATGATAAAGGTTCTTTATTTGGACTTGCTTTGAGGCATGAAGATGATCAATCTGATATAGGCATGAAGGATAGTACTGGATTTTTAGCAAGATCTGATAATTTTTCCATTTATAATACCTGGCAAGGATCTGAAAAAAATTATATTGATTCTTTTTTAGGATTTGGAAAAACTACTTACGCTACAACACGTATTGTTGACATGTCAAACCCTTCTAATGTTGTAAAAGGTAAATTCAAAGCAAAACAAGTTTTTGGTTCGGTTAAATATAATTTCAAGAATGTCCATAAAGATTATAAATTTCACAATTATTCCAAGTTTGATTTTGGTTTTGTAAATTTTGATGGATATTCTGAGACAGGTAGCAGTATTTCAAAGTTAAAATTTGGTAAAAGAGAACTTGAAACATCATCAATTTCTGTAGGATCTGCCATTGAGAAAGAAATATATCTTACCGACTCATTATTTATTCCTTATTTTAAGTTAGATTTTAGTAAGGATCTTACAGATGGATCAGATATACAAGCTAACTATGTTGGTAATACCACCAAATATAACACTACTATTGATAAAAACTTTAGCTCAATGATAATTTTCGAAACCGGATTTGATTGGTTTTTTGATAATGGGTGGAATATTAAATCTGTTATTAGTAGAACTGATAAAGATGGCGTAGGACACGAAAATTTATTAGAGTTAAGAGCTGTTAGATCGAGACAAAACTTATATAAAAATTAAGTAATATTTTTAGGATCTGGCATACCTACTTTATTATAGCCAGCATCTACGTAGTGAATTTCACCAGTAACACCATTTGCAAGCTCACTTAAAAGATACAATGCTGAATTTCCAACATCATGAATATCAACATTTCTTTTTAGGAATGAGTGGTCTTCATTCCATTTATATAAAAATTTTGCATCACCAATAGCAGAAGCTGCTAAGGTTTTAATAGGTCCAGCACTTATTGCATTTACTCTTATACCTTTGGCACCCAAATCTCTGGCTAAGTATTTGACACTAGCTTCTAATGCTGATTTACAAACGCCCATTACATTATAATTTGGAATAGCTTTAGTAGACTCGTAAGTTAACGTAAGAAGACTTCCACCTTGTTTCATTACTTTTGATGCTTCTTTTGCAACTTCTGTAAATGAAAAACAAGAGATTAACATACTCCTTAAAAAATTTTCTCTTGTAGTATTTAAATACTCACCTGATAATTCTGATTTATCCGAAAAAGCAACTGCGTGGACTACAAAATCGATTTCTCCCCATTTAGATTTAATTTCCTCAAATAATTTTACCACTTCTTCTTTTTTTTCAACATCACAACTAAATATTACTTTTGAGTTCAATTTTTCAGCTAAAGGAACAACTCTTTTCTTAAGAGCGTCGCCTAAATATGTGAATGCTAATTCAGCTCCTGCCTCAGCAAGTTTTTGAGATATACCCCAGGCGATAGATCTTTCATTAGCAACACCCATGATCAATCCTTTTTTACCTTTCATTAAATTCATAATTAAACCTTCTCAAAAATTAAAGCAGCATTAGTACCACCAAAACCAAAACTATTAGACATTACAGTATTTAAATTTGTTCCTGTTTCAGTTTTTGCAATAATTGGGAATTTTTTAGCCTCTTCATCCATTTCATTTATATTTGCTGAACCAGCAATAAAATTGTTTTTCATCATTATTAAACAATAAATTGCTTCATGAACAGATGCTGCACCTAATGGATGTCCTGATAACGATTTAGTTGAACTTATTTTTGGAATATCATCACCAAAAGTTTTTCTTACAGCATTTAATTCTGTTATATCCCCGACTGGTGTAGATGTTCCATGAGTATTAATATAGTCAATTTTATTTTTTGCAGTTGCCATTGCCATTTTCATACACCTAACTGCTCCTTCACCTGAGGGTGCCACCATATCATATCCATCAGAAGTTGCTCCATAACCAGTTAATTCTGCATAAATTTTAGCACCCCTGGCTTTTGCATGTTCGTATTCTTCAAGAACTAGAACACCACCACCACCGGCAATCACAAAACCATCCCTAGTTTTGTCATATGCTCTTGATGCTGTCTCAGGAGTATCATTATATTTAGATGATAAAGCTGTCATAGCATCAAACATTGCAGTCATTGCCCAATGAATTTCCTCACTTCCACCTGCGAATACTATATCTTGCTTTCCCATTTGAATTAATTCCATCGAATTTCCAATACAATGACCACTTGTTGCACAAGCAGAACTCATTGTGTAGTTCGTTCCTTTAATTTTAAATGGAACAGCGAGAGTAGCAGATGCAGTGCTTGCCATCGTTCTTGGAACAATAAATGGACCCATTAATTTTGGAGTTTTAGCTCTAGTTTTATCTGCAGCTAAAATTACATTCTCAATTGAAGGGCCTCCAGAACCCATTACAATTCCTGTTTTAAAATTGCTCACATCTTTTTCTTCTAAACCAGAATCTGTTATTGCTTCTTTCATCGCAATATAATTATAAGCTGAGCCTGATCCCATAAATCTAATAGTTTTTCTGTCTATATAATCTTCAAGTTTAATTTTTGGTTTTCCGTGAACATGACTTTTAAGATTATGCTCCTTATATTCCTCAGAAAAAGATATCCCAGATTTTGAATTAAGTAGTGATTCATAAACTTCTGATTGATTATTTCCTAAACAAGAAACAATACCTAATCCTGTTACAACTACTTTTCTCATTATTTAAATAATCCCACTTTCAAACTGTCTGCTGAATAAATCTTTTTTCCATCTGCTAAAACAACCCCATTAGCGAGACCCACAGTTGTTCCTCCAGGAGACATAATTTTTTTCATATCAATTTCATATTTTACTAATTTAGCATTTTGTAAAACTTCCCCAGTAAATTTTACTGTCCCAACGCCTAATGCTCTTCCTTTCCCAGGGTTTCCTATCCAACCTAAATAAAAACCAACCAGTTGCCACATGGCATCAAGTCCTAAACAACCAGGCATAACAGGATCCTCTTTGAAATGACAATTAAAAAACCAGAGATCATTTTTTATATCCAATTCAGCTTTAAGAGAACCTTTTTTAAATGCACCATTGCTATCATTAATCTCTGTAATTCTATCAAACATTAGCATCGGTGGAAGAGGTAACTTTGCATTTCCTCTACCAAATAATTGGCCATTTCCACAATTAATAAGTTCATCATATGAGTATGAATTTTTTTTCATAAAATAGAATACTCTTATTTACTTGATTTTATCTACATATAATATACTTTTAATACTAGATTAGAACAATTATAACTAACAACACATTTAATGTATGAAATATATTGAAAAATTAAGAAATTCTGGCCTTAGACCCACAAAACAAAGGCTTCAAATATGTGAAGTCTTGTTTGATACTAAACAAACATTTCATTTTACTATTAATGATTTAGCAAAGAAAATAAAAGATCAATTAGATAACAGAATATCTTTAGCAACAATTTATAATACAGTTCACGCTTTTGAAAAAAAAGGATATTTAAAGCAAATTCCTATTAACTCTAATCAAACCTATTTTGACACCAACATCTCAGATCATCATCACTTCTACGATTTAAATGAGGAAAAATTAATTGATTTAGAAAATTCAGATGTGGGACCTATAAATATAAAAAGAAAAATTAATGGAAAAAAAATTAAATCTGTTGAAGTTCTAGTAAAACTTGAGGATTAATTTTTTGAAGTAAGCGTCATTTTTATACAATTGACACCTTTTTAGAATCATTATAAAGTAAATATTGCTGAATTAAAAGGAGATATCTATGAGTACTGAAAATTTTAAAAACAAGTCTTTTAAGGCCAATCAAATGAGTAAATGTCCTTTTACAGGAGTAGGAACGCCAGCAAAGTTTTCTGCAGGAAGAGGTCAAACAGTTAGAGACTTTTGGCCAAATAGTTTAAATCTTAAAATTCTGAGTCAGCACTCAAATTTATCTAACCCTATGGATAAAAAATTTAGTTATGCAAAAGAATTTAAAAAACTAAATTACAAGGCATTAAAAAGAGATTTAAAAAAATTAATGACAAATTCCCAAGAATGGTGGCCAGCAGATTATGGTCATTATGGTCCATTATTTATTAGATTAGCTTGGCATGCAGCTGGAACTTACAGAACTGGTGATGGCAGAGGTGGAGCAGGAACGGGTAATCAGAGATTTGCACCACTTAATTCTTGGCCAGATAACGTTAATTTAGATAAAGCTAGATTACTTTTATGGCCTATTAAAAAGAAATATGGAAGAAAAATTTCATGGGCAGATTTATTCATACTTGTTGGAAATGTAGCTTTAGACTCTATGGGTTTTAAAACTTTTGGTTTTGGAGCTGGTAGAACTGATATTTGGGAACCAGAAGATGATATTTATTGGGGCTCAGAAAAAGAAATGTTAGGTGTGGAAAGATATAGTGGAAAGAGAGATTTAGAACAGCCATTAGGAGCTTCACATATGGGTCTAATATATGTAAATCCACAAGGTCCTGATGCTAATCCTGATCCAAAACTAGCAGCACATGACATTAGAGAGACATTTGGAAGAATGGCTATGAATGATTATGAAACAGCGGCATTAGTTGCTGGAGGGCATACGTTTGGAAAATCTCACGGTGCAGCATCTGAGTCTTTTAAAGGCCCGGACCCTGAGGCTTCAAGACTTCAAGATCAGTCAACAGGATGGAATAGTGGATATAAATCTGGAAAAGGTGTCGATACAATAAGTAGTGGTATTGAGGGTGCTTGGACTCAAAATCCAATTAAATGGGATATGGGTTATTTAGATTGTTTATATGGACATGAATGGGAGCTTACAAAAAGCCCAGCTGGCGCTCATCAATGGACTCCAAAAAAAAATGGTCAAGAAATTAAAATGGTTCCTGATGCGCATCAAAAAGGTGTATTTCATCCACCAATGATGCAAACAACAGACATATCAATGAAAGTTGACCCTAACTATGGACCTATCACTAAACATTTTCACCAAAATCCAAAAGAGTTTCATGATGCTTTCGCAAGAGCTTGGTTTAAATTAACTCATAGGGACATGGGACCAAGAGTTTGCTATCTTGGTAATGAGGTTCCCAAAGAACAATTAATTTGGCAAGATCCAATTGATAAGCCAAAATATAAACTTAAATCAAAGGATATTAAAGATTTAAAAAGTAAAATCTCTAAATCAAGAATATCAATTTCAGATTTAGTTTCTACTGCATGGGCATCAGCATCTACCTTCAGAGGCTCAGATAAAAGAGGTGGTGCTAATGGTGCAAGAATAATGTTGGAACCCCAAAAAAATTGGAAAGTGAACAATCCGAAGAAATTATCGAATGTAATTAAAACTTTAGAAAAAATTAAAAGTAAATTTGATAGTAAAAAGAAAAGTGTTTCAATGGCAGACTTAATCGTGTTAGCTGGAGGTGTTGGTATTGAAATGGCTGCAAAAAAAGCTGGCTATAAAGCTCAGGTTCCATTTTCAGCAGGAAGGGGAGACGCGAGGCAAGATCAGACTGATATAAACTCGTTTGCTCTTCTTGAGCCACAAGCAGATGGTTTTAGAAATTATCTGAATGGCGGAGCTTCAAATGTCTCTGCAGAGGAAAAACTTATTGATAAGGCTCAGTTGATGGGTTTAACGGCTCCAGAAATGACCGCACTTTTGGGTGGAATGAGAGTATTAAACACAAACTTTGATGGTTCAAAACATGGTGTTTTTACAAATAGACCTGGTTCTCTTACTAACGATTATTTCATAAATCTTTTAGACATGAACACCACTTGGAAAGAAGAGGATAAATCTGAACAAACATTTGTTGGGAAAGATAGAAAAACTCAAAAAACTAAATGGAAGGCAACAAGAGTTGACTTAATTTTTGGTTCAAACTCTCAATTAAGAGCTCTTGCTGAGGTTTATGCATGCGAAGATTCAGGTGACAAATTTGTTAAAGATTTTATCAGGGCGTGGGTAAAAGTTATGAATTCTGATCGATTTGATTTAAAGTTGAACTAATTTTTTAATGCGGGACAAAAAATATGGGAACAGTCAGTTTTGAGGACTTTTATGAAGTCCCAGGTCTTAGTTTTGATATTTCAAAATTAAGAAAGGATCTTGAAAAAATTTTAAAATCAAAAAAATTTAACACTCCAGGCGTTACACATTTTGGCGCAATATCAATTAATCAAATTCCAAATGATGATAGTTCTATAAAAGGAAATAATATTAGAGGAAAATATTGGACTATAGCAGATGAAACTGGAAAAGAAGTACCTCGAGATGTTGAAATAGATGAGTCTAAATATACTCAATTAGTCCCTGAATTTGAACAAACATACTTTAAAGAAGTTTATGAGTCATTAAGTAAAAGATTCAAGCTTGGAAGAGTAAGATTGTTGTTAAAAGAACCTAGATCAACTTTAAGTTGGCATAAAGATCCAGAATGTAGACTTCATGTACCCATTATAACTAACAAAGGATGTTCAATGGTGATAGAAAATGTTGCCAAACATCTTCCTGCTGATGGCAAAGTGTGGATAACAAACAATACAAAATATCATAATTTTTTTAACGGAGGGGAACAAGCAAGAGTTCATTTAGTTGCATGTGTTCTTGATAGTCCTTTTAAGAAATAAATGGAACTTACTACCGGTATATTTAAAGCAGCCGAAAACATATATAGAAATAATAAAGGATCAATTCTTAGAACAATAGTTTATACAATTGGTCATTTTATTATAGCAATAACTGTTTTAATGTTAGTTGCAGACGTATCTTTTATGATTGCCCTCACAGATGCAATTGTTGAACCTATAGCAAATTCAATTTGGTACTTCATTTTAGATAAATGGTGGGCTAGCAAGTCAAAGAACTAAAGGTTTTCAATTTAAAAGATTGAATAAATTTTTATCTTAATATTAAGTAATAATAATTATTATTATCAAAAAAAAATATGCTAATGATAATTATTCGCAAACATTTTACTTGTTTAAAACTTTTTTATAATTAGTTTACAATCATGCAAATAGAAAATTATAATTGTAAAAAATGTGGATTAACAATTTCTTCAACTTGTTCTAAATGTGATAAAGTTGTTGATGTTCAAGTCCTTGATGATGGTTGTATTGTGCAAAAAACAAAATGTGAAAATTGCGCAAATACTCCAGTAATCAAAGATGTTTGTGTTCAGCAAAAATAATTAATTCATTTTTTAGATTTGTCGGTTATAGGCTTAATTAATTTGCCCCCACATATTATCATTATTGATCCAACCTTTAAATTTTCCTGATTTAATTTTACACCAATTCCCGTTACATTTTTGTAATATTAAAACTCTACCAGCTTTTATAAGAGCTAAAGGTTTTGAAAAATTTGAGGGTTTTTTAAATATAATTTTATCTTTAAGTGGTATCACCGAATTGACTTTTTTAAGTTGTGATTGATGTATCCATCCACTATTATTTTTCATATCGATTATTCTTCTCCAATTCTCTTTTTTATCTATTTGTTTGATGGGCAAATCAATCTTTTTAAAAATAAATTTAACAGGGGACTCAAAACTTGGACCATATCTTACATTCACTTTATTTTTTTTTAAAGATAAAAATATTTCATTTGCATTAACTAAAGATGAAAATGATATTAAAAAAAGTATTATTGGAATGTACTTAAATTTTTCTTTTTTGGGCATTTTTCAACTTTTTTAATCTGACTTTTCTAAAATTCAAATTCAATAAATCTAAAATTAAAATATTACCATTTAAATCTTTACCAATTGATAAAATTTTTTTTAATACTTCATTGGCTTGTATTGTACCTATGATTCCGGCCACAGTACCTAAAATACCTTCATATTCACAATTCAATATTTCATCAGAAACATTTTCTTCTTGAAAAAATGATCTTATACAAGGAGTTTCCTTATTTTTAAAATTGAATGTAAATATATGCCCATCAAATTTACTTATTGCACCAGTAATAAGAATTTTTTTTGTTTTTTTACAAACATCATTAATTAAAAACTTTGTCTTAAAGTTATCGGATCCATCCACTATATAATTATAATTTTTAATTATCTTTTTATAATTATTTCCACTCAGTCTTATTTTATAACAATTTACTTTTATTTTTGGATTAATTTTTTTAAGTTTTTTTTGAGCTGATTTAACTTTAGATTTATTTATATCATCAATGTCATAAAGACTTTGTCGATGTATATTAGATAAATCGACATTGTCATTGTCTACTATTCCTAAACAGCCAATTCCAGCTCGTGTTAAAAATTCTGCTACAGGGCATCCAAGTCCCCCCATTCCAATTATTAATACTTTTGACTCAATAATTTTTCTTTGTCCTAAAATACCGATATTCTTTAAAACAATTTGTCTTGAAAATCTTTGAACTTGATTTTTATTAAGTTTAAAATTCATTTTCCTGTGGAGCCAAATCCACCTTCACCTCTTAATGTTTCTGGTAACTCATTTGTTACTTCTATATCTGCTTTAATTACTGGTGCTAATACCATTTGGGCAATTCTATCGCCATTATTTACAATAAAGTCCCCATTACCATGATTATATAATATAACTTTAATTTCTCCTCTATAGTCACTATCAATTGTCCCCGGTGAATTTAAAACATTTATATTATTTTTAGCTGCTAATCCTGATCTTGGTCGAATTTGAATTTCATAATCTTTGGAAAATGCTATAGCTATTCCAGTCGGTATTAAACAAGAACTATTTGGTTTAATATTAATTGGTTTTTTTGTAAATGCTATAAGATCCATTCCAGATGAACCAATGGTTTTGTATACAGGTAAATTTACAGATGGATCTAATTTTTTTAAAAGGACCTTAGCCATTAATTAATTTGAGCAACAACCCGATCTACAATTTCTTCAGATATTTCTGATTTTTTTTTAAGGAAAAGTTTTTCTTTCTTCAATTTATTGTCTTTGTAATGAATGACTACCTCATTAAATTCACTATTAAAGCCACTTTCTTTCTTTGAGACATCATTAGCAATTATCCAGTCACAATTCTTATTTGTGAGTTTTTCAATAGCATTTTTTTCAATATTTTCTGTTTCGGCAGCAAATCCAATAACTAGTTTTGGTCTTTTAGAATTATGATTTGATACATAATTTAAGATATCAATATTTTTTTCTAAATTAATAGTAAAATTTTCTTGTTTTTTAATTTTTTTATCATGCTTCTTAGTTAATTTAAAATCAGAAACAGCCGCAGCAAATATTGCTACATCAACCGGTAAATTTTGTTGTGTTGCTTTAAACATTTCTTCAGAGGTCTCTACTTTGATTAAATTAATACCTTCACTTACATTTATATTAGTTGGTCCAGATATCAGAGTAGTGTCAAAACCTCTTTTAAATAAAGATTTTGCTATCTCATAACCTTGAAGCCCGCTTGATTTATTTGTTATATATCTAACTGGATCTATATATTCATTTGTAGGTCCTGCTGTGACAAGAGCTTTAATCTTATTATTTTTAGTCTGGTTTGTTAAAAAATTATGAACTTCATTATATATCTTAACTGGACTCGACATTTTACCTTTACCATATTCTCCACAGGCCATATCACCAATTTCTGGGCCGATAGACTTATACCCATATTTTTTCAAGGTCTTAAGATTATTTTGTATTGACTTATGTTCCCACATTCTGACATTCATTGCTGGAGCAAAAAAAACTTGTTTATTTGAAGCGAGTATCACGGTCGAGGCTAGATCTTGAGCTAAGCCTTGGCTAAGTTTACTAATAGTGTTAGCTGTAGCTGGCGCCACAACTATAACATCTGCCCATCTTGATAACGAAATATGATCCATTTCAATTTCATTTTCTATACTAAATAAATCATCATAAACTTTACCTTGCGATAAGGATGTAATAGATAGTGGCGTAACAAATTTTTTTGCGTTTTCAGTTAAGATAGTTTTAATTTCAGCTTTATCTTTTCTAAATAATCTTATTAGTTCAAGACTCTTATAAGCTGAGATACCACCACATATTACAAAAAGAATTTTTTTGTTTGTTAAATCAATCATTGTATGAATTAAAATATCAAAAGACCAAAAATTACAAGAACTAATAAACCAATAATAGATTGATTTCTAAATGCTGTCATTTCTGATTTTTGTGTATTTAATGCTGTATAGGAGTTTGAGTTTTGTGGAATTTGTCCACTTGCTAGATAAGTAAGAGCTTGATTTGCTTTATCCATTATTTCAGGAAATTCTGGTAATCTTTTAATCACCTCGCTAGTATTTTGAAGTGTTTCATTCAATTTTGTCATTGGATTTTTCGTTTCTTTTAGCCAATTTTCAAGAACAGGCTTTGAGGTAGTCCAAATATTTGTATTTGGATTTAATTTTCTTGCAACCCCCTCAACTACAACCATGGTTTTCTGTAACATAAGTAATTGAGGCTGAGTTTGCATATTAAATTTTTCAGTTACGTCAAATAATTGTTTTAACAATTTTCCCCCAGAAATATCTTTAACTGCTTGGCCAAAAATTGGCTCTCCGATCGATCTAAGAGCTTGTGCAAGATCATCAATAGGTACTTCTTTAGGAACAAGTCCAGCTATTAGATGTACTTCAGCAACTTTACGATAATCTCTTTGAATAAAACCAAACAAAATTTCTGCTAAAAATCTTTTACTCATTTTATCAAGTCTACCCATTATACCAAAATCAATAGGTACTATTTGACCATCATTATCTATGAATATATTTCCTTGATGCATATCAGCGTGAAAAAAACCATCTCTTACAGCATGTCTTAAAAAATTTTGAATTATATCTTCAGCAATTTTTTCCGTATTGAAATTTTTATTTTTAAGTTCTTGAGTTTCTCGAATTGATATTCCATCAACCCAATCTAATGTCATCACATTCTCACTAGTGTAATTCCAATAAATCTGAGGAACTCTAAATCCAATATCATTTTTAGTATTTTCTGCATATTCGTTTGCTGCCGCAGCCTCAAATCTTAAATCCATTTCTAAATTAGTGATTTCTTTTAATAAGAAAACAACTTCAACTAACTTAAGTCTTTTAGTTTTTTTTATAAATGACTCAACTAAAAAGGCAAATAACATAATCGAGTCTATCTCTTCATTGAATATTTTTTTTATATTTGGCCTTAAAATTTTAATTGCAACATCTTTAATTATTCCATTATCATTTATTTTTGCTTTATGCACCTGTGCAATAGATGCAGCTGCCACGGGCTCACTAAGATTTATTATTGAATTATAAGTTTCATCTCCCAAGTCATTTTTAATTATCTCTTTTGCTTGAAGTAATGAAAATGGTGGCAATTTATCTTGAAGATTTTCAAGTTTTTTTGATAGTTCATCACCTATTATATCGGGTCTTGTAGCTAGAAATTGTCCAAGTTTTATAAAAGTTGTTCCCATAGACTCCAATGATTTTGATAATCGTTCACCTTCGTCTTTAATAATGTTAATATTTTTTTTTGGTGACAAAGATAGCGATAAAATTTTAAATAATATCTTTATAGCTAGAGGTGGCTCTTTAAATTTGGATACTATGTTTAAGATATCTGATTTAGCTACTTTTCTACCTAATTTAAATAAAATAATTAATTTTTTAATCATTAAATTTTCCAACCACTATGTATTGAGACTATTCCACCAGATAAATTTCTGTAAATACATTTTTTAAAATTTTCTTTGATCATTAAATCTATTAGTTCGTCTTGACTTACAAATTTTTCAATACTTTCAATTAAATACTCATAGGGCTGTCTTTGTCCTACAACAAAATTCCCAATACTTGGTATAAGTTTAGAATAATTTTTATAAAAAAATTCTAATCCACTATTTTGTATTTTTGAGAATTCTAAGCATAAAAAACGACCACCAGGTTTTAGCACTCTGTAAGCTTCTGAAAGTGATTTATTAATATTTTTGGTATTTCTTAAACCAAAACTAATTGTATAAAAATCGTATAAATTGTCTTTTAATGGAAGTTTTTCTGCAGGAGCGATAATCCAATTTATATTGTTAAACAAATTTAATTTTTCTTTACCTTTTTTAATCATTCCTTTATTCGGATCAACACAAGTTATTTGAGATGGCTCATTTACATTTTTTAAAAAAAGGTGAGCTATATCTCCAGTACCACACGCAACATCAATTAGCTTCTGTTTGTCTGAAGGATTCATCATATTAATAAGAGTTTTTTTCCACAATCTATGAATACCAAATGACATGAAGTCATTCATTAAATCATATTGATCATACACTTGATCAAAAACTTTTTGTATAAGTCCTTTTTTATTTTGTAGATATTGTTGCATATAAAAATAATTTATATAATCAATATAGTATTAAATGCCAGAATTACCAGAAGTAGAAGTTGTTAGACAATCCTTAAGTAAAAAAATCAAACAAAAAAAGGTAAAAAAAGTAATAGTAAAAAACAGAAATTTAAGATTTAAGATTCCTACAAATTTTGAAAAATTGTTAATAAATCAAAAAATAATTAAAGTCGATAGATTTTCTAAATACCTAATCCTACATTTATCAAATAAAAGCTATTGTTTAATTCATCTTGGTATGTCGGGAACAATTCATATTATTCACAATAATAAAAAAAATTTTTTTACTAACAGTAGTTTTTATAGTTCTCCAACATTACCAAAAAAACATAATCATGTTGAAATAATTTTTAGTAATTTGAGGATAGTTTATAATGATCCAAGACGATTTGGTTTTTTTCAAATTATCAAAAATTTAGATTTATTAGAAAATAAAATATCTACTTTTGGGCCCGAACCATTTAATTTAATGTTTGATCAAGAATATATTTTTTCATTTTTTAGAAAAAAAGAAAAAAATATTAAAAATTTTTTATTGGATCAAAAATTTGTTTCAGGAATTGGAAATATTTATGCAAATGAAATTTTATTTTTATGCAAAATTAATCCGTTCAAAAAAGCAAAATTGCTTAGTTTAGAGGAATGTAAAAAAATAGTAATAAAATCAAGAGAAATTCTTTTAGATGCAATTAAAAAAGGTGGCTCAAGTATTAGGGATTTTAAAAATGTTATAGGTAAAAAGGGAAATTTTCAAAAAACTTTTAAAGTTTATGAAAGAGATGGTTTAAATTGTAAAAAAATAAAATGTAAAGGGATTATTCAAAAAAAAAATATTTCGAATAGATCCACTTTTTTTTGTAATATTTGTCAAAAATAATTAATTATTTGATTGACCCGATTTAATTCTCAAGCTATACCCCTGCGCATATGGCTAATACAAAATCTGCAATTAAAAGAATAAGAAGAATTTCAAAACAAACGTCAGTTAATAAAGCACGAAAAAGCAGATATAAAAATGCTTTAAAAAAAATGAATTTGCTTATTGAAGGTAAAAAAAAGTCAGAGGCTCTTAAGTTCTTACCTAAGTTGAATTCTGAGTTAATGAAAATTGCAAAAACTGGCATTATTAAGAAACAAAATGCATCTAGAAATGTTTCTAGAATAACTAAAAAAATATCAACGCTTTAAACTATACACTCTAGGTTGTTATTTCTATACAACTATAGGATCTACAAAATCTATAAATCAAAATATTTAAGATACAATATTTAGATTTAGTAAATATTTAACTTTTAAATTTTCAATTATAAATTTTATTTCTGAAATAAAATTAATATTGGAACTGAATTAAATTTTTTTATCTTTAAAATTGAAAAAAAAAACTCAATCGTAGATTTTATTTTTTTTTTAATTATCAAAATTATTTGTTGCAATAATTGGGATATGGTTCTAACTGAACTTTCTCCATAAATATGAAGAATTCTTATACAAATAATAATTTAAAAAGTGATAATGACTTATCTTTTAACTGGAGTTTAGTTCAAAATGAAATGAAGAGTAAATTGGGGCTTGAAATTTATGAGAGCTGGTTAAAAAAGATTAATTTTGTAGAAGAATTTAAAGGTTATATTTTGTTGTCAGTCCCAACAAGATTTATTCGTGATTGGATCACCTCTAGATATTTAGATCAAATTTTACAAATAACAAAAAATTACAAAAAAGATATTATAAGAATTGAGTTTAAAATTATTGAAAAGACTTTTAAAGAAGAGAAAAATATGAATTATTCTAAATCTTTAGATGTTCATGAAAATGTTTCGTTCATAAAAGACTCATATCTACAATATAATAGAATAGATCCAAATAAAACATTTAAAAATTTTGTTACCGGATCAAGTAATAAGTTAGCATATGAAGCTACTCTAAAGATTACAGACACTGTATCCCATTATAATCCTCTATATCTTTATGGGGGAGTAGGGATGGGAAAAACGCATTTATTAAATGCAATAGGTATTGAGCTTAAGAAAGATAATAAAGTTATGTTTATTTCAGCTGAACGATTTATGTATCAATTTGTAAAATCGATAAAATCTAATGATATGGTGAAATTTAAAGAATATTTTAGAAATACAGATGTTTTATTGATTGATGATATTCAATTTATAAGTGGCAAAGAGGCAATGCAGGAAGAATTTTTTCATACATTTAATGCATTATTAGATAAAGGGTCACAAATTGTAATATCTGCTGACAGAGCACCAAATAAATTATTAAGAATTCAGGAGAGAATAAAATCTAGATTTTCAGGAGGTTTAGTCGTTGATATTCAAAAACCAGATTTAGAACTTCGAAAAAAAATAATTGATAATAAAATTAGTGAATTTTGTAGTTTATCCTCTGGGGAATTTAAAATTTCAAAGGAGATTATAGAATTTCTTAGCTCAGAAATAACTGCAAGCATCAGAGAATTAGTGGGTGCTGTAAATAGGATAGCATCTTTTTCAAGAATTTATAATAAATCACCTAATTTATCAGAGGTAAAAGTAATCTTAAAAGACCTCTTAAATTTAGGAGAAAATAAAGTCACAATTGATGTTATACAAACTCTTGTTTGTAAATTTTTTAAAATTAGTAAAAATGAAATGTTATCCTCTCGTAGATCAAGATACTTAGTGAGACCGAGACAGACAGCAATATATTTAACTAAAATTTTAACATCTAAATCTCTTCCAGAAATTGGAAGAGAATTTTCTAATAGAGACCACACAACAATTATTCACTCAGTAAAAACAATAGAGAAATTAAAAGAAAAACAACCCGAGTTAGTTGAAAATATTAATAAATTAAAAAATCAAATTTTATACTATAACAAAGATAATGAAATTTAATGTAAACCAGCAAGATTTACAACAAGCATTAAGCTATTGTCAAGGTGTCATTGAAAAAAGAAGTACACTTCCAATTTTATCAAATATATTACTAAATGCCAGAAACTCAAAATTAACAATAACTGCAACAGATTTAGACTTAATTTTTATTCATGAATTAAAAGATGTGGAAGTTTTTGAGGAAGGAGACACCACCACAACATCCTCAATTATGTATGATATAGTCAGAAAATTTACATCTGGGAAAAAAATTAATTTATCATTAAAAGACTCTAATAAGCTTCACTTAGAGTCTGAAAAATCTAATTTTAATTTGAATTGTATAAATTCATCTGAATTTCCTTTGACAGATGAAAATTTTGATAAAAACGAATTTATAATTAATTCAAAACATCTTCTTAAACTACTTAATAAATGTAAGTTCTCAATTTCAAATGATGAAACTAGGCATTACTTAAGTGGAATTTTTTTTCATCAGAATGATGTTGATGAAAAAACGTATTTAACAGCTGTAGCCACAGATAGTCATAGAATGTCAATTTCTAAAATAAGATTAGATAAAAAAATAGATTTTGATCCCGTAATTTTGCCAAAAAAAACAATTTTCCAACTATGCTCATTGTTAGATAATTATGATGGTGAAGTAAAAATTTCAAATGTAAAATCAAAAATTAAATTTGAATTAAAAAATAGTATTTTAATTTCAAAACTAATTGATGGAAAATTTCCAAATTATATTCAAGTAATACCAAAAAATAATAAAAAAAAATTAGATATAGATTTGAAATCTTTTCTAAGTTCAGTAGATAGAGTTGCTTCAGTTTCTCTTGATAAGAAAGATGGTGTAAAGTTTAATCTCTCAAAAGATATATTAAATTTATCTGTTAATAATGCTAATAGTGGTGATGGTAAGGAAATGTTGAATGTAAAGTTTGATTATGATTTGGAAATCAGTTTTAACTCAAGATATTTAATCGATGTTGCTTCTCAACTTGATGGCGATAGAGTAGAACTTTTATTTAATGACACAGGATCACCAGTTTTGATTAAAGATCCATCTGATTTTGATAGTATTTATGTTGTTATGCCAATGAAAGGTTAATTGATCAAATCTAGCTCCGAATAAATTTTTTTTTCAAGATTATTAATAAATTCATCCTTAGTTAAGCCTGGGCTAATTGGTTTTAGTATTGAAATTGTAATTACTCTATTTGAATTTTTTTTTCCTTTTTTTGGCCATACATACCCAGAATTGATTGCTATTGGTAAACAAAAAATGTTTAATTCCTCATAAATTCTAGCTACTCCTTTTTTAAAAGCAGGTCTTTCCGTTGGTGGAACTCTGGTGGCTTGTGGAAATATAATTAATGGTCTTTCAGATTTTTTTATGACTTTAGAAATGTTTTCAAAAAAATTCAAGTTTTCCTTTGTAACTTTGTCTCTTTTAATTGAAATTGACCCAATTTTTTTTAAATACCATCCAAATACTGGAATATTCAAAAGCTCTTTTTTTAATATGAATACAGGTGAATTAAATAATGTTTGTAGAAAAAAAGTTTCAAACATAGATTGATGTGAACAAGCAATAAAAAATTTTTTATCTTTAACAATATTTTCTTTTCCTTTGACAAGTATCTTTGTTGATAAAAAAAACTTTAAACAAAATATTGACCAATAGCCCATTAATTTGCCCCCAAATAAAACAAATTTTTGGGGTAGAAAAAAGGAAGGAAGAAAAAATATTGATATAATAATAATTCCTATGAAAAAAAAGACTGAGAATAAAATATCTTTGAGCATTGCATATAAAACTTACATTAGATCTTTTAAATTTTGTCTTTTACTAATAATTTTAATTTGAGAATTTTTAATCAATATTTCTGTTGGTTTAGGTCTTAAATTATAATTTGAACTTAATGACATGCCATAGGCCCCTACATCACAAATAATAACTAAGTCTTTCTCTTTTAATACTTGAAAATTTTTTGTAGATAAAAACTTATCTGTAGTTTCACATATTGGCCCAACGAACTCATATTTTTTTTTTGATTTGCTGTTATTTTTGATGAGAGGAATAATTTGATGTTTTGCATTATAAAGGGCTGGTCTCATTAAATCATTCATTGCAGCATCTAGTATAATAAAACTTTTTTTTCCACCCTCTTTAATGTAAATAACTTTTGAAATTAATATTCCTGCACTGCCAATTATAGATCTACCTGGTTCAAAAATTATTTTAGAATTATATTTTTTTTTAAATTTTATAATATCTTCTGCATATTTTTTTAAATTTAATTTCTTACCACCTTTTTTATAATTTATCCCCATCCCTCCACCAAGATCAATATATTCAAAATTGTATTTGGTTTTTTTAATAATCTTATCTAATATTTTAAGCGTTTTTTGATAGGGTTTTATATCAAGAATTTGACTTCCTATGTGTACACTTAAGCATTTTAAATTTAAATTTTTCGATTTATTTACATAACTTACTAAATCTAAAAAAGTATCTTCTGATACACCAAATTTATTTTCTTTTTTGCCAGTTGAAATCTGACTTAAAGTTTTAGCATCAGTATTAGGATTAAGTCTTATGCCTATGTCAACTTTCCTCCTCTTGTTTTTTGCAATTTTCTCAATTTCTAAAATCTCACTTTTTGATTCAGCATTAATCAGTAAAATCTTGTTTTTTATTGCATAATCTATTTCGATATTAGTTTTTCCAACTCCTGAAAATACTATTTTGTCAGGTTTAATACCTGCTTTAATAGCTTTCATTAATTCTCCCATAGAAACAACATCAGCGCCTAATCCTAATTTTCCTATTTCAGAAAGCAAACTTTTATTTGGATTTGCTTTTACAGCAAAACAAATTAAGGGATTTAAATTATTAAAATTTTTTTTTAAATCATTAATATTATCTCTTATTTTCTTATAAGAATAACAATATAAAGGTGTGGAAAATTTCTTAGCTAAGATTGACGATTTAACTCCATCAACAAAATAATTTTTTCTTTTATATTTCATCCTAGTACTTTAAGATTAATTTTTGTTTTATTTGATTTTAGCTCCTCATATATAGGCTCACCTTTTTTCCCACATGAAAATACCAAAATACTTATCACAAATAATAAAAGTACCTTTTTAATCATAATTTTTTTTATATTTTACTATCATCTTTTTAATATTATCAAAAGATGTTCCTCCAAAAGATTTTTTTGAATTAACAGAATTTTCAAGACTTAATACCTTTAAAACATCAGAAGATAGTTTAGGCACAATTTTCTTTAAATCACTAATATCTAAATTCTCTAATTTGCTCTTTTTTTTCTCAGCTAAATTAACTATAGAAGCTGTTTTTTTATAAGCTTCTCTAAATGGCATGGAGTGATATTTGACTAAGTAATCAGCTAAATCAGTTGCTGTAATGTAGCCTTTTTCTGCAAGTTCCAACATTTTCTTTTTGTTAGGACTTAAATTATTTAAAACTTCATCCAATATTTTAAGACAATTAATTAGATTGTCATTTGATCTAAATACAATTTCTTTATCATCTTGCAAATCTTTGAAATAAGATAGAGGTAATCCCTTCAGTAAAGAGAGCATTGAAAATAAATTTCCATAAAATGATCCAGTTTTTCCTCTTAAAAATTCTAATAGATCTGGATTTTTTTTTTGAGGCATTATTGATGAACCTGTAACAATTTTATCCGACAATTTGATTAAGTTAAATCCATCTGAATTCCATATTATTAATTCTTCTGCAATTCTTGAAATGTGCATAGAACAAACAGAACAACTATAAAGATAGTCTAAAACAAAGTCTCTATCAGAAACTGTATCAATAGAATTATTGGTAGGATTTTTAAAACCTAATTTTTTTGCTGTATAATTTCTATCTATATTAAAGGAAGTTCCAGCAATAGCCAAGACTCCTAATGGACTTTCATTGAGACTTTCAAAATTATTCTGAAATCTTTTTTTATCTCTCTCAAACATCTCAACATAAGCCATCAAGTAATGTGCAAATGATACAGGTTGTGCATTTTTTAAATGAGTGAAACCTGGCATAATAGTTTTTATATTTTTTTCTGAAAGTTTTAAAATAGTTTTTATTATTCTATTCAAGATATATAAAATTTCTTTATTCGATGACTTTATCCAAATTTTTAAATCAGTAATGACTTGATCATTTCTTGATCTAGCAGTATGAACATATCCCGCTTCTTCTCCTATAATTTCAAATAATCTTTTTTCTATATTCATATGAATATCCTCATACTTATGATCAAATTGAAACTTATTTTTGGATATTTCTCTCTCGATCTTATTAAGTCCATACAAAATTTTATTTTTTATTTTAAAAGAAATAATTTTTTGCTTGAAAAGCATTTCAACATGAGCAATCGATCCTTTTATATCCTGTTTATATAGCCTTTTATCAATATTTAAAGAGGACCCAATTTTTTGAAAAAAACTAGAAGTTTTTTTTCCAATACGGCTATTCCAAATTGCCTTGTTGTTTTTATTTTTTGTCATGATAATTATTTATACCTTTTTAACATGAGATTTTTAATAATATTTATTTTTTTGATATCAAATTCATATGCAAATGAGGCAATTGATATAAAAAATCTTATTATCTATAAAGAGTTAAAAAAACACTCATCTTTAACGTTTCTTGACGCTAAGAATAATCAATTAGATATAAGTAATTTTAAAGGAAATGTGATTTTGTTGAATTTTTGGGCAACTTGGTGTGCTCCTTGTAAAGATGAAATGCCCTCTTTAGATATTTTACAAGCGAATAATTCTTTAGAAAATTTAAAAATATTTCCTATAAATGTTGGTCAAGATAGTATTGAAAAATCCTTAAAATTTTTTAAAGATTTAAATATTAAAAATTTAAATGTTTATTTTGATACACCTGTAACTTTAGCAAAAAAGTTTGAGTTAAGAGGTATTCCAACTTCAATTTTAATTAATAAAGATGGTTTAGAGTTTGCAAGAATTATTGGTTCAATTGATTTTCAGGATAAAAAATTTATAGAATGGTTAAGCGGTTATAACTAATTTTTAAAAAAATAAGCAAAACTAACTAAAACAATTATAGCTACAAATTGTAATAAAACTCTCAATTGCATTAATTTATTTGAGTATTTTTTGCTTGTTTCTCCACCTTTAAACAAAGTGCTTATTCCTAAAACTAAAATGAAGCCAACTCCAATTAATAAAGCTATAGATACTACTTTAACTAATATTTCAGAATACATCATTGTATTGTAGGGTGTTTTAAAAATAAAAAAACATAAATTATTAAGTATGACATTTTGTCTGGATGCCACTATTGTTAAGCCTGACGATAACAAGAATATAGAAAATGCAATTATCTTACTTCATGGATATGGAGGTGATGGAAAAGATATAAGTATATTATCACTTAACTGGAAAAGACATTTACCAAATACAATCTTTATTTGTCCAAATGGTCATGAGCAATGCTCTGTAAACCCAAATGGTTTTCAATGGTTTGATTTAACTAAAGATGATCCAAAATATATTTTAGAGGAATCAAAAAAAGCTGAAGCAATTTTAAATAAATTTATTGGAGAGGTTAAAACAAGGTTTAATTTGAATAATGAAAAGATTATTTTATCAGGATTTAGTCAAGGTTGTATGATGTCTATTAACTTAGGTCTTACATCTGAAAAGGAGTTTAATTGTATCGTGGGATTTTCTGGTAAAATTATAAACCAAAATGACCTAAAATTAAGACAAAAAGTCTCAACACGCACTTTACTGGTTCATGGTGATTCTGATCAGGTTGTTTCTCCTAATTTTTTGTTGGAGGCAAAAGATTTTTTTTTAAGAAATAATATAGAAATAGAGACTCATTTGATAAAAAATTGTGATCACCATATTCCAATTGAAGCATCCAGTATAGCATTAAATTATATTTTAAAAAAAATATAATGAGTGCTTAATCTTGAAATAATTTTTTTTTTAAGTTAAAATTTGATTATGAATAGTTTTCTTGAACAAGATATATCTTTAGAAAAATGTCCAGCATTAGTTTTGAATGCAGACTATAGACCTTTGAGTTATTATCCATTATCTTTATGGTCTTGGCAAGACACTGTAAAATCAGTTTTTTTGGATAGAGTAATTATAGTTAGTAATTATGATAGAGTTGTAAGAAGTCCTTCTTTTAATATGAAGCTACCAAGCGTAATAGCATTAAGGGACTATATTGTTCCTCAATCTAAACCAAGTTTTACAAGATTTAACGTTTTTCTGAGAGATAAATTTTCATGTCAGTATTGTGGTAGTAGTGAAGAGCTAACATTTGATCATTTGTTACCAAGATCTAAGGGTGGAGAAACAAACTGGGATAATGTTGTGACTGCATGCTCAGAGTGTAATGTTAAAAAAGGTGGTAAATTATTAAAATCTTCAGGAATGAAACTTTCACAATACCCTTATCAACCCTCAACTGAAGACCTTCATCGTAATGGTAAAAATTTTCCTCCAAATTATTTACATAAAAGCTGGATGGATTATTTGTATTGGGATGTAGAATTAGAGGCTTAAATTTAAACTTTCTCAGAAATATTGATAGCTATTTTTGAACCAGTTTTAATTATTTTATCCATTATAGAATAAAATCCTTTTTTGGTTGCTCCTTTTTCATAAGCTATGTCTTTATGATGCAATTCATCTTCTCTGAACTTTATAATCTTTTTTTTAAGGTCTTTTTCATCTGGACCAAGCTGATTTATTTGGTTTTGATAATGTTCATCAATAACTTCTTCTACGGAAGCAGTGCAAAGCATTGCGGCTTTTTTCCCTAATATTGTTGAACCAAAACCCAAGCCTACTCCAAGCAGATCCCATAATGGTAAAAATTTAGTTGGTTTAATTTTTCTTCTTTTAATTTCGTTTTCAAAAAATTCACAATGTTCTTTTTCATGAACTTTCATTTCTTCTATAGTTTTTTTTAGATTTTCATCTTTTACAAAAGTATTTAATGCTAATAATTGACCTTCATAAATTTTTACAGCTCCCCTCTCTCCTGCGTGATCAACTCTTATAAATTCCTCAACTTTATTCTTTGAATTTTTCATATTTCCTAAAAATATTAATTAAAAATATTGATATTATCAAACTTATAATCATATTAAGGGTTGTAAGCGAAAATCCAAAAATTCTAAATGTCACATCTTTACAACTCACAGTTTTTCTTTGTAGCTCTTTAAGCAATTCTTCTTTAGACATGATATCAGTGGTATTTTTTAATGTACAAATTGCTGTTTCATTGAAAAAATTTTCTTCAATACCAAGGTGGTAAAAAGAAATTAAAAAAGAAAAGAAAAAAACCATGATTAATAATAAAATAATAAATTTTCCTTTTTTTTTAAAAAAATAACTCAAAGTTATTAAAATTATAGCAAGAACATAAGGAATTCTCTCTATTAAACATAAATTACATGGCTGGTATCCAAGGGCATATTCAATAAAATATGCTGATATCAATGAAATAAAACTAATAAATAAAATTATCTTTAAAACAATATCTTTACTTAAGTTATGCATAAAATTTTAATATCAGATATATTATTATTCCAAGTAAGAAAATTAATAATCCTACAATTGTAAACCATTTTGATCCATTTTCCTCCATAAATTTATTAAACATATTTCCGAATTTATAAGATAGATATGAAACTATAAAAAAACGTAATCCTCTAGAGATCAAACTTATTAAAATAAAAAGAAAAATATTAAAACCAATTAAACCACTGGTAATTGTAAAAACTTTAAATGGCAAAGGAGTAAAACCAGCTAAAAAAAGAATTCCTAGCCAGGCATAGAAACCCTCACTTTCAATTAAATTATTTTTTACATATATAAGTTTTTCCTCATAACCATAAAAATTCATTATTTGGGTTCCAATGTCAAAAAAAAGTGCTCCTATGAAGTAACCAAATATACCACCCATAACTGAAAATATTGTTGTTATTAGAAAAATTTTTAAATAGTCATTTTTTTTTGCGATAATCATTGGTATCATCATTACATCTGGTGGAATTGGAAAAAAAGAACTCTCAATAAACGATACTAGAGCTAGGTAATATTTAGAACTTTTGTGGCCAGCTAATTTCAAACATTTTTTATAAAGAGTAGTAAACATTTTTTGGTTTTAATATAATTTTAGTTCTTATACTATTTAATAAATTATTAAACAACTAAGAGGGCGAATGGCGGAACTGGTAGACGCGCACGACTCAAAATCGTGTTTCGTAAGAAGTGAGAGTTCGATTCTCTCTTCGCCCACCAGATTATGGAATTGAATAAAATAAATAGTTTAGTTGAACTTTTTTTTAAAAAATATGAAGAAAAAAAAATTCAACCACAACAATCTTTTTTAAAGTGGTTAAAGATTAATAAAAATAATTTTCTAACTTGGGAAAAAGTTCAAGAAGATATTCAAATTTTATCTCAGTATTTAAAAAAGATTCTATCTTCTGGAGATAGATGTGTTTTATTATCTGAAAATCGTCCTGAATGGTTAATAACGGATATTGCAATCATGAATTCTGGTGGTGTGACAGTTCCATTATTTACCACATATTCACAAAAGGACTATGAATATATTTTCCAAGATTGTAAACCAACAATCTGTATTGTATCAAATGAAATTCAATTTAAAAAAATTGAAAAGCTTATTTCAAAAGAAATAAGAATTTTATCAATTGAAAATTTTAATAATTCTATTGAAAGTATTGAGACTATTTTAGAAAAAAATTCAAAAGAAAAATTTAAGAATTTATCAATTGGTTATAATAATAAAATCAAAAGAAAAGATCTTGCTTGTATTATTTATACATCGGGAACAACTGGTAGTCCTAAAGGTGTCATGCTAAGCCATGGAGGTATTTTATCTAATTGTGAAGGAGCTCAAGAAATTTTAGAACCTTTAATTAAAAAAGAAATTCCAGTTTTTTTGACGTGGCTACCTTTATCACATTCATATGAACATACAGTACAATATGTTCAAATTTCACTCGGAGCAAAAATTTATTATGCAGAAAGTTTAGAAAAATTATTATCCAATATGTCTATTGCAAAACCAACTATAATGACAGCTGTACCAAGATTTTACCAAAATTTATATAGTAAGATTTCCGTTAATTTTTCAAAACAAAAGGGACTTAAAAAAAAGTTAATTGAAAGTACCATATTACTTGGAGTTAAAATATTGAATAGACAGAAATTAAGCTTTAATGAAAAAGTTATTAATTTTTTATGTGAAAATTTAGTAAGAAAAAAAATCAAAAATCAATTTGGAGGCAAGTTGAAAGCTTTTGTTTCTGGTGGTGGTGCTTTAGATCAGAAAATTGGAGAATTTTTAAACTCTATTGGTTTACCAACTTTACAGGGATATGGATTAACAGAAACATCACCGGTAGTAAGTTGCAATATTCCCGGAAAAATTAAGATCGAAACAGTTGGCCCACCCTTCAAAACAAATAATGTAAAAATTGCTGATGATGGTGAAATTTTGGTTAAAGGAGAAAATGTTATGCTTGGTTATTGGAACATGGAAAAAGAGACAAATGAAATTATTAAAGATGGCTGGCTTCACACCGGAGATATAGGTGAGCTCACTTTAGATGGAAATCTAAAGATTACTGACAGAAAAAAAGAAATTATAGTGAATCTTGGTGGTGATAATATTTCACCCTCTAAAATTGAAAATTTATTGTGTTTAAACGAAAAAATAAAACAAAGTTTTGTTTATGGAGATAAAAAAACTTATTTAGTTGCACTGATTGTAAGTGAGATTGAGGAAAATAAAAAAGAAATTGAAATTTATTTAGAAAAAATCAATAAAAGTTTATCCTTAATTGAAAAAGTTAAAAAATTTAAATTAATAAAAGAAGAATTTACAATTGAAAATGGAATGTTAACGCCAACTCTTAAGCTAAAAAGAAAAAAAATTTTAGAAAAATATAAAGAAGATTTAGAAAAACTTTATTAATTTATTTAAATTATTTGATTATAATGCGCATAAACATTAACTTTTTTACACATTAAAAATATAAAAAGTTTATTTTATTTAAAATAATTTTTTAAAAATTCTAACTTCAATTTAAGAATTGACATAACGCGCATAAAAAAATAAAAATAACTTAATAGCGAATCAATTTGATTCGTATAACAAAAAAGGGAGCTAAAGATGCCTAAGAGAAGAAAAAAAGCAAAGAAAGCTAAGAAAGCTAAGAAAAAAGCTAAGAAAAGAAGAAGAAGATAATAACTTAGTATTCTTTATTAAAAACGCTTCTCATAACGTTATGTGTGAGAGGCGTTTTTTTTATTCCTCTACATTTTCCTCTGGCTCTGAAATTGTTTCCTCCTCAACTACAGCAGCTGCAGGTTTATTATTTTGAATTGAAGTTTTTTGTTGGTTGTCTAAATTTCTCTTTAAAGCTTTATCTAATTTTTTTTGTGTATCTTCTGTTGATGAATTAAGAATTATTTGGAATTCTGATAAAATTCTTTCATAAGCTTTTTCAAACAGTTGTCTTTCACTATAAGATTGATCTACCATTAGATCATCTCCTTTATTTAAATCTCTTACAACTTCAGCTAGTTCATAAATCTTACCTGAAGAAATTTTTGCTTCATATTCTTGAGCTCTTCTGCTCCACATTGATCTTTTAATTTTAGGTTTACTTTTCAATATTGAAATACATTTATTAACTTGGTTAATTGTTGCTAAAGGTCTTAGGTTTGACTGTTTATTTACTGGGACCATTCCATTAGCTTTATCTTTTTCGAATTTGATCACGTAAGTTTCAACATCAATACCGCCAATATTTATTTTTTTAAATTCTGAAATTTGGCCAACACCATGTTTGGGATAAACAATATAATCTTTAATTTTATATTCTCGTTTTTCAGTGTCCTGTTTCTTTACTTTTTTTATTTCTGGTTTAAGTTCATTATTTTTGGGAATTCTTAAGTTTTCATTTTTGTTTTCAGTTTTTTCATTTATTTTTTTTTTGTTCTTAGGTAAAATTTTTTTGATTTTCCTAGATTTAATAGTAGATGTTTTTTTATCTATTTTTTTTGAAATTTTTTTGGGTTTAGGTTTTTTAGGTTTTTGGAGTTTTTTAGGTTTTTTAGGTTTTTTAGGTTTTTTAGTTTTTTTACTAAATGTTTTCTTTAAAATACTTTTCAAATTTATTTTGTTCATTTTTAAACTTTTCATGATCCAAAGGTGGATCTTTTTTTTCAGTTATATTTGGCCAAATTTCAGAATATTGCTTGTTTATCTGAAGCCATTTTTCACTGCCAGGCTCTGTATCAGCTTTGATGGCATCAACAGGACATTCTGGTTCACAAACGCCACAATCTATACACTCATCAGGTTTAATTACAAGCATATTTTTTCCCTCATAAAAACAATCTACAGGACAGACATCTACACAATCAGTTAATTTACATTTAATACATTTATCATTTACTAAATAAGTCATAATAATTTGTTTTTAATTTTTTCTTTAATATTACCCATAACTTTACTATCAATATATAACAATCCTGTAAGTCGTCTCATTAAACTTGTTTCGTATATATCTGCTTCATTGTTTGAGTAAATAATTTCCCATAATGTCTCAATAATTTTAATTTTATGCTTTTCATCCATATCTTTGACTTTCTTAGTAAATTCTAAAATTTGGTTAGAATCTTCCTCAATTTTCTTCGCATCTACAATTATTTTGTCTAATTCATTTTTATCAACTCCAATTTTTAATAATGCTGATTTAATTATACTTTCCTCTTTAGGAGAGTAATGTTCATCTATTTTTGCTGCATGTATTAATAGTGCAGTAATTTTTATAATATCTTTATTATTATTTACCTCTTTATTTTTTAAAAAAAACATGAGTATTAACTTAAGTTAAGATTTCTTAAAATTTTAAATGGGTTCTCTTTAGAGGGTTTTTTATCAAAAATTTTCTTTATTTTTTTTGAAGGATAATATCTAAAAAATATTTCATTATTTTTTTCATTAATTTTATATCCCATAATTTTAATTAGTTTTTTAAAATCTTCTTTATTACACCCTAATAAGTTTAACATTTCAGGTATAAGTTTTATTTCCTTTTCTCCCTCATTTTTTAAATTGATAATCTGAACAAACAATCTCTCTAAAATATCAATTCTTATATAAAATTTGTCAAATTTTTCAAATCCACAAAGTAACATAAAATTTCTACTTTTAATATTTTTGTTATTAATAAAATTTAATCCAAATGTGGGTGGACTTAGATTAAAATATTTTTGATGATAGTTTTTCCAAAGAAGAGTTCTTAAAGATACTGCTTCAGGTTTAATTAGCCTGTGTAAGTAAACATGGTATCTTCCAAATTTTACGCCTAAATCTCTTAAAATTTTTCTATCATTTTGCTCTAGACTCTCAAGATAGCTTGAAACTTGTTCTCTCTTAAGAACACCATTATTTTCATAAAGTTGAAATGCTAACGCTTTGATTGAGGATTTTTTTTCTTTTATATTTTTTAAATCAATGAGGCTCTTTAAAGATGTATTAATTTTATTTCTTAACCACTTCTCAATAAAATCTGTTAATTTTTTTTTTTGATTTGTTTCAAGAGTATCGTCTATTATTAATTCAAAAGCTGGGTTTAAATAATCTCTGCCTGATAAAAGTTTTGCTATAGGTGACTTATTCCAATAAATCTTAAAATCATTATGAAGCTCAATTAAACTTGTTTCAATTATTTCTCGTATTCTTTTTTCAAGTTCTGGACCTATCGTTTGTCTTGCTGCCTTTTTAAGAGATTTAATATCAGTCTCTAATGCTCCTTTTTTTAGATCCAATTCCAACTTCAAACCATTTAATGTTCCTATAAATTGATCATCAATCATAACATCATTATTATCTAAAATTTTCGTAATAAATTCCATATCTTGTTTTAATCCTCTTGCAAGCACGCTAGCTCGTTTATCAATAAATGTTTTTGTAAGTTCCTCATGAAGTCTATCTGAAAGTTTGTCTTCTAATAATTTTGTTTTCTCAATCCAATAGTTTTGATTTTCAGTCCAATTATTTTTATTTGAAACATATGACCAAGTTCTAACATTTGCAATTCTATTTGACAAAGAATCAACATTTCCCTCTAGATTATTCAATTTCATTAGCTGTAGGTGCATGAAATCATCAGTGATTTTACCTGTTTTTGAGTTTAAAAACTTAAAAACATTTTCAATTACTTCATAGTGATTTCCGTAGGTTTTTTTTACAAAATCAGGTATTTGACAACACTCCCATAAAAGCTTTAATCTATCTTTTTCTAATTTTGTTTTTTGTAAGTTTTTATCTTTTGTAAAAAACTTAAGAGCCTTTTCGTCTTCACATTCATAAATTTTTCTAAGCCATTCTTTATTGGGCTTTTCGTCTAATGACTTTATTAGAGTAAATGGATTATTAAAATTTAAATTTGAATTTCTCCAAAATAAAGACTGAAGTTCCTCAAATTTATGATTTTCAATAAGATCAACTTCATCAGCATTTATTTCTTTACATTGACCTGTAATCCCAAAACTGCCATTATTTAAGTATCTTCCTGCTCGACCAGCAATTTGTCCAATTTCTGATAAATTTAATCTTCTTAATTTTTTTCCATCATATTTTTTAAAATTTGAAAAATAAACGTGATCTAAATCCATATTGATTCCCATTCCAATTGCATCAGTTGCTATCAAAAAATCAACATCTCCAGATTGATATAATTCTACTTGGGCATTTCTGGTTTTTGGGCTTAGTGATCCCATTACAATTGCGGCTCCACCTTTTTGTCTTCTAATTAATTCAGCAATTGCGTAAACTTCTTCTGAAGAAAAAGCAATTATTGCGGTTTTTCTATCAATTCTTGAAATTTTCTTATGTCCAGAGTAAGACAGTTTAGATAATCTATTCCTGTTAATAAATTCTATATCGTCATCTAATTTTGAAATTATCTTTTTAATAGTATTAGAGCCCAAAAGCATAGTAAGTTTATTTCCTCTCATATTTAACAATCTATCAGTAAAAATATGACCACGTTCGTGATCAGAGCACATTTGTATTTCATCTACAGCAATAAAGTCTAAATCTTTATCTATCGGCATGGACTCCACAGTACAAAGAAAATACTTAGCATCATTTGGTATGATTTTCTCTTCACCAGTTATTAATGCAACTTTATTTACATTAATCCTTTTTACTACTTTATCATAAACCTCTCTTGCTAAAAGTCTTAGAGGAAAACCGATCATACCATTTTCAAAGGAAAGCATAGTTTCGATTGCAAGGTGTGTTTTTCCAGTATTAGTTGGACCTAGTACAGCGGTTATTTTATTTTTTGACATTTCTATCTTTAGTGTATATTTTTTTTTACCTACCAGATGTAGTTGGCCTTAAAGAACAAAAATAGCCTAAAACATGACCGAATCAGTGGAAAAAAAGTTCTCATTTTTAAATAAGTTAAATTTATTTTAGCACAAAAAAACGAATTCTATTGTAAAAAAACTAAAAAAATGGATTTAACCCCCTGGTCCTAAATCTGAAGGCTTTATCTTTAAAATTTTCCAAACACCAGATGCTGATGTAATAATTTTTTCATGACATTTAAGTTCACAAAATAAAAACACTAAAGTTTTTGTTTTTTTTAAAATTTTTACACTACCAATGATTTCATCACCAATTTTTGAAGCCCCAATAAATTTAATGTCCAATGAAATTGTTACACAAGGAGCATTATCTGCTGAGCGATGTGCTGCTGTCCCAGCTCCAGCATCTATTAAAGCTGCGAGATAACCTCCGTGAGTAATACCTGCGGCATTTAAGTGGTTTTCACTGATTGAAGATTTAAATTCGTATTCAGTATCTGAAATATTTCTAAACATAACACCACCATTATGTTTCATAAAACCCGGTTTCAAGCTAATCTGTTCAAATTTATTAGACATTTTTTCTTATAATATAAAAGTTAAAATTAATAAAATTATTAAAATAAATAGAAAAAAATATATTACAGCTTTTTGCAAAGAAGTTTTAGTAAACCAATTAAACATATTTGTCCCTTATTATGGCGCGCCTGCTAGGAGTCGAACCCAGAACCTCCTGGTCCGTAGCCAAGCGCTCTATCCAGTTGAGCTACAGGCGCATTTTAATTATATTAATTATAGTATATTAATATTTATTATATTTTAATGATATGACAAATTAAAAAATTTATGGAGAATAGATTAAATGATGTGGTTATTGTTAGTGCAGTAAGAACACCAATTGGTGCTTACAAAGGTTCTTTAAAAAAAATGAAATCTAGCCAACTTGGCTCTGTCGTTATTCGAGAAGTTTTAAAAAAATCAGGTTTTAGTGAGGAGGAAGTTGATGAGGTAATAATGGGTCAAGTATTGGCTGCTGCTGCTGGACAAAATCCTGCGAGACAAGCCGCAATAAATGCTGGTATACCATTCTCAAAACCTGCTCACTTAATTAACCAAGTTTGTGGATCTGGACTTAGAGCAGTAATATCTGGTTATCAATCAATTAAATTAGGAGAATCAAAAAATATAATTTCTGGAGGTCAAGAGAATATGTCCATTGCACCACACTCAATATTTTATCGTGATGAAAAAAAAATCTCAGAAAATAGTTTAATAGACACAATGGTTAACGATGGATTGATAGATGCCTTTGAGAAATATCATATGGGTGTGACAGCAGAAAATATAGCAAAAAAATACGATATCTCTAGACAAGAACAAGATGAATTTGCATTAAATTCTCAAAAAAAAACAGAGATTGCTATCTTAAATAATAAGTTTGATGATGAATTAATTAAGATAAATCTTGATGGTATAGTGGTTAATAAAGATGAACATCCAAGGATAGGAATAAATATATCTGAATTAAAAAAGTTAAAAACAGTTTTTCAAAAAGATGGTACTGTAACACCAGGAAATTCCTCAGGTATAAATGATGGTGCAGCAGCTTTATTATTAACTTCCTTAGAAGAGGCAGAAAAAAAATTGATTGACCCATTAGCAAGAATAGTATCTTGGGCATCTGTTGGAGTTGATCCCGCGCTCATGGGCTTGGGGCCAATTAAGGCTGTTCGTGAAGCAATTAAGAAAGCTAAATGGAATATAGACGAAATTGATTTATTTGAAATTAATGAAGCTTTTGCCGCTCAAAGCATTGCAGTAATTCGTGAATTGGGTATTGATCAGAGCAAAGTAAATGTTAATGGTGGAGCGATTGCTTTAGGTCATCCTATAGGTGCTTCAGGAGCAAGAATACTTGTTACTTTGATTCATGAGATGAAAAGACAAAAAAAAGATAAAGGTTGTGCAACACTTTGTATAGGTGGAGGAATGGGTATAGCTCTGTGCATTGAGAGGATTTAGGAATTAATTTTTCCGTATTTCTCCTCTAATAATATTTTCTGTATCCAGTTTTTAGCATCTATGTAAGTGTTAGATTTTGTTTGAATGATTGATTTTAATAACTTTTTAATCATTTTTGAAGCATGTATGTAAAGAGTGTCAAAAAATTGAGCAGAATGTGTTAAAATTTGCCATTAACTCTATTTTAATAGTGTATAAAACATAAAAAAAATGACTGAAAAACTATTTGTACCTGATATTGGTGATTTTGAAAATGTTGAAGTAATTGAATTGCTGGTTAAAGAAGGACAACATATTAACAAAAACGATCCAGTAGTTACAATTGAAAGTGATAAATCTAGTGTTGAAATACCATCAACTTTTTCAGGAATAGTTGAGTCTATAATAGTAAAAGTTGGTGACAAAGTTTCAAAAGGGGATTTACTTCTTAATATTTCGAGTTCCAATAAAAAATCTGCAATATCTCAAGACGTTCCCAAAAATACTGAAAACTTAATTCAAGAAGCTGAAAATTCTTTAAAAAAAAATGAAAAAAAAATTACTTTTCAACAAAAAATTAAAAATGAGAAATCAGAAATAATACAAGTTGTGAATGAAGGAGATATTGATCCAATAGAGACAGGTGAATGGCTTGAGTCTCTTACTGATGTAATTCAAAAAGACGGAAATCAGAGAGCTCACTACTTAATAAAAGAGTTAATTAACAAAGCATACATGGAAGGAGCTAATATTCCGTATACACAAAACACACCATATATAAACACAATTCCTGTAAGTGAGGAGAGGAAATCTAATGGTGATCAAAATATTGAAAGAAGAATTAGATCATTAATTAGATGGAATGCTGCAGCAATGGTTGTAAGAGCAAATAAAAAATTTCCTGAACTTGGTGGCCACATTGGAACATTTGCATCTGCGGCAACACTTTATGATGTCGGAATGAATCATTTTTGGAGAGCTAAAAATAATAAATTTGGTGGAGATTTAGTTTATTTCCAAGGTCATAGTGCTCCAGGTATGTATGCAAGAGCTTTTCTTGAAGGACGACTTAATGAAAAACAACTTGATAGCTTTAGACAAGAAGTAAAGCCTGGGGGTTTATCATCATATCCACATCCTTGGTTAATGCCAAAATTTTGGCAATTTCCAACTGTATCGATGGGATTAGGTCCAATGCTCGCAATTTATCAAGCTAGATACATGAAATATTTAATAAATAGAGGCTTGATCAAAGATGAAGGTAGAAAAGTTTGGGCATTTTTAGGTGATGGAGAAATGGATGAACCTGAGTCTTTAGGAGCAATAGGCTTAGCTGCAAGGGAAAAATTGGACAATTTGATATTTGTAGTAAATTGTAATCTTCAAAGATTGGATGGACCAGTAAGAGGTAATGGAAAAATTATTCAAGAGTTAGAGGGAATTTTTAGAGGGGCTGGTTGGAATGTTATTAAGGTAATATGGGGTTCTTATTGGGATCAATTATTAGCAAATGATAAGACGGGCCATCTAGTTAAAACAATGAATGAAACAGTTGATGGTGAATATCAAGCAATGAAAGCTAGAAATGGGGCTTATGTAAGAGAAAAATTTTTTGGAAAATATCCAGAAACTTCAGAATTAGTCTCTAGCCTTTCTGACAAAGATATTTGGAGATTAAATAGAGGCGGTCATGATCCTCATAAAGTTTTCGCAGCATATGATAAAGCATCTAAAAATATTGGAAGTCCAACAGTTGTTATTGCTAAGACTATTAAAGGTTATGGCATGGGGAAAAGTGGAGAAAGTGTCAACACTACACACCAGACTAAGAAATTAGATGTCAATGATTTGATGTATTACAGAGATAGATTTGATGTACCTCTTACAGATCAGCAAGTAAAAAACATTGAATATTATAAACCTGATCAAAATTCTCCAGAAATAAAATACATTAAAGAGAGAAGACTTCAATTGGGTGGTTTTATTCCAGAAAGAACTACTTATGCAAAACCAATTAAAGCTCCAGCAAAAGATATTTTTGATAATATGAAAGTTTCAACTGGTAAAAAAGAGATGTCTACTACCATGGCCTTAGTAAGAATGTTAACGAATCTATTGAGAGATAAAAATGTTGCACCCAGATTAGTGCCAATTATTCCAGATGAAGCAAGAACATTTGGTATGGAGGGTTTTTTTCAAAAAGTTGGAATATATGCACATGAAGGTCAAAAATATGAACCTGAAGATTCTGCTCAACTAAGTTCATATAGAGAGGAAAAAAGTGGACAAGTTTTAGAGGAAGGAATTACAGAAGCGGGAGCTATGTCCTCTTGGATTGCGGCAGGAACCTCATATACAAACCATGATCTAGAGATGATACCTATTTATCTTTTTTATTCTATGTTTGGATTTCAAAGGATTGGAGATTTTGCTTGGGCAGGTGCCGATAGTCAGTCTAGAGGATTTCTGATTGGCGCTACAGCAGGAAGAACAACTTTAGCAGGTGAAGGATTACAACACCAAGATGGTCATAGTCATCTTATGGCATCAACAATACCTAACTGTGTATCTTATGATCCAACTTTTCATTATGAATTAGCTGTTATTTTTAGAGAGGGTTTAAAAAGAATGCATGAAAAAAAAGAGAATATCTTTTATTACATCACAACTATGAATGAAAATTATGCACATCCAGAAATGCCAAAAGATAAATTTTGTGAGGAAGGAATATTAAAAGGCATGTATAAAATTAAAGAATTTAATAAATACAAAAAAACTAAAATTCAATTTTTGGGATCAGGTACAATTTTAAGAGAAATGATTTCAGCTGCTGAAATTCTTCAAAAAGAATACCAAATAGATAGTGAAGTTTGGAGCGTAACAAGCTTTAACGAGTTGAGAAGAGATGGTTTAGAAGTTGAGAGATACAATCTTCTGAATCCAGACAAAGAACCAAAAAAATCTTATGTTGAAAAATGTTTAAGTAAAACGGAAGGACCTATTTTAGCTGCTTCTGATTACATGAGAATGAATTCAGACCAAATCAGACCTTATGTAAATAAAAGTTTTTATTCACTAGGAACAGATGGTTTTGGAAGAAGTGATACAAGAAAAAATTTAAGAAATTTTTTTGAAGTTGATAAAGAGCACGTGGTTACTTACGGATTAAGTGTACTATCTAAAGAACAACTCATAGCATCAAAACATGCTAAGGAAGCTATAAAAAAATACAAAATTGATAAAGATAAACCAATGCCAACAAAATTATAATGTCTGAAACTGAGATAAGAGTACCTAATATAGGAGATTTTAAGGATGTTGAAATAATCGAAGTTCTTGTTTTGGAGGGTCAAACGATAAAAAAAAACGATCCCCTTATAACAATTGAGAGTGATAAATCTAGTGTGGAAATTCCCTCTCATTTTGATGGTAAAATTAAAACTTTAAAAATAAAAGTAGGAGACAAAGTTTCTGAAGGTGATTTAATATTAATTTTAGAAAGTATATCTCAGCCAGGAGAAAAAACACAAAAAAAACCCGTAATTGGAAAAGAGTTTAAAATCAAAAAAAGTGAGTTTGAAAAATCAGAAAATCGACAAAAAATAATTAGTCAAAGTGACATCATAAATATTTCATCAGCAAGTCCTAAAATTCGAAAATTTGCAAGAGAGCTTGGTGTAGATATTAATCAGGTTACCGGGAGCGAACGGAAAGGTAGAGTTAGTGAGAGTGATATAAAACTATTTGTTGCATCAAAATCAAACAATCTATCAAGTAATAAAATTGAAAATAATGAAAAGATAAAACAAGAATATTCTCATTCTGAATTTGGAGAAGTAGAAATAAAAGATATACCGAGAATAAAAAAATTGTCCTCCAAATATCTAATGAACTCGTGGACTAGTATCCCTCATGTTACTAATCATGATGAGGCAGATATTACTGAACTTGAAGAATTTAGAAAATCACTAAAAGATATATACACTGGTGAAAAGAAAAAAATCACTCCTTTGGCATTTATTGTTAAAGCTTTGACAGCATCATTAAAGAAGTTTCCAAATTTTAATAGTTCAATTGATGAAATAGAAGAGGGAAAAATGACTATCAAAAAATATTATCATATTGGTATAGCTGTAGATACCCCACATGGCCTAATGGTTCCAAAGCTCAGAAATGCAGAAAATAAAAATATTAATTTGATAAGTTCAGAACTAAAAAATTTAAGTGATCAATGTAGAAATCTCAAAATTGATAAAAAAGAATTGTTTGGTGGATCTATGACAATAACAAGTTTAGGTGGAATCGGTGGGACATTTTTCACACCGATTATAAATTATCCTGAGGTGGCGATTTTAGGAATTGGTAAATCTGAAAAAAAACAAGTTTTTTTAAATGGTAAATTCGTAACAAGAACGATGTTGCCTTTATCATTATCTTATGATCACAGAATTATTGATGGAGCAGAGGCGGCTCGTTTTAATAATGATTTAAAAGAAAATTTAGGTAAAAATTTTGCTTATAAACTAGCAGTCTAATAAGTATGTCAAAAACTGTTTCATTATTCAGCGCACTATTGTGTACATTTATTTGGGGAACCACTTTTATTGCACAGGATACAGGCATGGATGATATAGGCCCATTCACCTTTAATGCTGTAAGATTTTTTGTTGGATTTTTAGCAATAGTTCCTCTTGTTTTCTTATTTGAAGTTAAAAAATTTAAATCAGAGCTTAAATTAGATTCCAAAACGTTTATTGTTCTCTCCTTTTTAATCGGTTTGTCACTTTTTTTAGGTTCTGCATTGCAGCAGGTTGCCCTAATTTATACAGATGTGGCAAACGCAGCATTTTTTACAATTTTCTATGTTCCAATGGTGCCAATAATAATTTTTATATTTAAAAAAAAATCAATACACTGGAGTGTATGGCCTTCTGTTGTTTTATGTTTAATTGGTGGCTACCTACTTACAAATTTTTATGATGCAACAGTAAGACTTGGAGATACTCTTGTTATTTTAGGAGCTTTGTTTTGGAGTACACATATCATTTTTACTGGAATGATAGTCACCAAATACGATTTACCTTTAACTTTAGGTGCAATTCAAACTTTATTAGTAGCTTTATTTTCTTTTATTATAGGATCTATATATGAAGAATTTATAATTGAAAATATTTTAAATGAAATAGACTCAATTTTATACGCAGGAATTCTTTCAGGAGGATTTGCTTTTGTTTTACAAATTTATGCTCAAAAAAATATAACACCCGCCCCAGCTGCAATAATTTTTTCATTAGAAGGTGTTTTTGCAACTATTGCTGCTTGGTTTATATTAAATCAAATATTGGGAATAAATAATTTATTAGGATGCTTTTTTATATTATGTGGTGTTTTATTATCTCAATTACTACCTTTGATAAAAAGACCAGCTTAAAAATAAATAATTAATAACAAAATAAAAGAAATAATTAATCTATAAATTACAAAAAAATTTAAAGAAAATTTATTTAGATATTTTAAAAAAAATTTTACTGTTACGTAAGAAAATACAAAAGCTAAAAAAATAGCGATTATTATTAATATATTCATTTCCAATGACACATTTTTAATATCTTTTAATCCAAGGAAACTTGCTCCAGCTAATGCAGGGATAGAAAGTAAAAATGAAATTTTACCTGAGTCGACTCTATTGAATTTTAAAAATCTTGCTGCGGTCATAGTAATACCTGCTCTACTAGCTCCAGGTATTAACGCAAGTATTTGAAACATTCCAATAAATATAATAGATTTTACATTAAGGTTTGAATTAATATCTTGATCATTTTTACTTCGATCTGCAAAGTATAAAATTATTCCAAAAAATAATGATGCCCATGCAACAACTTTAATATTTCTTAAAAGATAAATTAATTCAGTTGAATGTAGTATATATCCAAAAACAATAAGTGGTATAGAACCAATTATAACTAGTTTTAATATTTTTTGATTATGTTTAAGGTCAAATAATTCTTTTCTAAAAAAAAATATTATTGCAAACAAAGAACCCAAATGTAAGCTTATGTCAATTAACAGCGAATTTGCTTTTAGATCGTATAGGTTCGAAATAATAATTAAATGGGCCGATGAACTTATCGGTAAAAATTCCGATATTCCTTGAATTGCCGATAAAATGAGAATTTCTATAAAATCTTGGAACATATTAGTGTCGTAACTTAAAAAATATGCTTTTAAAACAATTCGATTTAGTCATATTAGGTATGCAAAAATTAAAATTTCTATGTTTTTAGCTTATTTTAACAAAATTTAGGTCATATATATTGACCTAAATATTTCTTTTACAATAAAAAACAATGTATATTTTGCTCTAATTCAAAAAAAAATATGACTGACAAAATGCTAAAATTTGTAAAAATAGGTCAACAAACTCCACCTAAAAGAGAAGTAATCAATAGAAAAGATGATTTTAATGAAATTTATGATGACTTTATCAAACAAAAAGCGGAAGAACAATCTAGCAGATGTTCCCAATGTGGAGTTCCATTTTGCCAAGTCCATTGTCCTCTTAGTAATAATATCCCTGATTGGCTGAAATTAACAGCAGAAGGAAGATTGCAAGAAGCATATGAATTATCTCAAAGCACAAATAATATGCCTGAAGTTTGTGGAAGAATTTGTCCACAAGATCGTTTATGTGAGGGAAATTGTGTTATCGAACAATCTGGACATGGGACAGTAACCATTGGATCGATGGAAAAATACATCACTGACAATGCCTGGGAACAAGGTTGGGTAAAACCAATTGAGGTAAAATACGAAAAAGATCAAAGCGTTGGTATTATTGGTGCAGGGCCAGCAGGGTTAGCAGCAGCAGAACAATTAAGAAAGTATGGATATAAAGTTACTGTTTATGATCGATATGATCGTGCAGGAGGTTTGTTAATTTATGGTATTCCAAATTTTAAATTAGAAAAGCATGTGGTTGAAAGACGAACCAAGCTTCTTAAAGATGGTGGTATTGAATTTATACAAAACTTCGAAGTTGGTAAAGATGCTAACTTAGAACAATTAAGAAAGAAGCATGATGCAATTTTAATTGCAACAGGAGTATACAAGCCAAGAGAAATTAACTTACCAGGAAATGATTTAGAAAACATTTTTCCAGCTATGGAATTTCTAACAGCTTCAAACAGAAAAGGATTAGGAGATAAAGTTCAATTATTTGATAAAGGAATTTTAAATGCAGAAGGAAAAGATGTTGTCGTTATTGGGGGTGGGGATACCGCGATGGATTGTGTTAGGACTTCAATAAGACAAAAAGCCAAATCTGTTAAATGCCTTTACAGAAGAGATAAAGAAAATATGCCAGGTTCGGCAAGAGAAGTTGCAAATGCTGAGGAGGAAGGTGTAGAATTTGTTTGGTTATCAAGTCCAAAAGAATTTAAAGGCACAAATAAAATAAATAAATTAATTGTTAATCAAATCCAATTAGGAGAGCCCGATGATACAGGCAGACGAAGTCCTCAAGTAAAAGAAGGATCTGAATTTGAAATTAAAGCTGACATGGTTATTAAAGCTCTTGGATTCGATCCTGAAGATTTGCCATATCTGTTTGATTCTAAAGAGTTACAAGTAACAAAATGGGGAACTTTGAAAACTAACTTTGATACTATGGAAACCAATATAAGGGGTGTATTTGCTGCAGGAGATATAGTTAGAGGTGCATCACTTGTTGTTTGGGCCATAAAAGATGGCAGAGATGCAGCTGAAGCCATGAAAACTTACTTAGAGAGCAATGATCAAAAAAAAACAAAAGTAGCTTAATGGATAATTATAAAAAAAATTTGAAACTTTTGACTGAAAACAATGTTTACTCAAAAGATATGGAACACGACGCTTGTGGAGTAGGTGTAATTGTTTCAACTGAAGGAAAAAAATCTCGAAAAATTGTTGAATATGGTATTGAGGCTTTAAAAGCTGTTTGGCATAGAGGAGCTGTTGATGCAGATGGAAAAACAGGTGATGGAGCAGGTATACACGTTGAAATCCCAAAAGATTTTTTTATAGAAAAAATAGAAGTAACTGGGCATGACTATGATAGTTCTGAAATTTGTGTTGGTATGATTTTTCTGCCAAGAAATGATTACTCTTCTCAAGAAAGTTGTAAAACTATTGTTGAAAGTGAGTTAACAAAAAATAATTTTAGTATTTATGGCTGGAGGCAAGTTCCTGTAAATCCTAAAATTTTAGGTGAAAAAGCATTTCAAACTATGCCAGAAATTATTCAAGTGTTATTTAAACCTAATGACACAGCTTTGACAGACAAAAATTTAGAGAGAAAAATTTACGAAACAAGAAAAATCATTGAAAATAAAGCATTCGAGTTATCATTAAATAATTTTTATATTTGTTCAATCAGTTCAAAATCAATCATTTATAAGGGACTATATTTAGCCGAGGCAATATCAGAATTTTATTTAGATTTAAAAGATAAAAGATTTATTTCGCGATATGCTATATTTCACCAAAGATTTTCGACTAATACAGCCCCTAGTTGGAGTTTAGCTCAACCATTTAGAGCAATTGCCCATAATGGAGAAATTAACACATATAAAGGAAATAAAAATTGGATGAGAGTGCATGAACAAGAAATGAGTAGTCCGTTATTTGATGATATAGAAAATTTAAAGCCAGTAATTCAAAAAGGTGTTTCAGACTCAGCCGCATTAGATAATGTTTTTGAATTACTAAATAAATCGGGTCAACCTGCCCCATTAGCTAAATTAATGCTAGTTCCCGATGCATGGTCAAAAAAAAATAAAACTCTTCCAAAAAATCATCAACAACTATTTAATTTTTTAAATAGTACAATGGAACCATGGGACGGGCCCGCCGCCATAGCAGCCACAGATAATGAGTGGGTAATCGCTGCTAATGATAGAAATGGACTTAGACCTCTCAGATATGCGATTACCAAAGATAAAATGCTTTTTGCAGGATCAGAAACTGGAATGATAGAATTAAATGAAAAAAAAATTTTGTCCAAAGGAAGACTTGGTCCAGGTGAAATTATTGGAGTAAGAATTGAAAAAGGAAAAATTTTTACAAATAATCATATCAAAGATTATCTTGCTAAGGAATTTAAACATTTTAATTCACAAATTGTTGATTTAGATGATAAACTACCCATTGCAAATGAGCAAAATTGTTTTGAAGGAGAAAATTTAAGAAGAAGACAATATACTTTTGGAATAAGCCTAGAGGATTTAGAGCTTATTTTACACCCAATGGCTGAGGAAGCAAAAGAAGCAACAGGTTCTATGGGTGACGATACACCTTTGGCTGTCTTATCTGATAGGTATAGGCCACTATATCATTTTTTTAGACAAAATTTTAGTCAAGTAACTAATCCACCAATAGACTCGTTAAGAGAAAATAAAGTAATGAGTTTAAAAACAAGATTTGGAAATATGGGTAATATTTTAGATTTTGATACTTTAACGAAAGAAAATATTTATGTTCTAAACAGTCCAATTCTATCTAATTCACAATTTAATAAATTTATTAATTTTTTTGGTAAAAATTCTATAAGTATAGATTGTACATTTGCACAAGAGGAAAATTTATCTGTAGCTATTAAAAGAATTCAGAAAGAGGCTGAAATTGCAGTAAGACAAGGTATAACGCAGCTTATACTAAGTGATAAAGATCTTTCCTCACAAAAACTACCGATGCCAATGTTGTTGTGCGTTGGGGCAATAAATACTTTCTTGATTGAAAAAAAACTAAGAGGTTATGTTTCAATTAATGTTCAGTCTGGAGAAGCTTTAGATACGCATTCATTTGCAACCATAATCGGAGTTGGTGCTACCACAGTAAATCCTTATTTAGCTTTTGATAGTTTATATCAAAGACATTCAAAAAAACTATTTGGTCAATTCAGTTTTGATGAATGTATTCAACGATACATTAAATCTGTTAATGCTGGACTTTTAAAGATTATGTCAAAAATGGGTATCTCTGTTTTAAGTTCTTATAGGGGTGGGTGTAATTTTGAAACTGTTGGACTTAGCAGAACTATTGTTAATGATTATTTTCCAGGTGTTACTTCAAAAATATCTGGAATTGGTTTAACCGGCATTGAAAAGAAAATAAGAAAAATTCATAAGGATGCATATGAAAGCACAGAAACTGTTTTACCAATCGGAGGTATATATAGATACAGAAAAAGTGGTGAAACTCACCAATATCAAGGTAAACTTATACATCTTTTACAGAGTGCAGTTAGTTCAAATTCTTATGATGCGTATAAAAAATATGCACAAGGTATATATAATTTGCCACCAATAAATTTAAGAGATTTAGTAAATTTTAGAAAAAAGAAATTGGGTCCACCAATTGAATTATCAGAAGTTGAACCCATTGAAAAAATTTTAAAAAGATTTGGTAGTGGAAGTATGTCTCATGGGGCATTATCTAAAGAGGCACATGAAACTCTAGCTATAGGCATGAATAGAATTAAAGGAGCATCTTGTAGTGGCGAAGGTGGTGAAGATGAAAAAAGATTTAAAGTTATGGACGATGGTGATAGTGCAAATTCAAGAGTGAAACAGATTGCTTCAGCAAGATTTGGAGTAACAATAAATTATTTAAATAATTGTAATGAAATAGAGATAAAGATTGCTCAAGGAGCAAAGCCTGGTGAAGGAGGACAATTACCTGGATTTAAGGTTACAAATGAAATAGCTCGATTAAGGCACTCGACCCCTGGAGTTACTCTTATTTCTCCTCCACCACATCATGATATTTATTCAATCGAGGATCTGGCTCAATTAATTTATGATTTAAAACAAATAAATCCGAAAGCTAGAATTGGAGTGAAATTGGTTGCGTCATCGGGTGTAGGAACGATTGCTGCAGGAGTAGCAAAAGCTAAAGCAGACATAATTTTAATCTCAGGCCATAATGGTGGAACTGGAGCTACTCCCCAAACAAGTGTGAAGTATGTAGGTATACCTTGGGAAATGGGTTTAACAGAAGCAAATCAAGTTCTTACCCTTAATAATTTAAGACATAAGGTTACTTTAAGAACAGATGGTGGCATCAAGACAGGCAGAGATGTAGTTATTGCAGCAATGATGGGAGCTGAAGAATATGGGGTTGCCACAACTGCTTTAGTAGCCATGGGATGTATTATGGTAAGGCAATGTCATTCAAATACTTGTCCGGTTGGTGTATGTACGCAAGATGAAAAATTAAGAGAAAAATTTACTGGCACACCAGAAAAAGTAGTAAATTTATTTACTTTTATCGCTTCAGAAGTGAGAGAAATTTTAGCTGAACTGGGTTTCAAATCATTAAATGATATTATTGGAAGAACTGACCTATTGATGCAAGTGAACAAAGCTTCACCAAATTTAGATGATTTAGATCTAAATCCTTTATTTGTTCAGGCAGATCCAGGAAACAATAAAAGGTATTGTGACTCTCAAAAGATAAATGAAGTACCAAAAACACTTGATGAAGAAATTTGGCCTGAAATAGAGAAATCATTAAATAATTCAGAAAAAATTGAAAAAGAATTTCTTATTAAGAACACAAATAGAGCTGTTGGAACAAGAATTTCTCACTACCTTTATAAAAAATATGGTTATGAAAAATTAAATGAAAACTTTCTTACTTTAAATTTTAGAGGTTCTGCAGGACAATCTTTTGGAGCTTTTTCAGCAATGGGATTAAAATTAAATTTAAAAGGTGACGCGAATGATTATGTTGGTAAAGGATTATCAGGAGCAACAATTGTAATTAAATTATCAGATGAAAGTAATTTAATATCAAATGAAAACACAATTATTGGAAACACAGTTCTTTATGGAGCTACGTCTGGTAAACTTTTTGCAGCGGGTCAAGCGGGCGATAGATTTGCAGTTAGAAATTCTGGTGCAATTACAGTTGTTGAGGGTTGTGACTCTAATGGTTGTGAATATATGACTGGTGGAACAGTTGTAATTCTCGGATCAGTTGGAGACAATTTTGCAGCTGGTATGACAGGAGGAATGGCATTTATATACGATATTTCTGAAGAGTTTGAAAAAAAGGTAAATTCTGAGTCTGTTGTTTGGCAAGATATTGAAACTGATTATTGGAAAAATTATTTAAAAACATTAGTTGTAGAACATTTTAAAGAAACTAAGTCAGAAATATCTAAAAAAATTGTGGATAATTTTGAGAACGAGTTTAAAAATTTTATTCAAGTTTGTCCAAAAGAAATGATAAACAAACTTGATCAGCCACTAACCTTAAATTCGAAAATAAAAGATGTTAGTTAATCATTAAATTAAGTTCTTTATTTAAAATTCTTAACCATTTAAGTGAGGAAAGGCTATGATCACCATTTTTAATTATAACTAATTTTTTTTTATAAGTTTTAAAAATTTTTAATACTTGCCTTGAATAAATTACTGGCACTGAAGTATCTTTACTACCATGTATCATAACCACATTTAAGTCTTGAAGTATTTTTTTGTTTAGAACTTTATTATTTTTTCCATCCTTTATAAGTTGATATGTAATTGGATATTCATAGTCTCCATGCTTTAAATGAATTATTCGGTTTTTTTTGATTTCTTTTTTCATTTTATTTGAAAATTTTCTCCACATTAAATTTTCTAAAAATTCTGGAGCAGAGCCTATACCCATAAATCCCTTAATCTGTTTTTTAAATTTTAAAATTTGTATAAGGCCAATCCAAGCACCCATACTAGAACCAATTAGTATAATATCATTTTTTTTTACAATTTTTTTAATTAGAAGAGACGTTTCTTTAGACCATTTAGAAATATTTCCATCAGTAAATTTTCCTGAAGATTTGCCATGTCCAGAATACTCAAGTGCCAAAAAACCTAATTTATTTTTTTTTGCAAAATTCATAAAGTACTTAGGTTTCTTGCCCTCCAGATCAGACATAAATCCATGCAAGAAAACAATATAAGCAGCTTTTCTTTTAAAAATCTTTAAATATCTTATTTTTTTATTTTTAGTTATTTTGAAGTAAGTAAATTTTGTCATAAAAGTTTATAAGTTTAATTGATTATTATATAAACATATCAAATGTCTTCTAATTTAAAAGTTTTACAAGTAATCCCAAAACTAGGATATGGGGGTGCTGAGACAGGGTGTTATGATATTGCACACTACTTACCAGAAAATAATTGTGGTTCATTTATAGTAACAAGTGGAGGTGACTTAATAAAATTTATAGATAGAACGAAAGTAAAATTAATTCGTCTTCCTGTTCATAGTAAAAACCCTTTTTTAATGCTTATAAACTCAATTATTTTAGTTGGAATTATTTTATATTATAATATTTCAATTGTTCATGCAAGAAGCCGTGCACCTGCATGGTCATGTCTACTGGCTACAAAATTGACTAATAGAAAATTTGTTACAACTTTTCATGGAACATATAATTTTAAAGGAAGATTAAAAAGATTTTACAATTCAGTAATGTTAAGATCAGATTTAGTAATTGCTGGTTCTAATTTTATTTTTTCCCATATAAAAGAAAATTATTCTGATTTAATTGATATGAAAAAAAAATTCCTAGTAATTTTTAGAGGGATTAATGTTGATTATTTTGATCCATCTACGACTATTGAGAACGAGGAAAAGAAACTTTTAGATGAATGGCAAATCATAGAGAAGAAAAAAATTGTTTTAATGCCAGGAAGGCTCTCATATTGGAAGGGACAAGAATTATTTATTGAAGCAATTAATTTAGTAAATAATGAACTTGGCTATGAAGCTTTTAATGCTGTAATACTTGGAAGTGATCAAGGAAGGAATTCATATAAGCAAAAGCTAATGGGACTATGTCAAAAGCACAATATTTCAAAACAAGTAAAATTTGTAAATCATTGTGAAAATATGGCATTGGCATATAAGGTTTCTGACATAATTGTTTCTCCCTCTATTGAACCAGAGGCTTTTGGTAGAGTTTCAGTAGAAGCTCAATCGATGGAAAAAATAATAATTGCTAGTAATTTAGGTGGATCTAATGAGACAATTATTGATGAAAAGACAGGTCTGTTGTTTGAAGCTGGGAATGCTAAATCATTAAGTAAAAAAATAATAAAAGCACTGACCATGGATGAAAGTTCGTTGAAAACTATAGGTATTGAAGGTAGAAAAAACATTATTGAAAAATTTAATGTTGAAAAAATGTGTTTTTCTACTTATTCAGAATATAAAAGATTATTAAATTAGATGCCTGTAATTACATTAACCGATGGAAAAACTCTTAATTTTTCAAAAACGGTAACTGGATTAGAGATTGTAGAAAAAATAAGTAAATCTTTGGCCAAGCAAGCTTTGATTATGAGTGTAAATGGAGAATTAAAAGATTTATTTTATTCAATTGATAAAAATTGCTCTGTAAAAATTTTTACTTCAAAAGATCCAGAGGGACTGGAGGTTATAAGACATGATGCTGCACATATAATGGCTATGGCTGTTCAAGAATTATATCCAGGCACACAAGTGACAATTGGACCAGTAATAGAAAATGGTTTTTATTATGATTTTGCAAGAAAGGAACCATTTACAAGTGATGATCTAAAAAAGATTGAAAAAAAAATGTCTGAAATAATTGATAAAGATGTCAAAACAAGAAGAGAAGTTTGGGAGAGAAAAAAAGCGATTAGTCACTTTAAAAATATTGGTGAAAAGTACAAAGCTGAAATAATTGAGAGCATTCCTGAAAATGAAGAACTTTCTATCTACCATCATGGTGAAACTTGGCATGATTTATGTAGAGGTCCTCATTTAGTCTCATCTGGTAAAATTGGAAAAGCTTTTAAACTTACAAAAGTGTCAGGCGCATACTGGCGGGGAGATTCTAAAAACGAGATGCTTCAAAGAATCTATGGTACAAGTTGGGCAAATCAAAAAGACTTAGATGAGTATCTTCATAGAATTGAGGAGGCAGAAAAAAGGGATCATAGAAAACTTGGTAAAGAAATGGATTTATTTCATTTTAGAGAGGAAAGTCCAGGGTCAGTATTTTGGCATGAAAAGGGATGGGCATTGTTTCAGAAATTGATAAATTATATGAGGATGAAACAAGATATTGCTGGTTATAAAGAAATAAATACACCTGAAGTTCTAGACAGAGGTTTATGGGAAAAGTCTGGACATTGGGAAAAGTTCGGAGCAAATATGTATACGTCGGTTACTCCAGATGAAAAAATATTTGCTATTAAACCTATGAATTGTCCTGGATGTGTAGAGCTTTATAATCAAGGACTTAAAAGTTATAAAGATTTACCATTGAAAATGTCAGAGTTTGGAAAAGTGCATCGTTATGAACCATCGGGTGCTCTTCATGGCTTACTAAGAGTTAGAGCATTTACTCAAGATGATGCTCACATATTTTGTACCGAAAATCAAATAACTAAAGAATGTTTAACAGTAACTAATCTTATTTTAGAAATTTACAAAGATCTTGGTTTTGAAAATGTTATTCTAAAATATTCTGATAGACCAGAATTAAGAGTTGGAGATGATAATGTTTGGGATAAAGCTGAAGCTGCGTTACTAGAAGCTGTTAAAGCGACTAAATTAGAATATACAATTAATAAAGGTGAAGGAGCATTTTATGGACCTAAAATAGAGTTTGTTTTAAGAGATGCCATAGGAAGAGATTGGCAATGTGGAACCTTACAAGTTGATTTTAATTTACCTGGCAGATTAGGCGCTTCATATGTTGATAAAGATGGAATTAAAAAAGTTCCTGTAATGTTGCATAGAGCATTATTTGGTTCGCTTGAGAGATTTATTGGAATATTGATTGAAAATTACGCGGGCAAATTACCATTTTGGATTTCTCCTTTGCAAACTGTAGTCATACCTATTTCTGAAGATTTTGAAGATTATGCAAAAGAGGTATGTCAGAAGTTAAAAAGTTCTAGAATAAGTTCAATTGTTGATTTAAAAAATCATAATTTAAATTATAAAATTAGAGAACATTCATTAGCAAAAGTACCACTTTTATTGATTTGTGGTAAAAAAGAAGTTGACAGTAATAGCGTAACTATTAGAAGATTGGATTCTAAAAAACAAGAAAATATGAAGTTAGATCAATTTTTAAAAACTTATTCTGCTTTAAACAAAGTATACTCGAACTAAGTGGCAGAGTTTAAACAAAATTATTTTCAAAAAAGAACAAAGGATCGTGGTCCAAGATCAAATAATCGAATTTCATCTCCAGAAGTACAGGTTATAGCTACAGATGGTGAAAACTTAGGAATTCTAAATACAAATGAAGCTATATCCATAGCAAAAAAACAAGGTCTAGATTTAATTGAGATTGCTCCTAATGCAAATCCACCAGTTTGTAAAATTATGGACATGGGAAAGTTTAAATATGATGCTCAGAAAAAAGCTAATCTTGCAAAAAAAAAACAAAAAATTATTTCTTTAAAAGAAATTAAAATGAGACCTGTAACAGAAACTCATGATTATGAATTTAAAGTGAAAAATGCTAAAAAATTTATTGCTAAGGGAGATAAGGTAAAATTTACAATTAGATTTAAAGGAAGAGAACTTCAACATTCACATTTAGGCAACAAACTTATGACTAAAATTAAGGAAGATATGAAGGAAATTGGTAAAGTTGAATTAGATCCTAAATTTGATGGAAAACAGATGATAATGGTAATTCAGCCATTATAAAAATTAATTGTAGTTGTAAATTTTTATTAATCTATGTATAACCTCGCAAAATTATGCCAAAATTAAAAACAAAAAGTTCAGCAAAAAAAAGATTCAAAATATCTGCAAAAGGAAAAGTGATTAGTGCTCAAGCAGGTAAAAGACATGGTATGATTAAAAGGACAAATTCACAAATAAGAAAATTAAGAGGTACTACTACATTGGCAAAACAAGATTCAAAAATTGTTAAATCTTATATGCCTTATAGTTTAAGAGGTTGAAATGGCTAGAGTAAAAAGAGGTGTAACAAGCAGAGCGAAACATAAAAAAGTTCTTAAAACTGTCAAAGGTCAATGGGGCAGGAGAAAAAATACTATAAGAGTTGCTAAGCAAGCAATGGAAAAAGCAATGCAATATGCTTATAGAGATCGTAGAAATAAAAAAAGGGACTTTAAATCCTTATGGATACAAAGAATTAACGCTGGTGTTAGAGCTGAAGGTTTAACCTATTCAAAATTTATTTATGGATTAAGTAAGTGTGGTATCAAAATTGATAGAAAAATACTTGCTGAGATAGCTTACGATAGCCCAGAGGCCTTTAAAACCATCGTTCAAAAAGCACAATCCGCATTAAATTAATCTTCTCTATTGTTTTATTTCTCTGAAGAAATAATCTATTAAAATGTCTGATCTTAAAAAATTAAAAGATGAATTTTTCTTAAAATTAAAAAAACAATCAAATCTTTCGGAAATTAATCAAATTAAATCAGATCTATTTGGTAAAAATGGAATTATTTCATCAGAGTTTAAAAAAATAAGTTCAATTACTGAGTCAAAAAGAAAACAATTTGCCTCTGATCTTAATATTATTAAGAATGAATTACAGGATTTGATTAATTTAAAAATAAATGAGATTGAAAATTTAAAAATTAATGAGAAGTTGGAAAAAGAAAAAATTGATATAACTTTACCTGAAAGGCCATTTATAAGAGGTAAAATCCATCCAGTGTCTCAAACAATTGATGAAGTATCATCTATATTTTCAGAAATAGGTTTTAGCGTTGAGGAAGGTCCTGATGTTGAAAATGAGTATAATAATTTTACAGCACTTAACACTCCTGATAACCATCCAGCTAGAGATATGCATGACACATTTTATCTTGATAAAAAAAAAGAAAGATTACTTCGTACTCATACTTCTCCAGTTCAAATAAGAACCATGATGAAAGGTAAGCCGCCCTTTAAGATAATTGCACCCGGCAGAACGTATAGATCTGATAGTGATCAAACACATTCTCCAATGTTTCATCAAGTTGAGGGTCTTCATATAGATAAAAATATAAATATGGGTCATCTAAAAGGGTGCTTAAATTATTTTATTAAAGAGTTTTTTGAAGTAGATAAAATAAAAATGAGATTTAGACCGAGTCACTTTCCATTTACGGAGCCTTCTGCTGAAGTAGATATTGGATTTAAAATTAAAGATGGAAAAATAATTATAGGTGAGGGAGACCAATGGCTTGAAATTTTAGGGTGTGGGATGGTCCATCCGAATGTTTTAAGAAATGTGAAAGTTGATCCTTCAAAATTTCAAGGATACGCATTTGGCATAGGAATAGACAGATTAGCTATGCTTAAATATGGAATTAATGATTTAAGATCTTTTTTTGATTGTGACTACAGATGGTTAAAGCATTTTGGATTTGATCCCTTAGATGTACCAACAAATTATAGAGGTCTAAGTAGATGAAACTAACATTTAATTGGTTGAAAGATCATTTAAAGACTTCTTTACAAGAAAAAAACCTTTTAGAACAATTGACTAATATTGGATTAGAGGTAGAGAAAGTAGAAAATTTAACTGCAAATAATGAGCTATTTAAAATAGCAAGAATTGTCAAAACCAAAAAGCATCCAAATGCAGATCGACTTAAGGTTTGTTTTGTAAATGTAGGGGAAAAAGATTTAAAAGAAGTTGTTTGTGGAGCAACTAATGCGAAAGAGGGATTGATTACTATATATGCTCCACCAGGAGCAGTTATTCCAAAAACAAATACAAAACTAGTAATAGCTAAGATTAGAGGTGTTATTTCTCACGGGATGCTTTGTTCTGAATCTGAACTTAATTTATCAGATGAGAGTGATGGGATTGTTGAATTATCTAAATCTAAGTATCAGAAAAAAATTGGTAACAATTTTTTTTCGAAGTCAGAGTCAAATCTTATTGATTTATCTATTACTCCTAATAGACCAGATTGTCTTGGGGTTAGAGGAATTGCAAGAGATCTTGCTGCTTCTGGATTTGGAAAATTAAAAGTTAAAAGCGAGAGAAAGATTAAATCAAAAGCAAAACAAACAATAAATGTAAAAATAACTAGAGAAAAAGGTCAAGGATGTACTGCTTTTGGAAGCTGTTTAATTACAAATGTAAAAAATACTGAAAGTCCAGAATGGCTTAAAGACAAATTGATTTCAGTAGGTCAAAAACCAATTTCAGCAATAGTTGATATAACTAATTATGTTATGCTTGATATGAACCGTCCGCTACATGCTTACGATGCAGATAAAATTGAAAAAAGTATAATAGTTCGAAATTCAAAATCTGGTGAAGAGTTTACAGCACTTGACAATAAAAATTATAGATTAGAGAGTGGCATGTGTGTAATAAGCGATAATAAAGGAGTTCTAGGTTTAGGAGGAATTATTGGTGGAATTAGATCAGGTACTAAATTTAATACCAAAAATATATTGTTAGAATCTGCTTACTTTGAGCCCAGTTCAATAAGAAAAACAGCAAAAAAATTAAATCTTGATACAGATGCTAAGTTTAGATTTGAAAGAGGTATTGATCCATTATCTATAGAAGAGGGTTTAAATAAAGCAGCATTATTAATTCAAGAAATATGTGGTGGTGAGATTAGTAATATAGATGTTCAAAAAATTGAAAATTTCAAAACTAAAAACATAAAATTTGACCCAAATCTTTTTGAAAAGATATCTGGTTTTAAAATTTCCTCTAAAGAAATGCTTAAGATTTTGGATGGTCTTGGTTTTAAATTTAAGAAAGAAAAAAAATGTTTTAAATTAAATGTTCCATCGTGGAGACCTGACATTCTGCAGGATGTAGATATTATAGAGGAATTAGTAAGAATTAGTGGTTATGATAAAATTAAAACTATAGAACCTTTAAAGAATAGAATTAAATCTACTTTAACTCAATCTCAAAAGTTGTTCCATTTTTTACAAAGATCAGTTGCTTCCAAAGGTTATATGGAGGCAATCACCTGGTCCTTCACAGATAGAAATTATAATGATTATTTTAAAGATAAAAATAGTGAAATTAGGATTATAAATCCTATTAGTTCTGAATTGGATGTCTTAAGAAATTCCATATATTCAAATTTAATTATGCACATGAGTAAAAATCTTGATAGAGGGTTTAAAGATTTATCAATATTCGAAATAGGTCCCGTATTTAAGGGTTCTAATCCAGGCGACCAAAATATAGTAGTTTGTGGTTTATCTGCAGGTAAAAAATCAAGATTATCTTGGATTGAAAAAGAGAGATATGTTGATGTATTTGATGCCAAACGAGATGTGGTTCAGACTTTGGTTGAAGCAGGTTATAGCTACGAAAAGTTTATTATAGATAGTAAAACGCCAAATTATTATCACCCTGGTAAATCTGGCAGATTGTTTTTAAATAGTGAAAAAGATAATATTGCTGCATATTTTGGTGAAATTCATCCTAATATTTTGAGAAAAATTGATATTAAAACAGAAACTCTAGTAGGTTTTGAAATTTTTTTAGATAATTTAAAATTACCTAAAAAAACATTAAATAATCAAAAAAAAAATTTTATTACTTCAGACTATCAGAAATCAGAGCGTGATTTTGCATTTGTTGTAAATAAAAATACAAAAGCTCAAGACCTGATAAATGCTATTTCTAGTGTAGATCAAAACATGATCAGTAATATAAAAATTTTTGATGTTTATGAAGGTCCTAATATTCCTGAAAATCAAAAATCCATTGCAATCAACATCACAATACAATCTTATGAAAAAACTTTAAATGATAACGATTTAGAAAAATTAAATAAATTAATTATTGAAACAGTAGAAAACAAAACAGGTGCCAAAATTCGTTCTTAAGAAAAATGAGCACAATTAATCACATAAGAAACTTTGCGATAATTGCCCATATTGACCATGGTAAATCTACTATTGCAGATAGAATAATTCACAGATGTGGTGGATTGACAGAAAGAGAAATGAAAGCACAAGTCTTAGACTCTATGGATATAGAAAGAGAAAGAGGAATTACAATTAAAGCCCAAACTGTGAAACTTAATTACAAGTCCAAAAATGGAAAAGAATATATTTTGAATATAATTGATACTCCTGGACATGTAGATTTTAGCTATGAAGTAAGCAGATCTCTTTATGCATGTGAAGGATCTATTTTAATTGTGGATAGCACTCAAGGTGTAGAGGCTCAAACATTAGCGAATGTCTATCAAGCTTTAGATATAAATCATGAAATTATTCCAGTTCTAAATAAAATTGATTTACCGGCATCCGATATAGAAAGAACAAAAAAACAAATTGAGGATGTTATAGGAATAGATACTGAAAATGCTATCAGTTGTTCAGGAAAAACTGGAGAAGGTATAGATGAAATATTAGAACAAATAGTTAATCAGTTACCAGAACCTAAGGGTAGTTTAGATCAGGATTTAAAGTGCTTATTAGTAGATAGTTGGTATGACACATACTTAGGAGTTGTGATTCTAGTCAGAGTTATAAATGGTAAAATTTTAAAAAATATGAAGATAAAAATGCTTTCAACTGATCAAGACTATGTTGTTGAAAAAGTAGGTCTATTTACTCCTAAACCAAAAGACGTAAATGAACTCAATTCTGGAGAAATAGGATTCATAACAACAGGTATTAAAGTTTTATCTGATACTAAAGTTGGAGACACAATTTGTGATGCAACAAAGCCGAAAGTTGATGCTTTACCTGGTTTTAAGCCAAGTAAACCGGTTGTTTTTTGTGGTTTATTCCCAGTCGACAGTTCTGAATATCAAAAATTAAAAGATGGACTGGCTAAATTACAGCTTAATGACTCCAGCTTTTCTTATGAGGCCGAGTCTTCATCAGCTTTAGGTTTAGGTTTTAGATGTGGATTTTTGGGATTATTGCATCTTGAAATAATAACCGAGAGATTAGAAAGAGAATTTGATGTTAACTTATTAACAACCACACCAGGTGTAGTTTATAAAGTAGAACTTAATGATGGGAATATAAAGGATTTACAAAATCCGTCTAGTTTACCAGATCCAACATTTATCAAGTCTATAGAAGAGCCTTGGATTAAAGCTACGATAATCACTCCAGATAATTATTTAGGTTCAATAATCAAACTATGCCAGGATAAAAGAGGTATTCAAACTAACCTTAGCTACTCAGGAAATAGAGCTGTTATATCATATGAATTACCATTAAATGAAGTTGTTTTTGATTTTAATGATAGAATTAAGTCTATGACAAGTGGTTATGCTAGTTTTGATTACGAAATTATAGAACATAGAGAGGGTGAATTAGTGAAACTAAGTATTTTAGTAAATAGCGAGCCAGTTGATGCACTTGCAATGATGATACACAAAGATTTCGCACAAAAAACGGGAAGAGAAGTCTGTGAAAAATTGAAAGACTTAATACCTAGACATAATTTTATGATTCCAATTCAAGCGGCTATTGGAGGAAAAATTATAGCAAGAGAAACTATAAAAGGTTTTAAAAAAGATGTATTAACAAAAATCCACGGTGGTGGTGCGACAGATAGAAAAAGAAAACTTTTAGAAAAACAAAAAAAAGGAAAAGCTCGATCTAAACAATTTGGAAAAGTAGAAATTCCACAAGAAGCTTTTATTGGAGTCTTAAAAATAAATAAAGAAACTTAACAAATTTTTAATGCAAATTAGAAAAAAAATTATTCTTTTTGAGGGTGAACTTAAAGGTGGAAAAGGTCATCATTA
>CABZLS010000005.1 GCA_902526645.1 uncultured Pelagibacteraceae bacterium
TTAATTGTTGCTAATTTAGTTTTGATTTTTATTATTATCGCATCGGCTTCGACTAATTTAGTTGCTAATTTTATACCTTCTCAATATTCATTAATTAATTTATTCTCATCATCTCTGTCGTTAAAAAGCTCAGGTATTATAATTTCTATTGTTGGATTTATAATTGGTATTTTTTGGTTAACTATTTTAAGTCAAATTGGAATTTTAGCGTTTGTAGATACTGTTGCAGCTTTCTTTGGTCCTCTTTTTGGAGTAATGATTACAGATTATTATTTAATAAAAAAAAATAATTTAATTAATAAAGATATTTACTCATTAGAGAAAAATGGGGCTTATTATTTTTCAGGAGGTTGGCACATAAAAGGTGTTTATTCTTTGATATTAGGATTTATTTTTTCAGCCTCAACAATTTGGAACTCAAGTTTAATGTTTCTCCAATCATTTGCTTGGATGATAGGAGCAATTGTTGCATCAATTGCATATTTTCTTTTAGCAAAAAAATAATTTTTATGGGAAAAATAAAATTTAATTTTGAAAATAAAACTGCAGTAATTACTGGAGGAGCACAGGGTTTTGGATTGGATATAGCAAAGAGATTTTTAAATTCAGGCGCAAAAGTAATAATATGGGATGTTGACACTAAAATGATTGAAAAATCTGAAAAAAACTTAAACAACACCAACCTAAAATCTGCTGTAGTCGATGTATCTAATTATGAAGAAGTTGTAAATGCCACTAATAATATTATCAAAAATTCTAATATAGATATTTTGATCAATAACGCTGGTATAACAGGCCCTACTAATACTCTTTGGGAATATGATATTGAGATTTGGAAAAAGGTAGTAAATATTAATTTAATGGGCACTTTTAATTGTTGTAGAGCGATAGTCCCTAATATGATTAAAAATAATTATGGTAGAATTGTAAATGTTGCTTCTGTAGCTGGTAAAGATGGTAATGCCAATGCAAGCGCTTATAGTGTTGGTAAAGCTGGAGCCATTGGTTTAACAAAATCATTAGGTAAAGAACTTGCTGATAAGAATATAGCGGTTAATGCAGTTACACCAGCAGGAGCTAAAACAAGAATTTTAGATCAAATGACTAAAGAACATGTTCAAACAATGCTCTCTAAAGTTCCAAGAGGTAGATTTTTAGAGGTAGAGGAATTTACGTCTCTTGTGTGTTGGCTTTCTTCAGAAGAAAATACTTTTTCCACAGCTGCAGTCTTTGATATTAGTGGTGGTAGATCTACTTATTAATCGGCGATATTTGATCAATTATCTTAGTTTGATTTACTTTTGCTCTACTAAATTTCAAATCTTTGGACATAACAGGAGCAAAAATCATTATTGACCAGTAAATTAGTAGAATAAAAATTGAAATTGTCTTCATGATTTATATATATGAACAAAAATTGATTTTTGGATGTTTAAAATTTGTCAAAATAATGTATTAAGGATTTTTTTAAAAATTATTTAATGAAAATTATTCTTAGAATTTGTTTTTGTATATTAATTTTGACTGGCTTAAGTCATTCAAATGAGGTTAAAGTATTTGAATTTACAGAGAGAGAACTCTCAGAATTACAAGTAAGAAAAGTTCGAGGTGCAGAAAATAATACGATCTACACATTAGGCTCAAACGAAGAAGGTAATTATTATAAAGCTATAGCAAATAATGCTGCCTCTGGACTTGGAAAAGAGATTAGAATAGATCTTAATAAAACACCAATTATTAATATTACTTGGAAAATTGAAAAAGATTTGCCAGGTATTAAAGAAAACACAAAAAAAGGACATGATTTTGCAGCCAGAGTTTTTGCAGTAAAAAAGATAGGAGCAACTCCGCTCTCGAATAGAGCAATTAATTATGTTTTTTCAAGCAACAATGAAATTGGATTTAATTCTCCGAGCCCATATACAAAAAAGTCAATCGATAATGTTTTATCAACAACTAAAGATAATCTTAATAAGTGGATTACGGTTAAAGCAAATGTAAAGGAGGATTTTAAGAAATTTCATGACCTCGATGTTAATGAATTAGATGGATTAGCGATTATGTCAGATACTGACAATTCAAAACTTAATGCAATAGCTTATTATCAAAATATTTATTTTTCAGCTGAATAATTAAAAGTTAAGTAATTTTTTTAGAATAGTACTTAAAAAAGATAAAATTACAGCCACAATAACATCCTCCAATGGGCTTGCATCAGGATAACCAAAGTTCCAAGCAACAACCATTACAAACCAAACAATAAAGGCATTCATTACCAAAATTATACCTTAGTTTCTGTAAAATAATAAATTTTTTGATATAATCCTAAAATGCATGAAAATTTCTTTCATAAACTAAAAATTTATTATGAGGACACAGATTCAGGAGGAGTTGTATATTATGCAAATTATTTGAAATTTCTAGAAAGAGCTAGAACTGAGGCACTATTTTCAATTGGATTTAGTAATAAAAAAATTCTTGATATGTTTCATTCATTAATAATTGTTAAGTCTTGTAATATTGAGTACAAAAAACCTGCTCATTTAGAGGATGAATTGAAAGTTAGATCATTTGTCAAATCAATAACTAAAACCTCATTTTTTATGAATCAAATTATTACAAGAGGTGAAGAAATTATTCTTGAGGCCCAAGTTCATCTAGTTTTTGTTAATAAAGATGGCAAGCCTGTTAAAATACCAGACGAAATTTATTCAAAATTCAAACCATATTTTTGTGATACAATTAAAATTTAGCGAGTTTTTTTGCTTTACGAAATAATTGATTTATCATTGAAGAAGTTACAACTTTAGTATTAATATTTCTAGGACTTGGATGGTAACAAGCTATTAATACCCTGTCATCAGGTAATAAATATTTTTTGTTATGTTTAAAAATAATTTTATTACTGATATTATATTTTTTTTTATATACTTTAAGACAATTATCAAAAGCAACTTTTCCTAGAGCCACTATAACTTTTAGATTTATCAAATAATCAAGTTCCTTTTCAAAATAATTAGAGCATATCATTAGTTCATTCATCATTGGTTTATCGCCTGGTGGTACGCATTTTAAAATGTTGGTAATGTATGTTGATTTTAATTTTAAACCATCGTTCATATTTTTTGAAAAGTTTTGATTAGATATATTAGCTGAATGAAGACTTTTAAATAAAACATCACCAGATTTGTCTCCGGTAAAAGCTCTACCTGTTCTAGTGCCTCCATGAGCTGCAGGTGCCAGTCCAACTATCATAAGTTTTGCCTTTAAGTCACCAAATCCAGTGACTGGTTTACCCCAATATTTTTCATCAATGTTTTGTTTCCTTTTTTCAATTGAAATTTTTTTTATAAAATTTGTTAATCGAGGACATTTTTTACAATTAACTATTGTTTTATTTAATTTTTTAAATTTAATATTCATTAATGAGATTATTTTATATTATTCTAATTATATTTTTAATTTTAACAAATGGAATTAAAGCAGATACAGAGACACAAGTTTTAAAAAATCTTAAAAATGGTGGAAATTTAATTTTTATACGACATGCCTATGCACCAGGCGGAGGAGATCCAGATAATTTTGAGATAAATGATTGTTCAACTCAAAGAAATTTAAACGAGACGGGTAGAGAGCAAGCAAAAAAAATTGGAAGATTTTTTCATGAAAATCAAATCCCAATTGGTAAAGTTATATCAAGTGAATGGTGTAGATGCAAAGAAACTGCTGAAATAGCATTTAAAAAATTTGAAACAAAAGATTTTCTCAATTCGTTTTTCAGCAAAAAATTTTCTAAAAATAGAACAAGACAAATTAAAGATTTAAATGAATATATAGACAAATGGGATAGAAGTAAGAATTTGGTTTTGGTTACGCACTATGTAGTAATTACTGAGGTATTAAATTATGCATCAAGTTCTGGAGAAATTGTGTTTTCTGATATAAAATTCAAAAAAATAGGTAATAAAGAAATAGAATATTAAATATGTCCTCAAAAAAAGCAATGAAACAAGCACAAAAGCAAGCTTATGCTAAACATAGAAGCAATATTACTAACAATCGATTTGGAAAAATAAAAAAAAATTTACTAAAAGGTAAGAAAAAAAATTAACTTTCCTTCTCAAATTTTTCTATCTTTTTACAAGTTGAAATTTTAGAAATTCCCTCCTCATCATTTAACACTGTTTTTATAAAGATTTCTTTTTTATCTTTTTCAAATAAAATTTGAGTATAAAATTGAGGATAGCCATGTTTATGAGTTAAAATTTTTCCATTTTCCTCATATATATTTCTGACATAAGTGTTAGATTTTTTTACACTTAAGTCTGTTAATCTGTATTTTTGGTATGTTTTTTCTTTATAAACATAATTTCTTGTCATTATTAATTCTTTTAGATTAAGTATGTATTCGTTTTTCAAATATTCATCTTGTTTGTCATCACAAGCACTCATAATAATTATTTCAGACTTTAAACTTTGAACAGGTAAAATAATAAAAAGAATAAAGATAAAATATCTAATTTTTCTCATTTTTTTCTGCAAGAAATATTCCTATTAAAAGAAGTGCTGTCCAACCTAAACCTAAAAGACCTTTTAAAACACTAGTATCTGCACTCCAGATTTTAAGAACTAAGGCACCAAAAATAAGTCCGATAATGTAAATTATAATAACTATTGAAGTTTTACTCATTTTTTAATCTTTTCTTAAATAAAGAAATACCATTTTTAATTTTATAAGTATACGACTCTTCGAAACTTTCTAATTGCCAACCAGTTAATCTTCTTTTTATAATTTCGATATTTTCTTTTTTCCAATCATCGGTTGTATCTTCAAGTTTCCAAATTCTTTTTTCTTCATTACTTCTGCCACATCCGTAGCAATATCCTGTGCTAGGATCAGTTTTACAGATACTTATACAGGGTGAAATAATCATATTTTTATTATAATGGAAAATTAATATAATTTACAATAATTGTAGTTGGACAAATAAGTTCAATAATAATATAAGACACTAAATTTTTTGAGTTGGGCGAGTGGTGGAACGGTAGACACGCCAGTCTTAGGAACTGGTCTCGCAAGAGGTGAAGGTTCAAGTCCTTTCTCGCCTACCAGAAATGGTAGTCGCGTTAGTCTTATAAAAAAACGCGTCTACCAATTCCTGAGTTGTCAAATTAGGTTAGACCAACGCGGCTACCATTTCCAATTCAGATTAAATAAGAACAAAACATGAAAGTAACAATAGAAAATAAAAAAGGTTTAAACAAAGATGTAAAAGTTTTTGTCGATAAGAAGACAATTAATACTTACATGGATCAAAAATATGAAGAAATTAAAGGAACTATTAATCTTAAAGGTTTTAGACCAGGTAAAGTACCCAGAGAAGTTTTAAAAAGACAATTTGGTAAAGCAGTTTTTGGGGAAGTTTTAGATAAAGTTTTAAAAGAAACATCAACTAAAGCTTTGGAGGAAAATAAAATAAAACCAGCCGGACAACCTAAATTAGATCTTAAAACTTATGGAGAAGATAAAGATTTAGAGTACGTATTGTCTGTAACTGAACTTCCAAAAGTAGAACTAAAATCTATTGAAAATATAAAGTTCGATGAATACTCAGTTAAGATAGATCAAGCCGAGACTGAAAAGAGAATTAAAGATATTGCAAAAAATCAACCTAATTTTAAAGAGGCTGGAAAAGATATTAAAGCAAAAGAAGGAGATCTTGTTGTTTTTGATTACAATGCAACAATTGATGATAAACCATTCAAAGGAGGAGAAGGAAAAAATACACAATTAACACTCGGTAAAGATTTATTTTTAAAAGGATTTGATAAACAATTGATTGGGGTAAAAAAAGGTGATGAAAAAATTGTTGAGGCGACTCTTCCCGAAAATTTTCCTGAAAAAGAATTAATTAACAAAAAAGCAAAGTTTAAATGTTTTGTTTTAGCTGTAAAAAACCCTGATGAAGTTAAAATTGATGATCAATTCGCAAAAAATCTTGGAGCAAAAGATTTAAATGATCTTAAATCTTTAATAACAAAACAAATTAATGATGAATATAAAAATTCTTTAGATCGATTAACTAAAAATCAAATATTAAAAGAAATTGAAAAATTTAAAATAAGTGAAATACCAGAGAATTTACTTGAAGAAGAAGTTAAAATTCTTTCTCAAGGGATGTCAGAGGAAGATGTCAAAAAGAGTAAAAACAATTTTGAAGAAATAGCAAAAAAAAGAATTAAAGTTGGTTTGATATTGAACGAATTTGGTGAGAAAAATCAAATAAAAGTTACTGAACAAGAACTTCAAATTGAAGTTCAAAAACAAATACAAATGATGCCAGGTCAAGAAAAAATGGTGATGGATTTTTATAAAAAGAATCCTAATGCACTAGCTAGTTTAAGGGGTACTGTATACGAGGAGAAAATTTTAAATGCAATTAAACAAAAAGGTAAATCTTCTAAAAAAGAAATTTCCAAAGATGAAGCTGAAAAAATTTTAAAACAATCTCAAAAACAACAACTAGATCAAGAGCTTAAAGATCAAAGAAAATCAGATAAAAAGGTCGAAACAAAAAAAACATCTATAAACAAAAATAAGCCAAAAAAGACAAAAAATAAATCAGTAACTATAAAGACAAAAAAAGTTAGCAAAAAGTAATCTCAAGTTGTATAAGTAGTACGAATCAACTTATGACAAACAAAATTTTTGAACAAATGAGCAATCTGGTACCTATGGTCGTAGAACAATCAAGTAGAGGAGAAAGGGCATATGATATTTACTCAAGACTCCTTAAAGAGAGAATAATTTTTTTGACAGGTCAGATAAATGACAATGTTGCGTCACTTGTTACAGCTCAATTATTATTTTTAGAGGCAGAGGATCCTAAAAAAGAAATATATTTATATATTAATAGTCCAGGAGGTTTAGTTACCTCAGGGTTAGGTATCTATGATACAATGCAATATATAAAACCCGATGTTTCAACTTTATGTATTGGTCAAGCAGCATCGATGGGGTCTTTTTTACTATCTGCTGGCACCAAAGGAAAAAGATTTTCATTACCAAATTCAAGAATAATGGTTCACCAACCATCAGCTGGATTTCAGGGCCAAGCAACAGATATCGAAATTCATGCTAATGAAGTTTTATCTTTAAAAAAAAGATTAAATGAGATTTATTCTAAACAAACAGGTAAATCGGTAGACGATATCAAATCAGCATTAGAAAGAGATAATTTTATGACAGCTGATGCAGCTAAGTCTTTTGGATTAATAGATGAAGTGGTAGAGAAAAGGTCTTAAAATACTATATATTGATATTTACACATTCCTAACTTGATTAGTGTGAGTCATTTATAATAAAGTAATCTCATTGATTCGTTTACAAACTTATGAGCACAAATAATAAAAATATTCTTTACTGTTCTTTCTGCGGCAAAAGCCAACATGAAGTCAGAAAATTAATAGCTGGTCCAACGGTTTTTATATGTGATGAATGTGTTGAATTGTGTATGGACATTATCAAAGAGGAAAGCAAAGATACTTTCGTAAAACATCAAGATGGATTGCCCTCACCAAAAGAAATTTGTTCAGTTTTAGATGACTATGTAATAGGTCAGACACATGCAAAAAAAGTTTTGTCTGTAGCGGTTCACAATCATTATAAAAGATTAAACTATGAAAATAAAACAAGCAAAAATGTGGAGCTTGCAAAATCAAATATACTTCTTGTTGGTCCGACAGGTTGTGGAAAAACATTATTAGCTCAAACTCTTGCAAGGATACTCGATGTCCCATTTACAATGGCTGATGCAACTACCTTGACGGAAGCAGGTTATGTCGGCGAAGATGTAGAGAATATTATTTTAAAATTATTGCAATCTGCAGACTACAACGTTGAAAAAGCGCAAAGAGGAATTGTTTATATAGATGAGGTCGATAAAATAAGTAGAAAATCTGAAAATCCGTCTATAACAAGAGATGTTTCAGGTGAAGGTGTTCAACAAGCATTACTTAAAATTATGGAAGGAACTGTTGCAAGTGTTCCTCCGCAAGGTGGAAGAAAACATCCTCAGCAAGAATTTTTACAGGTAGATACAACAAACATCTTATTTATTTGTGGAGGTGCTTTTGCGGGTTTAGATAAAATTATTTCTCAAAGAGATAAAGGGACTTCAATAGGCTTTGGAGCTGATGTAAAAAATACTCAAGATAAAAAAACTGGTGAATGGATGAAGGGCTTAGAACCTGAGGATTTATTAAAATACGGATTAATACCAGAGTTTATAGGAAGATTGCCCATGATAGCTACTTTAGAAGATCTAGATGATAAATCGTTGATAAAAATTTTACAAGAACCTAAGAACTCCTTAATTAAACAATATCAAGAATTATTTAAACTTGATGGTGCGAAACTAACCTTCAAAGATAATGCGTTGAAAGAGATAGCAATTAAAGCAATAAATAAAAAAACTGGGGCTAGAGGACTAAGATCAATTTTAGAGAATATATTGTTGAAAACGATGTATGATTTACCAAGCCAGGATAATATTGATGAGGTGATAATAGATTCTTCTGTAGTAAAAGGTCAGTCACAGCCAATAATTGTCCATTCTAAGACTGATAAAAATAAAACAAACAAGACATCAGCGGCGTAATATCCTTAATATCTTACAAAAAGGTATTGCAATATAGATTATAATATCCATATTTGTCGTATGGACGTTAAAATAACATTACCATTACTTCCCTTAAGAGATATTGTAGTTTTTCCTTCTATGGTGATCCCTCTCTTTGTAGGAAGGGATAAATCTATATCAGCATTAAATGAAGTTATGAAAAAAGATAAAAAGATTATTTTAGTAACTCAAAAAAATTCTGAAATTGATGATCCAAAGAAAACAGATATTTTTATGTATGGTTGTGAAGGGAATATATTACAACTTTTAAAATTACCAGATGGAACAGTTAAAGTTTTAGTGGAGGGAATTAAAAGAGTAAAGATTTTAGACTTTAAAGATAATGAAAAGTTTATAAATTGTGATTTTACTCCATTAAATGATATTTTTGAAAAAGATGAGGATTTATATCCTCTAGCGGCTACAGCAGTAAGAAGATTAGAAAAATTAACTTCAATAAATAAAAAAGTTTCAAGCGAGACAATTAACTCAATTAAACAATTAAAAGATCCTTCACAAATAGCAGATAATATTGCCTCTCATATATCAGCTACAATTTCAGAAAAACAACAAATCTTTGAGACTGCAGATGTTAAAAAGAGATTAAATTCAATTATTAAAATAATGGAAAACGAAACAAGCATAATTGGTGTTGAAAAAAGAATTCGAGGTAGAGTGAAAACACAAATGGAGAAGACTCAAAGAGAATATTATTTAAATGAGCAGCTAAAAGCCATACAAAAAGAACTAGGTGAAATTGAAGATGGTAAGGATGAAAGCACCAGTTTAAATAAAGCTATTATAAAAGCTAAAATGCCTAAAGAAGTAGAGAAAAAATGTTTACAAGAACTTAAAAAGTTAAAAAACATGAGCCCTATGTCAGCTGAAGCAACAGTAGTAAGAAATTATTTGGATTGGATGACTGAACTTCCTTGGTATAAAAAAAGTCCCGTAGATATAGATTTAAAAAAAGCTTTAGAAATATTGGATAAAGATCATTTCGGGTTAGAGAAGGTTAAGGAAAGAATTATTGAATTTTTAGCAGTTCAAAAAAGAATGGAAAAGATTAAAGGTCCAATATTATGCTTAGTAGGTCCTCCTGGTGTAGGGAAAACTTCTCTGGGAAAATCAATTGCTAAAGCTACAAATAGAGAGTTTGTAAGAATGTCAGTTGGTGGAATGAGAGATGAAGCAGAAATTAGAGGGCATAGAAGAACTTATATCGGATCTTTACCAGGGAAAATAATTCAAATGATGAAAAAAGCTGGTACCAAAAATCCTTTGGTGCTGTTAGATGAAATAGATAAAATAGGAAACGATTACAGAGGTGATCCATCTTCTGCATTACTTGAAGCTTTAGATCCAGAGCAAAATACCACATTCAATGATCATTATCTAGAAGTTGATTATGACTTATCAGATGTAATGTTTGTGACAACAGCAAACACACTAAATATATTACCTCCTTTATTAGACAGAATGGAAGTAATAAGGTTAGCTGGTTATACTGAAGATGAAAAAATTAATATTGCGAACAAATATTTACTACCAAAACAAATAAAAGATAATGGTGTTAAAGAAAAAGAGATGAATTTAGAAAATGATATTATTCAAGAAATAATAAGGAGTTATACAAAAGAGTCTGGTGTTAGAAATTTAGAAAGAGAAATTTCTAAAGTTGCGAGAAAAGTTGTAAAAAAAGTTGTCTCTGGAGAAGAAAAAGAAGTTAAAATTGATAAGAAAAACTTACCTGATTTCTTAGGTGTTCCTAAATTTAAGTCTGGTGAGTTAGAGACTGAAAATAGAGTTGGAATTGTAACGGGCTTAGCTTGGACAGAATATGGTGGTGAAATTTTGAAAATAGAGACAGCAACTATGCCAGGAAAGGGTCGTATGCAAATTACTGGAAAACTTGGTGATGTAATGCAAGAGTCTGTTAAAGCAGCAAAATCATTCGTAAGATCTAAATGTCTAGAATATGGAATTATACCACCAACTTTTGAAAAAAAAGATTTTCATATTCACGTTCCAGAGGGAGCAACACCAAAAGATGGCCCTTCTGCAGGTATCGGAATGGTCACTTCAATAGTATCCTCAATTACAAATATACCAGTAAAAAAAGATGTTGCGATGACAGGAGAAGTGACGTTAACAGGACAAGTTTTGCCAATTGGTGGCTTAAAAGAAAAACTCATTGCAGCACATAGGGCAGGAATTAAAGAAGTTTTAATTCCAAAAGAAAATGAAAAAGATTTAGTTGACATGCCAAAAAAAATAGTTGATGAAATTATAATAACGCCAGTGGAATTTGCTGATGAAGTTTTAAAAATTGCATTAACTAAAGAACTTAAAAAAATTGAATGGGTAGAAGTTGATATGTCTAAAAAAGATGACAAATCCCAAGCTAGTATTCAGTAATATAAAATTATTCCTCTTGAAACTTTTAGATCTTAATTATCTGTGACTTTTTGATTATTAAATTTTAGTAATTCTATATTAATACCACATACTCAAAAATTTAATTTTAGCTATTTTTTAATATTTTATTCAACTTGACCTTATTGTACTAAAAGATATAAAACACTATATTTTGGTGAGGGCGGTTAGCTCAGTTGGTAGAGCATCTCGTTTACACCGAGGGGGTCAAAGGTTCGAGTCCTTTACTGCCCACCAAAAGAATCAAAAGTGGGGGTGTAGCTCAGTTGGTTAGAGCGATCGCCTGTCACGCGATAGGTCGAGGGTTCGAGTCCCTTCACTCCCGCCACTTCTTAAAGTTAGAGCTGATAATTATTATCAATTAAGCTGTATATTTTGAATAATGTGACCTAACACCACTTCATCTAGCTTTAAAAAATGATATATATTCCACCATGACAGCGGAATTTTTAAAAGATTATTTACCTATAATTTTGTTCCTAGTTATAGCACTAGGACTAAGTTGTGCGTTTATAGTTATAAATTTTATCTTATCTCCAAAAAATCCAGATCCAGAAAAGTTATCAGCTTATGAATGTGGATTTGAACCATTTCAAGACTCAAGAATGGAATTTGATGTAAGATTTTATTTAGTTGCAATTTTATTTATTATTTTTGATCTTGAAATTGCATTTTTATTTCCATGGGCAATCTCTTTGGGAAATATTGGCATCTTAGGTTTTACGTCAATGATGATTTTTCTATTCATACTTACAATTGGATTCATTTATGAATGGAAAAAGGGTGCATTAGACTGGGAATAAAATTTTTTAAATGAATAATAAATTAGATCAAGTACCTGATGAATTTAAAAAACTTGCCGAAGATTTTGGTAAGAATGGTTTTATAACTACATCACTAGAAAACTTGGTAAATTGGTCAAGATCTGGTTCTTTGCATTGGATGACATTTGGTCTTGCTTGTTGTGCTGTGGAAATGATGCAGACAGCGATGCCGAGATACGATCTTGAAAGATTTGGTGCTGCACCAAGAGGATCGCCTAGACAATCTGATGTGATGATTGTCGCTGGAACTTTAACAAATAAAATGGCTCCTGCTTTAAGAAAAGTTTATGATCAAATGCCAGAACCAAGATATGTAATATCAATGGGAAGCTGTGCAAATGGTGGGGGCTATTATCATTACTCATATTCTGTTGTAAGAGGTTGTGATCGTATAGTACCTGTTGATGTTTATGTACCAGGTTGTCCACCTTCGGCTGAAGCATTGTTGTATGGTATAATGCAATTACAAAAAAAAATTAGAAATAAAGGCTCATTTCATAGATAAGATGAATAATTTAATTGATTTAGAAAAAAAAATTAATTCAGAACTGACTACAAAAATAAATAAGACTTTAATTAAACATAATCAAATTTATGTTGAAATTGATAAGGAAGATCTAATTGACGTTGTCTTATTCTTAAAAACCAACAAAGATATTAAATTTAGACAATTAATTGATATCACAGTTGTAGATTTTCCTGAGGAAACACAAAGATTTAAAATTGTTTATTTATTTTTAAGTCACGAGTTTAATCACAGAATGATATTAAGTTATTCTATAAATGAAAATGAACTTATCTCCTCTTTAACATCTGTATTTCCATCAGCTAATTGGATGGAAAGAGAAGTTTTTGATATGTATGGAGTAAACTTTAAAGATCATCCTGATTTAAGAAGAATATTGACTGATTATGGTTTTGAAGGTCACCCATTAAGAAAAGATTTTCCTTTAACCGGCCATACAGAAGTTAGGTATAGTGAAGAGAAAAAAAAAGTTGTTAATGAACCAGTTAAACTGGAACAAAACTATAGAAATTTTGATTATGAGAGTCCTTGGGAAGGAACAAATTATATAAAAGAAATATCAGAAGCTAATGACAAAAAAAATTAAAAATTTAAATTTAAATTTTGGTCCACAACATCCTGCTGCCCATGGTGTGTTAAGATTAATTCTTGAGTTAGATGGTGAAGTTGTGGAAAAAGCAGATCCTCATATTGGCTTATTACATCGAGGAACAGAAAAATTAATTGAAAACAAAACATATATGCAAGCTGTTCCATATTTTGATCGGCTTGATTATGTTGCTCCCATGAATCAAGAACACGCCTTTGCTTTAGCTATTGAAAAAATTTTAAAAATAGATGTTCCCATAAGAGCACAATATATTAGAGTTATGTTTTGTGAAATTGGAAGAATATTAAGCCATATATTAAATGTTACTACTCAAGCTTTAGATGTGGGTGCTTTAACCCCATCATTATGGGGATTTGAGGAAAGAGAAACATTAATGACTTTTTATGAACGAGCTTCTGGGTCAAGATTACATGCAAATTATTTTAGGGCTGGTGGAGTTCACCAAGATTTACCAGCTGGTCTTGAGAACGATATAGCAAAATTTTGTGAAACTTTTCCAAAGATAATAAACGATCTTGAAAATCTTTTGACTGATAATAGGATATTTAAACAAAGAAATGTTGATATTGGTGTAGTAACTAAAGATGATGCATTAGATTACTCTTTTAGTGGTGTAATGATTAGAGGGTCGGGTATTCCATGGGATCTAAGGAAATCCCAACCCTACGATTGTTACGATCAATTAGAATTTAAAATTCCCGTAGGTAAAAATGGTGATTGTTATGATCGTTATTTATGCAGAATTGAGGAAATGAAGGAAAGTATATCAATTATCAAACAATGTTTAGCAAGAATGGAGAAGGGTCCAATAAAAACTTTTGATGGAAAAATATCTCCACCATCTAAGGCAGAAATAAAACAATCGATGGAAGCATTGATACATCACTTCAAACTATTCACAGAGGGTTATCGTGTGCCAAAAGACGAAATTTATACTGCTGTTGAAGCACCTAAAGGTGAATTTGGTGTATATTTAATTTCAGATGGATCAAGTAAACCCTATAAGTGTAAAATTCGAGCACCAGGATTTTCACATTTACAATCTATGGATTATTTAATTAAGGGTCACATGTTAGCAGATGTGCCTGCAGTACTTGGTTCTCTTGATATAGTTTTTGGAGAGGTTGATAGATGAGCCTAAGAAGACCTGCAAAAAATCAACCTGAAAATTTCGAATTTAGCTCTTCTTCATTAGAGGCAGCAAAAAGTATTGTTGCAAAATATCCTGAAGGTAAACAACAAAGTGCTGTAATGGCATTGTTATATATTGCCCAGAAACAAAATGATAACTGGATACCTTTAGCTGCAATGAAATACATCGCAAAATTTTTAGATATGCCATACATAAAAGTTTATGAAGTTGCTACTTTCTATAGCATGTATAATTTATCCCCTGTGGGCAAGTATTTTATTCAAGTATGTACTACAACTCCGTGCATGATAAGGGGTGCGAACAAATTAGTTGAAGCATGTAAAGAAAAAATTTCAGAAAATGAGTCAGTTCTTTCAAATGATAAAAGCTGCTCATGGATGGAAGTTGAGTGTTTGGGCGCATGTGTCAATGCTCCGATGATGCAAATTAATGATGAATACTATGAAGATCTTGATAAAGAAAAAACTTTAAAGATTTTAGACAAAATTTTAAATGGAGAAAAACCAACACCTGGCTCTTATAGAGGAAGAATAAATAACGAGCCAGAGAATAATAGAAAAACACTTATGGATTTTAAAAATGCTTAAGGATAAAGACAGAATTTTTCAAAATTTATACAACGATTTAGGACCCGACCTAACTTCATCTCAAAAAAGAGGTGATTGGGTAAATACTAAAGAGATAACTGATAAGGGAAGAGATTGGATTATAAATGAAATTAAAGATTCTCAACTTAGAGGAAGAGGTGGTGCAGGTTTTCCAACAGGTTTGAAATGGTCATTTGCACCTAAAGAGATTGGCACGAGACCTCACTATCTAGTAATTAATGGAGACGAGTCTGAACCGGGCACATGTAAAGATAGAGATATTTTAAGATTTGAACCTCATAAATTAATTGAAGGTTGTTTGATTGCATCTTATGCAATTCAGGCACATGTTTGTTATATTTATATTAGAGGTGAATATTTTGTAGATGGACAAAAACTACAAGCAGCAATTGATGAAGCTTATAAAAAGAATTTGTTGGGTAAAAATGCTGCTGGCACAGGATGGGATCTCGATATTTATATTCATTACGGAGCTGGAGCATATATTTGTGGAGAAGAGACTGCATTGCTTGAGAGTATTGAGGGAAAAAAAGGTCAACCAAGATTAAAACCTCCTTTTCCAGCTTTAATCGGCCTGTATGGTTGCCCAACAATTATAAATAATGTTGAGACTATAGCGGTGGTGCCAACAATATTAAGAAGAGGTGGCAAATGGTTTGCATCTTTAGGAAGAGAAAAAAATACTGGTACCAAAATTTTTTGTATATCTGGAAACGTAAATAATCCTTGTAATGTTGAGGAAGAAATGAATATCTCCTTAAAAGAATTGATCGAAGTACACGCCGGTGGTGTTATTGGTGGTTGGGATAATTTACAAGCAGTTATTCCTGGTGGGTCATCAATGCCGTTAATACCAAAAGACAAATGTGAGACTTTGACGATGGACTTTGACTCATTAATGGCTGAAAAAAGTGGACTGGGAACAGCAGGTGTAGTTGTAATTAATAAAGATCAAGACATTATCAAATGTATGGCTAGAATAGCAAGATTTTACAAACACGAAAGTTGTGGTCAATGTACTCCTTGTAGAGAAGGCTCGGGCTGGATGTGGAGAATGCTTGAGAGAATGGCAAAAGGAGAAGCATCTAAAGATGAGATAGATATGTTAGGTGATGTAACAAAACAAATAGAAGGTCACACAATTTGTGCATTTGGTGAGGGCTCTTCTTGGCCAGTTCAAGGTTTATTAAGACATTTTAAAGATGAAATAAAAAAAAGAAATAAATTTGATCCAATCGTAAAAGAAAATAAAAATATTCCTTATTTAGTAGATCAACACTTATTGGATAAAAATGCTTAAATTAAAAGTTAACGATATTGAAGTCGAGGTTGAGGAAGGATTGACTGTTCTTCAAGCTTGTGAAAAAGCAGGCGCAGAAATACCTAGATTTTGTTATCATGAAAAATTATCAATAGCTGGTAATTGCAGAATGTGTTTAGTTGAGATGGAAAAGTCTCCAAAACCAATAGCTTCTTGTGCAATGCCTGCAGCAGACGGAATGGTTATAAAAACTAACACTCCAAAAATAGAAAAATCTAGAAAAGGTGTTATGGAGTTTTTATTAGCAAATCATCCTTTGGATTGTCCTGTCTGTGATCAAGGTGGAGAATGTGATCTTCAAGATCAATCGATGTTTTATGGAATAGATAAATCAAGATTTAAAGAAAACAAAAGATCAGTTCCTGAAAAAAATATGGGGCCATTGATTAAAACTCAAATGACGAGATGTATTCATTGTACAAGATGTGTAAGATTTGCAACTGAGATTGCTGGAGTTCCTGAGTTAGGCGCAATCGGAAGAGGTGAGGATATGCAGATTACCACATATTTAGAGCAGTCAGTTCAGTCAGAATTGTCTGGGAATGTAATCGATCTTTGTCCAGTAGGAGCTTTAACTTCTAAGCCTTATGTTTTTGAAGCAAGACCATGGGAATTAAAAAAAACTGAGACAATTGATGTAATGGATGCTGTTGGTTCAAACATTCGGGTTGATACATATGATTGGGAGGTAAAAAGAGTTTTGCCTATTATAAATGAGGATATTAATGAAGAATGGATCTCAGATAAAACAAGATATGCTTGTGATGGATTATTAAATCAAAGATTAGATACTCCTTATATAAAGTATAATAATAAATTTGAAAAAGCTTCTTGGGATGAAGTTTACAAAATCATCAAATCAAAAATAAAAAATACAAAGAAAGATAAAATTTGTGGATTTGTTGGTGATCTAACAAATATGGAAACAAGTTTTATTTTCAAAGAATTTTTAGAAAGAACAATTGACACAAAGAAATATGATTTTAGATCTACAAAAAGATTTATCGATAATTCCAAAAGAGAGAATTATCTATTCAATTCATCAATAAATGGAATTGAAGAAGCAGACTTAATTTTATTGATAGGCACAAATCCTAGGTTTGAAGGAACAATGATTAATGCGAGAATAAGAAAAGCATACTTAAGTAACAATACCAGGATTATATCTTTAAATAACATCGGAGAACTTACATATAATTATCAAAGTCTGGATGGGAAGACTAAAACTATTAAAGATATATTTGAAAATAATAATCAATTATCAAAAGAAATTATTATGTCAAAAAAACCAATGATTATATTTGGAGAGTCTTTTTTCAAAATTAAATCAGCAAAATATTTATTTAATTTATCCAAAAAATTTTTATCTAAAAATAATAAATTAAATGAGAATTGGAACCCAATTAACATATTATCAGTAGACGCAGCTACAGTTGGAAATTTGGATTTAGATATTATTGATCAAAATGATAAAATTTTTGATGAACTTTATCAAAATAAATTTGAAATAATTTTTTTACTTGGTCAAGATAATTTAGATTTTAATAAGAAAGATGAATTTATTATCTATCAAGGAAGCCATGGAGATAAAGGTGCAGAAATTTCAGATATAATTTTACCAGGTGCAGCTTTTACCGAACAATCGGGACATTATACTAACTTGGAAGGTAAATTACAAAAAGCTTACAAAGCGTCATACCCACCTGGAGATGCTAAAGAGGACTGGCAAATTATTAATGATCTTGCTGAAGTTATGAATAATAGAAAACTTTTTAATGATAAAAATGAGCTTGAAAGTAGTATGTTCAACTATTTAAAGATAAATAAAGATCAGCAAGTTTCAAAATTAGATTATAAATTAAATGAAAGTGATTTTATTGATGAGATTTTAAAAGTTAATTTGAAAGACTATTACTTTTCTAATGTGATTGCACGTTCATCAAAAACCATGCTTGAATGCAATAACGCAAAAATTGATTTTAAAAAAACTGGTACAGAAGGTTAATATATGGAATACCTAAACATTATTTTTCAAGAAAGTTACAAAATTTTATTTTTATTAGTACCTGTTTTAGTTTCAGTTGCTATGATCGTGTGGCTAGATAGGAGAGTTTGGGCTTTTGTTCAAAAGAGACAAGGTCCAAATGTTGTTGGTCCGTTTGGTTTATTGCAATCTCTTGCAGACGCTCTTAAATATATTTTTAAAGAAATTATTATACCTGCTAGTTCAAACAAAGTGATTTTTATTCTTGCTCCAATAATAACTATGACTTTAGCTCTAATTGCATGGGCTGTAATTCCTTTTGGTGCTGAAAAAGTTTTAGCAGACATAAATGTTGGGATTTTATATATTTTTGCAGTCTCATCATTAGGTGTATATGGAATAATAATGGGAGGATGGGCATCAAATTCAAAATATCCTTTTTTAGGAGCAATTAGGTCTGCTGCGCAGATGGTATCTTATGAAGTTTCTATTGGTATCATTATTATTAATGTTTTGTTATGTGTTGGATCATTAAATTTAAATGATATTGTAATTGCCCAAAAGGAAATGTGGTTTGTCATTCCATTATTTCCAATGTTTGTAATTTTTTTTATTTCTGCATTAGCTGAAACTAATAGACCTCCTTTTGATTTACCAGAGGCAGAGGCTGAATTGGTTGCGGGCTATCAAACAGAATATTCTGGAATGATGTATGCAATGTTTTGGTTAGGGGAGTATGCGAATATTTTATTAATGTGTGCTCTTGGATCAATTTTATTCTTAGGAGGTTGGTTATCTCCTATTGATCTTTATCCTTTTAATTTAATACCTGGTGCTCTTTGGTTAATATTCAAAATTTTATTTCTATTTATACTTTTTGCGTTGGTCAAAGCAATCGTTCCAAGATATAGATACGATCAGCTTATGAGGTTAGGTTGGAAAATATTTTTGCCATTATCTCTAACTTATGTTGTTTTGACAGCAAGTTATCTTTTTTATTTTAACCTTCTACCCACAATTTAAATGAAAATATCAAGATTTTTAAAAACAATATTAATGACTGATTTTATCAGTGGATTATTTATCGCTATGAAAGAGCTTTTTAAGTCTAAAAAAACTATAAATTATCCATTTGAGAAAGGAAAAATCAGTCCAAGATATAGAGGTGAACATGCATTAAGAAGGTATCCCAATGGAGAAGAAAGATGTATAGCTTGTAAATTGTGTGAAGCTGTTTGTCCCGCTCAAGCAATTACAATTGAATCTGCTCAAAGAGCCGATGGAAGTAGAAAAACTACTCGCTATGATATTGATATGATGAAATGTATTTATTGTGGTTTATGTGAAGAGTCGTGCCCCGTGGATGCTATTGTTCAAGGACCAAATTTTGAATTTTCAACTGAAACTCGTGAAGAGCTTTATTATACAAAAGAAAAACTCCTAGATAACGGAGATAGATGGGAAAATGTTTTAGCGGCAAATATTAAATCAGACAATCCATATAGATAATTTATGATTGCACATGCAATATTTTTTTATGTCTTTTCTGTCATTGCAGTTGTTTCTGCTATTATGGTAACTGTCTCTAAAAACACAGTTCACTCAGTTTTTTTTTTAATCCTTGATTTTATAAGTATATCCTGTCTTTTCATTATGATTGGTGCTGAATTTTTAGGAATGATCATGTTGATAGTTTATGTTGGGGCAGTAGCAGTGCTATTTTTGTTTGTTGTAATGATGCTTAATGTTGCGCAACAAAAAAATCAGTGGTTTGTTTCAAAAGATAGCTCAGGACATATACCCATAGGATTATTAATCAGTGTAATAATATTTTTTGAATTAATAATTGTAATAGGTGGTTGGAAATATAAACCTGATTTATTTAATTCTGCAAAATCAACAATTGATAAAGGGATAAGCAACACTCATTCATTAGGCCAGGTTTTATATACTGATTATATACATGTGTTTCAAATTAGTGGTATGATACTTTTAATTGCAATGATAGGTGCAATAGTTCTAACTTTTAGACAAAGAGAAGGTGTAAAAAAACAAAGTTATATAAAACAAATATCTAGGGAAAGAGCAGAGGGTGTGGAAGTGCTTGAAGTTGCATCTAATAAAGGAGTAAAAATAGATGATTGATATAGGTTTAGGTCATTATTTAACTTTAGGTGCTGTTATTTTTAGTATTGGAATAATTGGTATCTTCCTAAATAGAAAAAATATTATTGTAATTTTGATGAGTATTGAGCTTATCTTATTAGCTGTGAATATTAATTTAGTATCTTTTTCAATATATTTAGGAGACTTATCTGGCCAAGTATTTACTCTTTTTATATTAACTGTTGCTGCAGCGGAAGCTGCAATTGGTCTTGCGATCATAGTTGTTTATTTTAGAAACTCTGGAACTATTCGAGTAGAGGAGATAGATCAACTAAAAGGTTAAAATGGAAATTTCAATAATAGCATTACCATTAATTGCCTCTATTATTTCAGGATTTTTCGGAAAATTAATAGGAGATAGAAATTCAGAAATAATTACTAGTCTGTTGGTATCTATATCAGCAATTTTTTCTGTCCTAGTTTTGTATGAGGTAATTGTTAATCAATATCAAGAGAACATAATAATAGCAAAATGGATAAACTCTGGATCGCTTGAAGTAAATTGGTCCATGAAGATTGACTCTTTATCCGCTGTAATGTTAGTTGTCGTTACGTCAGTTTCTGCATTGGTTCATATTTATTCAATTGGATATATGTCTCACGACCCACACAAACCAAGATTTATGGCTTACTTATCATTATTTACTTTTGCAATGCTAATGTTAGTTACTGCAGATAATTTCATTCAATTATTTTTTGGTTGGGAAGGTGTTGGTTTGTGTTCATATTTTTTGATAGGATTTTGGTTTAAAAAGGAATCAGCCAACAAAGCTGCAATTAAAGCCTTCGTAGTGAATAGGGTTGGTGATTTTGGGTTTGCTTTAGGAATATTTTTAATTTTTTATCTATTTGGAACAGTAAATTATTCCGAAGTTTTTAACCAAATTTCAAATATTACAGATGAAAACTTAAAATTTTTAGGTATCACATTTAATGCAGTGGATTTGATTTGCTTACTTTTATTCATTGGTGCAATGGGTAAATCAGCACAAATTTTACTTCATACTTGGTTACCAGACGCTATGGAAGGTCCAACTCCTGTTTCTGCTCTAATTCATGCTGCTACAATGGTTACTGCAGGAGTTTTTTTAGTTGTTAGATGTTCACCAATTTATGAATACTCTGAATTAGCTCTAAATGTTATCACAGTGGTTGGTATGAGCACTGCATTTTTTGCTGCAACAGTGGCTCTGGTACAAAATGATATTAAAAAAATAATTGCGTATTCTACTTGTAGTCAATTAGGTTACATGTTTTTTGCTACCGGAGTAGGAGCATATAATGTTGCAATGTTTCATTTATTTACTCATGCTTTTTTTAAAGCGTTATTATTTTTAGGATCTGGTTCAGTTATTCATGCTTTTAAAAATGAGCAAAATTTAAATAATATGGGTGGGGTATGGAAAAAACTTCCATACACTTATTCATTAATGATAATAGGGACTTTAGCTTTAACTGGATTTCCATTTTTGTCAGGTTTTTATTCAAAAGACGCAATAATTGAATTTGCTTATTTAAGAGGAAATACAACAGGTTATTACGCTGCTGGTATAGGTATTTTTACAGCTTTTCTAACATCAATTTATTCTTGGAGATTAATTTTTAAAACTTTTCATGGCGAGTATAATAACAAAGAGATAAAGATAGATGAGACGCATGAGTCTCCTATAGTGATGTTGATACCTTTAGTTTTACTATCAATTGGTGCCATATTTGCTGGATTTTTATTTAAAGAATTATTTATCGGTTATGAGGGACTAAATAATTTTTGGCAAGACTCAATATTTTTTTTAAAACCATTGAGTACCGATCATCCTCCATTATGGTTTTTGCTATCTACTCCAACTTTAGTCATATTATCTATTCCATTAGCGTATTATTTATTTGTAAAAAATAAAAATTTAACTGAGCAAATTGCCAATATTAATAAACCGCTTTATCAATTTTTATTAAATAAGTGGTATTTTGATGAACTTTATGATGTTTTATTTGTTAAACAATCAAAAAAACTTGGTTTATTTTTATGGAAGTTCTTTGATTTAAAAATAATTGATGGAATTGGACCAGATGGTATTTCCTCAATAATTAAAAAATTTTCCTTAAAAGCTAATAAATTTCAAAGTGGATACATATATCAGTATGCTTTTGTAATGTTACTTGGTTTTTCCGCTTTATTAACATTTCTAATTGTAAAATAATGAACTTTCCTATTCTTTCATCTTTGATTTTATTACCATCAATTGGAGCTTTATTTTTGTTTTTTACTAAAAGTAATAAAAAAAATAATTTTACTATAAAGTATGTTGCTTTATTCACTTCAGCAGTAAATTTTTTTTTATCCATTTATTTATGGATATTATTTGATTCATCAACTTCAGATTTTCAATTTGTCGAGGAAAGAATTTGGATAGAAGATTTTATAAATTACAAAGTAGGTGTTGATGGTATTTCAATTTTATTTATTTTACTCACAACATTTATTACTCCTCTTTGTATTATATCTGTAAATAATTCAATCAAAGAAAGGCTTAGTGAATTTTTAATAGCTGTTCTTATCATGGAGTCTTTTATGATTGGTGTATTTTGCTCTTTAGACCTTGTCATTTTTTATTTATTTTTTGAAGCGGGCTTAATTCCAATGTTTTTGATTATTGGAATCTGGGGTGGTGCTAGAAGAGTTTACTCTGCATTTAAATTTTTTTTGTACACTTTACTTGGTTCAGTCCTAATGTTGATAGCCATAATTACTATATATTGGTTGAAAGGAACCACAGATGTTGTTGAACTTTATAATTCTGGAATTGATATAAAGTATCAAAATCTTTTATGGTTAGCTTTTTTTAGTTCTTTTGCAGTAAAAACTCCTATGTGGCCAGTTCATACTTGGTTACCAGATGCTCACGTTGAAGCACCAACAGCAGGATCTGTTTTATTAGCAGCTATATTATTAAAAATGGCAGGTTATGGTTTTATTAGATTTTCTCTTGGATTATTTCCCGCAGCATCAGAAATCTTTACTCCATTAATTTATACACTTAGTGTAATTGCGATTATTTTTACTTCTTTCATAGCTCTAATGCAAGATGACATGAAAAAACTAATCGCTTATTCATCAGTTGCGCATATGGGTTACGTTACTCTGGGAATTTTTACAATTCAACAACAAGGTATTGAAGGGAGTATTATTCAAATGATCAGTCATGGATTAGTTTCTGCGGCACTCTTTTTATGTGTGGGTGTTATTTACGATAGAATGCATTCAAGACTTATAAATACTTATGGTGGAATTGTAAGTATCCTTCCAAAATATTCTATTTTATTTATGTTATTTACTTTGGCAGCTCTAGGCTTACCTGGAACAAGTGGTTTTGTTGGAGAGTTTTTAATTTTAATGGGAGCTTTTAAGGATAATTTTTTAGTAGCTGTGATTGCCAGTTTAGGAGTGATCATTGGTGCTGCATATATGCTTTGGTTATACAAAAGAGTAGTATTTGGAAAATTAATAAATACGAATTTAAAACAGATGTTTGATTTAAATAGATCTGAGTTATTTATTTTATCTTGTCTGGCTGTGCCAACTTTAGTTTTTGGATTTTATCCAGATCCTTTAATTAATACAATTGAGGTATCTATTTCAGATTTAATTGATCAATATAACTTAAAATTAGCAAGTAAATCATAATGGAAAATTTACAATTAATTTTACCTGAAATATTTCTGTCATTGTCGATAATGTTTTTATTAATATTAGGTGTTTTCAAAAAAAATAGCTCAAGACTTGTTCAGAGCTTGTCGATAGTTGTGTTGATTGTAACTGCTGTTATTACATTTAACGAAACAATTGGTATTAATGAAACAAAATTATTTAATAATAGTATTATAATTGATTATTTATCTTCTTTAATGAAGATTGTTACTTTGTTAGCTGCCTTCTTAGTTTTAATTATATCGTCTAACTATCTCAAGACTTTTCAAATTTTTAAGATTGAATATCCAATATTAATTTTAAGTTCTGTATTAGGAATGATGGTTATGATCAATTCTAATGACTTAATTGTATTTTATATGGGTCTTGAACTTCAATCGTTGGCTTTATATGTTTTAGCTACATTCAATAGAGATCAAATTAAATCTTCTGAAGCAGGACTTAAATATTTTGTTTTAAGTGCCTTGTCTTCTGGTTTGTTATTATATGGTTGCTCTCTAATATATGGATTTACTGGCTCTACTAATTTCAATGTTATAGCCAGTCAATTAAATTCAAACGAGTATGCTTTGACATTTGGAATTGTATTTATTTTAGTGGGATTAGCTTTTAAGATTTCAGCTGTTCCTTTTCATATGTGGGCCCCAGACGTTTATGAAGGTTCACCAACTTCAGTAACATTATTCTTTACAATGGTTCCAAAAATAGCAGCACTAACTGTATTTATAAGATTTTTATATGTACCATTTTTGAATCTTATTGATCAATGGCAAATGATTTTAATTTTTTTATCGATCGCATCAATGTTGTTCGGTGCTGTTGCAGCTATAGGTCAAACAAATTTAAAAAGACTTGTTGCATATAGCTCTATAGGTCATGTTGGTTACATATTAGCTGGAGTAGCAGCAGGCACTAATGACGGAATTCAAAGTTCAATTATATATATAACTATATATGTAATAATGAACTTAGGATTGTTTTCATGCTTGTTAATGTTGAAACGAGATAATAAATATTATGAAAAAATAGATGATTTATCAGGTTTGTCTAAAAATCATCCAATGCTAGCTTTATCATTACTTGTAATTTTATTTTCACTAGCTGGAATTCCTCCGTTAGCTGGTTTTTTTGCTAAATTTTACGTTTTTAAAGCAGTTATAGAGCAATCAATGTATTTTCTAGCGATCGTTGGTTTATTATCAACAGTTGTTGCAGCCTTTTATTATTTAAGGTTGATAAAAATCATGTATTTTGATGAGCAAAAAGAAAAATATGATACAGATCATGGTTTTTGGTTAAAATTTTCTTTAACTGCGTCTTCATTGTTAATTCTGATATACTTTATATTTCCAAGTCAATTAATAGAGGTTGTTTCTAGAATTAACATTATTTAATGAAGTTTAAAATTTTAAGATTTAAAAAATTAAAAAGTACAAATAATACGGCTATACGTATAATAAGAAGTTCCAATTTTGAGTGTGGAATGATAATTGCTGAAAGCCAAAGTAATGGACGCGGTCAATATGGAAGAAAATGGATTTCATTAAAAGGAAATTTATTTGTAAGTTTTTTTTATAATCTAGAAAATGTAAATTTAACTATGGAAAAAATTACAAAAATGAATTGTATGCTAGTTAAAAAGTTACTGTCTAAATATTGCAAAAATAAAATAATTTATAAAAAACCTAATGATTTACTGATTCAAGGAAAAAAAATTTGTGGAATTTTACAAGAAACCATAAGCAAGTTAAATCAAAAATTCCTTATCGTTGGAATTGGTATAAATTTGATAAAAAATCCTAAAATAAGTAACTATCCAACTATTAATTTAAATGATTTAATAAATAGGAAAATTTCAAAAAAAAAATTAGAGATAGAATTGAAAAATATTTTCGAAAAAAATTTAAAAAAATTTATAATTATGCAAGGAAATAAGTAGTCAAATGTATATTTTAGGTGATATTGGAAATTCGGATACAAAACTATTTTTAGTTAATAAAAAAAATAGAATTTTAAAGAGAACAAGTTTTATATCAAAAAATATTAATAATCAAAATTTAGACAAAAAAATTAATTTTTTAATTAAAGATATTAAAAAGGTAGAAAAAATACTTTTTTGTAGTGTAGTTCCAAAATCATTTGATTTCATTAAAAGATATTTTTTTAAAAAAACTAAAATAAAATGTTATGAGATAAAAAATCTTAATTTAAGGTCATTGATTAAGATTAAAGTTAATTATCATCAAGTTGGTTCTGATCGTTTGACTAATGCAATTAGTTTACAAAATAGTAAAAATAATTTTATAATTTTAGATTTTGGAACCGCTACTACATTTGATGTAGTTGTAAAAAATAGTTATAAAGGAGGTATAATAGCACCTGGAGTAAAGATATCACTTGATAATTTATCTGATAAAGCTTCTTTAATACCTAAAATTAATTTAAAAAAAATCAAAAATATAGTTGGTAAGAATACAATATCAGCAGTGCGCTCAGGTTTTTTTTGGGGTTACATAGGACTAATTGACAATATTATTAATTTGATTAAGAAAGAAACAAGAAAATCTTTTAAACTTGTAATTACTGGCGGTTATTCAGATTTGTTCAGAAAATCTTTAAAAACTAAAGTAATACAAAATAAAGATATCACAATTAAAGGATTAATTAAAATTGCTAAGTTAATAAAATAAATGAAAAAAGAATTATTATTTTGTCCACTAGGAGGTTCAGGTGAAATTGGGATGAATATGAATCTTTTTGGTTATGGTGAGCCTGGAAATCATAAATGGATAATGGTGGATATCGGAGTGACTTTTGCAGATGATACAATACCAGGTATTGATCTTATTTATCCAGATCCAGGATTTATTGTTGAAAGAAAACAAAATTTGTTAGGAATAATACTAACTCATGCACATGAAGATCATATTGGAGCTATCGCACACTTGTGGCCAAAGTTAAAATGTCAAATTTATGCAACTCCTTTTACAGCAGTTTTAATTAGAGAAAAATTTAGAGAAAAACATATAGATATTACTAACGACCTTAAAATAGTCGAGCTTAATGGAAAAGTTAATTTAGACCCATTTGAAGTTGAATATATTACTTTAACACACTCTATTTTAGAACCTAATGGTCTCAAAATACAAACACCAGCCGGTATTGTTTTACATACTGGTGATTGGAAAGTTGATCCAAACCCTCTCATCGGTGATGAGATCAATGCAAAAAGGTTAAAAGAAATTGGAAATGAGGGTGTGCTGGCTATGATTTGTGACTCAACTAATGTTTTTAGTGAAGGTAGATCAGGATCGGAATTAGATGTTAGGAAAAATATGCTTAATATTATGAACAGATTAAAAAAAAAGATAATCATTACCTCCTTCGCATCAAATGTAGCTAGAATGGAATCAGCTTTTTATTGTGCAGAAAAAACAGGAAGAAAAATTTCTTTAGTTGGTAGATCAATGCATAGAATCTATAAAGCAGCGAGGCAATGCGGATATTTAAACAACACCATTGAACCAATAGATACAAGAGATGCAAAGAATATTGCTAGAGAAAATATTGTTTATCTTTGTACAGGTAGCCAAGGTGAGCCAATGGGAGCTATGATGAGAATATCAAATTATACTCATCCGGATGTATTTATTGAGAAAGGAGATGCAGTAATTTTTTCCTCAAAAATAATTCCTGGAAATGAAAAGAAATTGTATAAATTACATAATCAGCTTGTAAAAGACGGAATAGAGGTAATATCAGAAGAAAGTGAATTTATTCATGTTTCTGGTCACCCAAACAGAGAAGATTTAAAGGATATGTATGATTGGGTAAAACCAAAATGTGTTATACCAGTTCATGGCGAACATAGACACATGATTGAACATATTAATTTCGCAAAAAAAATGCAAGTACCTCATCCAGTTCAAGTAGAAAATGGAGATATTGTAAAATTAGCACCATGTGAATATCCTGAAGTCTATGACAAAGCTCCAAATGGAAGATTATATTTAGATGGAAGTATAAGTGTAGAGGAAAATTCTAAATCAATTAAAGATAGGAAAAATTTAGGAGCTAACGGATATCTTGAAATTACAATTTTGATAACTCCTAAGGGAAATGTTCATAAAAGTCCAATCATAACTTTTAAGGGATTACCAGTATATCAGGCTGATGAATTTGTATTTGCTTTAGAGGAAGAAATAGAAAAAACATTAAAAACTTTTAAATTAGGAAATAAAAGTCAGGAAAACAATTTAATAGATGCTTTGAAAATCGCATTAAGAAGAATTACTAAAGAAAAAATTGGCAAAAAACCTTTTACCAACATTAATTTAATTAAGATATAATGAGTGCTACTGGATTAGCTATCATATATATAATTCTTTGGTGGATAATTTTTTTTGCAATTTTACCTATAGATGTAGACAGAACTAAAATCAAAAAAATTGAAGGTGAAGATCCTGGATCTCCTGAAAATCCTAAAATGTTAAAAAAATTCATTTATTGCACTGGAATAACAAGCGTTTTATTCATTATAATTTATATATTAATGAAGTTTGAATATTTGAACTTAAGAAATATAATCAGCTAATATGTATATATCAAAACTATTTTTACCAATTTTAAAAAATAATCCATCAGAAGCAAAAATTAAATCCCATCAATTAATGTTAAGGGTTGGTATGATAAAACAATCGTCGGCTGGAATTTATTCCTGGTTGCCCCTAGGATTTAAAGTAATGAAAAAAATTGAAAAAATAGTGAGAGAAGAACAAAATAAAATAGGTGCTCAAGAAATTTTAATGCCAACAATTCAATCAAGTGAAATTTGGAAAGAGAGTGGAAGATATGAAGATTATGGTGAGGAAATGCTTAGAATTAAAGATCGACAAAATCGTGAAATGCTTTATGGACCAACTAATGAAGAATTGGTGACAGATATATTTAGATCTTCGATTAAATCTTATAAGTCTCTGCCACAACTTTTATATCATATTCAATGGAAGTTTAGAGATGAAATAAGACCTAGATTTGGGATAATGCGATGTAGAGAATTTTATATGAAAGATGCATATTCTTTTGATGTATCGGATGATGAAGCACTTTTTTCTTACAATAAATTTTTTTTATCTTATCTTAAAACTTTTAATAGATTAGATCTCACAGCTATTCCCATGGCAGCTGACACAGGTCCTATCGGAGGTAATCTTTCACACGAATTTATTATATTAGCTGAAACAGGTGAGAGTAAAATTTTCACTGATAAAAGAATTTTTGATTTAAGTATTAAAAACGAAAAACTAGAAAAAAAATCTCTAGAAAATATGAGAAAAAAATATGAAAACTATTATTCTGTTACAGATGAAAAATTTAATAAGGAAGAATTTGAAAAAAAAGTTTTGAGTGAAAATAGGTTAATTACAAAAGGTATTGAGGTTGGACATATTTTTTATTTTGGAGATAAATATTCTAAATCTATGGGAGCCTCAGTAGATTTGTCAGGTGGAAAGAAGGATTTTGTAAAAATGGGTTCATATGGAATTGGAGTTTCTAGATTGGTGGGAGCAATTATTGAGGCAAAATATGATGACAAGCAAGAAGTCATGAAATGGCCAATTTCTATTGCTCCATATGATATATCAATAATTCCAATGATAAGTAAAAATGATAGCTCAGCACTTGAAAAAGCAAATAATATTGCCACAGAATTACAAAATAATAAAATTGAGGTAATAATAGATGACACTGAAGAAAACTTTTCATCAAAAATAAAAAAAATGAATTTAATTGGTGCTCCTTATCAAATAATAATTGGCAAACAAACAGATGGTGATTTAATAGAATTTAAAGAAGTTGGAAAAGACTCTCAAAATCTTAAATTAAAAGACATCATAAAGTTAATAATTGAACAAAAAGCAAAAAATTGATTTCCCAATTAGAAAAAGAAATTACTTTTAGATTTTTAAAAGCCAGAAAAAAAGATGGTTTTTTAAATATAATTTCAATTTTTTCATTTATTGGAATAAGTTTGGGTGTTGCAGTTTTAATCATAGTTATGTCAGTTATGAATGGATTTAGGACTGAGTTGATAAACAAAATTATAGGTTTTAACCCTCATTTAATAATTAAACCATACGAAAACAAAATTGAGTTAGAAAAGTTAAATTACCAAGATTTAAAATTGATATCCAAAAATTTATTATTTAGTAATTCTGGAGAAGCAATCATAATAAAAAAAGATTTAACTAAAGGAATTATTCTAAGAGGATATTCAAAAAACGATTTTTCAAAATTAGATTTTGTTAAAGATCAAAAATTTCTAGGAAGTAGAAATAGTTTATCAAAAAACTATATTTCAATTGGCAAAGAACTTAGTTTTTCACTCGATGTACAAATTGGCGATGATATTACAATTATGTCTCCCTCTGGAATAGAGTCAATTATAGGAAACCTCCCAAAACAAAAAACTTTTACAATTATGTCCCTTTTTGAGAGTGGATTAATTGATTTTGATAATAATATTGCATTTGTTAATTTATCAACTTTAGAAGAATTTTTTGATTATAAGGAAAAAGATCGTAATTTAGAAATTTATCTTAAAAAGCCAACTAATATTGAAAATCAAAAGATTATTATTCAAAAGATATTTAATAATGAATTTATTTATAGTTGGTCTGACATGAATAGATCACTATTTTCAGCTCTAAAGGTTGAGAGAAATGTTATGTTTATAATTTTAACACTTATCATTGTTGTAGCAGCATTTAATATTATTTCTGGGTTAACAATATTAGTCAAAAATAAAACACGAGAAATTGCAATTTTGAAATCTATTGGTGTTTTAAATAAATCAATAGTTAAGGTATTTTTTTTGATAGGTGTTTTCATTGGTACGTCAGCTACACTATTTGGAATTATTTTGGGTATTATTTTTTCAATGTATGTTGAAAATATTAGAATATTTTTAAGTGATTTTTTTAATATAAGTTTATTTCCAGAGGAAATATATTTTTTAAGTTCAATGCCATCAGAAATTAATACTACATCTATATTTATTATTTCTTTTTTTTCTATTTTAATTACAATTATTGTTTCTATCTTTCCTGCTTTAAAAGCTGCAAAACTTGATCCAATTAAATCGCTAAAATATGAATAATTTAATTAAAATATCTAATATTAATAAATCATTTGAAGGTACAAAAAAAATTAAAGTGTTAAAAAAAATATCGTATGATTTTAAAAAAGGAAAGATTTATTCATTAATGGGTCCATCAGGATCAGGAAAATCTACTTTATTAAATTTGTTATCCTTAATTGATAGACCTAATTCTGGATCAATTTTATTTGAAAATAAAATGATTAACTTTAATCAAACTGCTAAAAATGATATACTGAGAGCAAATAAAATTGGAATAATATATCAACAAGATAATTTGCTACCAGACTTTACATCGTTAGAAAATATTTATTTAGCTAGCCTTGCAGCAGGTAACAATAAGAATGACTCAATTTTAAAAGCTAAAAAATTATTAAAAAAGATAAGATTATCAAATAGATCAAATCATTATCCTTCACAATTATCTGGCGGTGAAAAACAAAGAGTTGCAATTGCCAGAGCTATTATAAATAATCCACAAATTATTTTAGCAGATGAACCAACAGGAAGTTTGGATCAAAACAATGCTATAGAAATTTTTGAACTTTTAAAAAATCAAATAAATTCAAATCGGTTAATAATATTTGCAACCCATAATAGATTTTTTGCCAATAAGGCAGATTGCTTATTGGAAATAGTTGATGGTAATATAAAAACTATTAATGGATGAGTCTAAAATTCAAAAATTTAATCATTTAAAAATTCATTCTCAATATTCCATATGTGAAGGGGCAATAACTATTGATGAATTAAAAGATTATTCAAAAAATAATAAATTAAAATCGCTTGCTATATGTGACACATCTAATTTGTGTGGTGCGCTAGAATTTGCAGAAAAAATTTCAAAAGTTGGCACTCAACCGATTATTGGAACACAAATAAACTTCAAATTTAATGATTGCATCGGACTACTCCCATTATTTGCGTTAAATGATAAAGGCTATAAAAGAATAATAGAATTATCTTCATTATCATATTTGAATAATGATCAGATTTCTGATCCACATCTTAACTTTGAGGAATTATTAGATAAAACTGATGGAGTTGCACTATTTTCAGGAACGATATTTGGTTTTTTTGGCAATTTATTTGACAAAGGAAAATTAGCAGAAATAGATGAATTATATAATAAATTAAAAAGAATATTTAAAGATCGTTTTTATTTAGAAATACAAAGACATGGCGATCAAAATGAAAAAGCTTTTGAAAAATTTAATTTAAATAAATCTTTAGATTTAGAGATTCCAATAATCGCAACCAATGAAACCTTTTATATTGATAAAAAAATGCATGAGGCTCATGATGCATTAATTTGTATTAAAAACAAAACTTACATAAACGAAAAAAATAGGCCTAAATTAAGTAATCAGCATTACTTAAAAGATGATAAGGAAATTTTTGATTTATTTGCAGATTTACCTGAGGCTTTACAAAATAATTTTAATTTTCCTTACAGATGTAGTTATAAACCGTCTTATTCAAAACCAATTTTACCAAATATTAGTTCAAATAAAGATGGAAATGCTGATGATATTTTAAGAAAGGAGTCCGAGGACGGATTGAAAGAAAAATTTTACAAATTATTTAAAATTGATCAAAAAAATTTATTAACAGATAAAGATTATATTTCTTATAAAGATAGATTAGATCATGAACTTAATATCATTATTGAAATGAAATATTCTAGCTATTTTTTAATAGTTTCAGATTATATTAAGTGGGCAAAAAAAAATGATATTCCAGTTGGACCTGGTAGAGGATCTGGAGCAGGTTCTTTAGTAGCTTGGTGTTTATCGATAACAGATGTTGATCCAATAAAATTTAATTTAATTTTCGAAAGATTCCTAAATCCTGATCGAATATCTATGCCTGATTTTGATATAGATTTTTGCGAGGAAAAAAGAGACTTAGTTTTTGAATATCTTACAAAAAAATATAACGAAAGTGTTGCACATATTATTACATTTGGGAAATTGAAAGCTCGAATGGTTATAAGAGATGTTGGTAGAGTTTTGGGTTTATCATATGGATTTGTTGATAGTATTTCTAAGATGATACCATTTGATCCCTCTAGACCCCAAAATTTAACTGAATGTATTGCAAGCGAACCAAGACTTCAAAAATTAATTAAAGAAGATATAAGAGTAAAAAAACTTATTGAACTTTCATTAAAACTCGAAGGACTAAATCGTAACGTTGCTACACATGCGGCTGGAGTTGTTATTGCTGATAAGAAACTTACAAATATTGTTCCTTTATATAAAGATAATACAGCCAAATTATTACTTCCATCTACGCAATTTGATATGTATTCGGCAGAAAATGCTGGATTAATAAAATTTGATTTTTTAGGACTTAAAACTTTAACAGTTATTAATAAAACACAAAAAATGATAAAAAAAAAAATAAAAGATTTTAATATAGATAACATTAATTATGATGATCAAAAAGTTTTTGAATTGTTATCTTCAGGTAGAACAGTAGGTTTATTTCAAATTGAAAGTGCAGGCATGAGAGAAGCATTGATGCAAATGAAACCAAACCATATAGAAGATATAATTGCACTGGTGGCTCTTTATAGGCCTGGCCCAATGAGTAATATTTCTGTGTATAATGATTGTAAACATGGAAAACAAAAACCTGATTATTTACATCCACTATTAGAAGATATATTAAAGCCAACCTATGGTGTGATAATTTATCAGGAACAAGTGATGCAAATAGCACAAAAATTATCTGGTTTTACTGCTGGGCAAGCTGACATACTACGAAGAGCGATGGGTAAGAAAAAAAGAGCAGAACTTGAAAAACAGAAACAAAACTTTATTTCAGGCGCAGTAAAAAATGGAATAAATAAGGAGACAGCTGCAGGAATATTTCTTAAAATCGAGCCATTTGCTGAATATGGATTTAATAAAAGTCATGCAGCTGCTTATGCTATAATTTCTTATCAAACTGCATTCTTAAAAACTTATTTTCCAAAAGAATTTATTGCCGCCTCCATGACGATGGATATATCAAATCAAAATAAATTAGGTGAATTTTATGAAGAATTAAAGAGATTAGATATTGAAATTATTAGACCAAATATAAATTATTGTTTTGCTGATTTTAGGGCTGATGAAAAAAAATTTTATTATGCTCTTGGCGGAGTTAAAGCAGTTGGTTTCGAAGCGATATCGAACATAGTAGAAGAAAGAATTAAAAATGGAAAATTTAAATCAATCAATGATTTTATCTATAGAATAAATCCAAAAGATATTAATAAATTACAATTAGAAGGTCTAGTAAAAGCTGGGGCATTTGATAGTTTTGATAAAAATCGAAGATCTATATTAGAGTCTATTCCAAATTTGATTACAAAATCAAAAAATATATATGAGAATAAATCTTTAAATCAAATTGATTTATTTGGTGACTCAATTAATGAAAATGAAAATTTGATTTCATCAATTGATGATTGGGAATTTGAGGAAAGATTAGCTAAAGAATTTGAGGCTGTAGGTTTTTTTATTTCTGATCATCCATTAAACCAATTTAAAGAAATTTTTTATGATTATAATATTGTTAGCTTCCATTTATTTAATAATAATGATGATATTAAAGATGTAAATGTTGCAGCAACTTTATTAAAAATTCAAGAAAGAAAAACTTCCAAAGGAAATTCATATGCAGTTCTTAAATTAACTGATCTTTCAAGTGTATTTGAACTATTCATCTTTTCAGATACATTGGAATTAAATCGTGAAATTTTAAAAGAGGGAAATTCCTTAATTTTGACTTTAAAAAAATCTATTTCAAACGAGGAAAATAGATTCAAGAGAATCAACGTTCAGAAAATAGGTTCTTTAAAAAATTTATTTAATAATCCTATAAAAGAAGCAACTTTTAATTTAAAATCTTTAAAAGAATTGGATGAGATCTCTAATTATCTTAATAAAAAAGGCGATACATCAATCAATATAAATATAAGGGATAATAATAAAGTTTTGAGATTTAAGTTAGAAAATAAGAGAAAATTTGATCGTAAAATACTTAATCTTTTAAGAAATAAGGAAATTTCAGCAAATATAATTTAATTAATACTTGTTTATTTAAAAAATTTTTTGTAAATAAGCTTAAAATATAATTAACACGCACACAGTTGTTGGTTTTATACCTCCGGTCCTTAAATGGAAATTACTGTGGTGGCTTAACCGGGAATAAATATGAAGATACCTAACGTTACAATTCAACAATTACTTGAAGCAGGAGTTCATCTAGGTCATAAAACTTTGAGATGGAACCCAAAAATGAAGAAGTACATTTTTGGTAAAAGAGATTCAATACATATAATTGATCTAACACAAACTTTGGAACTTACAAAATCAGCATTAGAAAAAATTTACACTACAATAGCTAACAATGGTAAAATTCTCTTTGTTTCAACTAAAAAACAGGCCTCAGATGCAATAGCTGAATTAGCTAAGGATACAGATCAGTATTTTGTAAATTATAGATGGCTTGGAGGAATGTTAACAAATTGGGGAACAATATCTAACTCCATAAAAAAATTAAAAAAATTAGAGACTGATTTAGTATCTGAAAATAGAGGTTTTACAAAAAAAGAACTTTTAAAGATGAGTGTTAAAAAAGATAAGTTACAAAGATCATTAGGTGGAATTTCAGAGATGAAAAAAGTACCTGATCTTGTTTTTATAATTGATACTAATTATGAATCATTAGCTATACAAGAGTCTATCAAATTAGGGATACCTATTATTGCTATTTTAGATAGTAATTCAAATCCAGATGGTATTAATTTTCCTATTCCAGGAAATGATGATGCCAGAAGAGCTATAGATTTGTATTGCAATTTAATAAAAGAAACAATCGTTGAAGCTAAAAAGAATATATCTGTACCAGATAATAAAAATATTTCAGAAAATACTGAGAATACTAAAAAGACAAAAACTATTAATGATCTTGACAGAGAAAAATTAGAAAAAAAATTTTCAAAAAAAAATCAAAAACTTAATTAAATAATAATGAGTGATATTGAAAAAGTTAAAAAATTAAGAGAGGCAACAGGTGCAGGTTTTAAAGATTGTAACTTAGCTATTAAAGAATCTAAAGGTGATTTAGAAAAAGCTGTTGAAATTTTAAGAATTAAAGGAATATCTAAAGCTTCCAAAAAAATGACACGGGATGCAAAAGAGGGGGTTGTAGCAGTCAGTGGTGATGAAAAAAAAACATCAATTATTGAGGTTAATTGTGAAACTGATTTTGTTGCAAAAAATGATAGTTTTGTAAATTTCGTGAAAGAGCTGAGTGAATTAAATAACGAAAAAGACTCTGATGTTGATGAACTTAAAAAATCAAAAATGAAAAATAATGTTACAGTTGAAGATAATCTTGTAGCTTTAATAGCAAAAATTGGTGAAAAAATTACTATAGGTAAAACTAAAACAATCTCTAATTCAACTTCTACCAACTACCAATATTTACACACTGTCGTTAAAGATAATTTAGCTAAGCTTGCAGTTGTTGTCTCAATTGAAACAAAAGATAATTCTGATCTTGTAAAAACTTTCGGAAAGCAATTATCGATGCATATAGCTGCCTCAAATCCTTTAGCATTAGAGTCTAATTTAATTGATAAGGCATTAATAGATAAAGAACTTCAATTGATCACAGAGGAATTAAAAAATTCAGGTAAACCAGAGGACATTGCAAAAAAAATAAGTTTAGGCAAGATGAACAAATTTAAAGAAGAAAATGCTCTCTTAACCCAAGCTTGGGTTATGGAACCAAAAAAAAAGGTTCAAGATATTATTAAAGAACTTGCTATAAATGATTTAAAGATTAAGGAATTTAGTAGAATTAAAATAGGCGAATAATGTTTGATGAAAAATCATATAGCCTTAAAATGGATAAAGCGATAGACGTTTTTTCTAAAGAGTTATCCTCCTTAAGAACTGGTAGAGCTAACGCTGCAATGTTGGATTTGGTGAAAGTTGACGTGTACGGTCAAAAAATGCCAATAAATCAAATTGGAAGTATTACTACACCAGAACCAAGAATGATTAATATTCAAATTTGGGATCAAAATAATGTTTCCCTAGTTGATGCTGCCATTAAAAAATCTGAATTAGGATTGAATCCCCAAATTGATGGACAGCTTATTAGATTACCAATCCCAGAATTAAATGAAGAAAGAAGAATTGAATTAAAAAAAATGATTAAATCAATGGGAGAAAAATGTAAAGTTTCAATCAGGAATATAAGAAGAGATGCAAATGATGAATTGAAAAAACTTTTAAAATCTAAAGATATTGGTGAGGATGAAGAAAAAACTTTTGAAAAAAATGTTCAAAATATAACTGATAAACATATAAATTTAGTTGATGAAAAAGTATCATCAAAAGAAAAAGAAATAATGACAATATGAACCCTTTAAAACATGTAGCCATTATCATGGATGGTAATGGAAGATGGGGTATAAAACATAAAAACTCAAGAAATGCGGGTCATAAAGCTGGTTTGAAAACTGTTGAAAAAATAATTAAAGAGACAATAAAAAATAGAATAAAATTTTTAACGCTCTACGCATTTTCAACAGAAAATTGGAAGAGACCAAAAAAAGAAATTAATTTTTTATTCAATTTACTTGAAAATTTTTTAAAAAGTAGAATTAATGAATTTCACAAAGAAAATATAAAACTTAAAATAATTGGTGTTAAAAATTTTTCAAAAAAACTAAATAAAATTTTGATCTCTTCTGAAAAAAAAACGTTAAAAAATGACAAATTACAAATAAATTTAGCACTTAATTATGGCTCAAAATTTGAACTATTGAATGCTTTCAAGTATTTAAATAAAAATAAAAAAAGAATTAATGAAAATAATTTAAAAAAATATTTACAAACAAAAAATATACCTGATCCTGATTTATTAATTAGAACAGGAAATACTCATAGATTAAGTAATTTTTTACTTTGGCAACTGGCCTACTCTGAAATTTTTTTTGAAAAAAAATTATGGCCTGATTTTAACGAAAAAGATTATAATAAGATTATTAAAAAATTCTCAAACATTAAAAGAAATTTTGGTAAAGTATGATGCTTAAAGAATTTGAAAAAAGATTATTAAGTTCCGTTTTATTGATACCTATAGCTCTATTTTTTATCGTAAAAGGGACGTACTTTTTTAATATTTTTATTTTAATCTTTTTTTTTATTTCAATTTATGAATGGCATTTTATTTCAAAAAATAAAAAATATAAGATTTTAGGTATCATTTTTCTTATACTATCTTTTTACTCATCGTATTATTTGCGAAACGAAACACAGGGAGATTATATATATTTTTTGTTTATCTTATTTATATGTATTTTTACTGATGTTGGAGGTTATACCTTTGGTAAGATATTTAAAGGACCAAAATTAACTAAAATAAGTCCCAAAAAAACTTATTCAGGAGTTGTAGGAGGATATTTATTTGCAATCTTATTTGTTACACTTTTTTTCAATTTTTCTAAAAATATTTTAGATATTGCAAGTGTACAATTTTTAATTAAAGAACTATCAGTTAATTATTTTATTTTTACTATTATAATATCAACAATTAGTCAGTTAGGTGATATAATTGTTTCTTATTTTAAAAGAAAATCAAAAATAAAAAATACTGGAAAAATAATACCTGGACATGGTGGTTTATTAGACAGAATAGATGGAATGATCTTTGCATTTCCCGCAACATATTTAATTTTAAAATTATTTAGTTAATGAAAAAAAAAATTGTTATTTTAGGATCTACAAGTTCTATTGGAAAGTCATTACTTAATCTGATTAAAAAAAATAAAAAAGAATTTGAAATTTTTTTGTTAACAGCAAACACTAATTACAAAGAATTATTAAATCAGTCCAAATTATTCAAAGTTAAAAATCTTATAATCACAGATAAGATATCATATCTTAAGGCAATAAAGATTAACAAAAATAAAAAAATTAGAATCTTTAAAGATTTTAATTCTTTAAAAAGAATTTTGAATAAAAAAATTGACTATGTTATGAGCGCAATTTCTGGCATTCAGGGACTTAAACCAACTTATGATATTATTAAATATACTCGTAAAATCGCTATAGCAAACAAAGAAGCTATAATATGTGGTTGGCCACTAATTAAAAAACAATTAAACAAACATGGAACAAAATTTATTCCCGTTGACTCAGAACATTTTTCAATTTGGTATGCTCTTAAAAATAATACTAATAATCGGTTAGAAAAAATTTATATAACTGCATCAGGTGGTCCTCTTTATAAAATGTCATCAAAAAAAATAAAAAGTGTAAGTATGAAGACAGTTTTAAACCATCCAAATTGGAAAATGGGTAAGAAAATCTCTGTTGATTCAGCTACAATGATGAATAAAGTATTTGAAACAATTGAAGCAAAGAATATTTTTAATGTTCCTTATAAAAAGATATCTATTCTTGTACATCCAAAATCATATATTCATGCTTTAGTGAAGTTTAATGATGGTATGAGTAAAATTATTTTACATGATACAACTATGAAAGTTCCGATTTTTAATTCATTATATTCGGAAAATGATAAAAGTTATGGCTCATCTAAGTTAAATATTAATAAATTAAATGATCTTAATTTACAAAATGCAGATACTAAAAAATTTCCTTTAATTAATATTATCAAAAAGATTCCAAATGAAAGCTCTTTATTCGAAACAGTAATAGTATCAGCAAATGATACGTTAGTTAATTTGTATCTTAAAAATAAGATTAATTTTATAGATATTCAAAAAAAATTAATAAAATTACTGGATCTAAAGGAATTTAAAAAATATAAAAAAATAAAGCCAAAAAATATTAAAAATATATATAAAATAAATAAATATGTTAGTATTAAAACTAATTCATATTGTGTATAAGCCTGTTTAATGATTAAAGAAATTTTAAAATCTATATTTATTATATTATTTTTAAGTTTATTAAATATATCTTATTCTTTTTCAGAAATTATTAAAAAATTTGATTTTAAAGGAAACAAAAGAATAAGTTCTGAAACTATAAAAGTTTTCATACCATTTAAAATAGATGATGAGATTAATGAAAATGATATCAATTTGATTTTAAAAAATTTATACGAAACAAATTTTTTCAAAAATGTTGAGGTGAAGATTGATAATAATATAGTTTTAGTGACTGTTGAAGAAAATCCAATAATTCAAAACATTAGTTATAATGGTATAAAGGCTCAAAAAATAAGAGATCCAGTTTTAAAAAATCTTAAATTAAAAGAACGTTCTTCTTACAATCAAATATTACTAAAAAATGATAAGGAAAAAATTATTTTAATTTTAAAAGAACTTGGTTATTATTTTTCAGAAGTAGATGTTTTTGTTGAAGAACTAGATGATAATAAAGTTAATGTTAATTTTGATATAGATCTTGGTGAGAAAGCAAAGATTAAAAAAATTTCCTTTCTTGGTGATAAAATTTATAAAGATAGAAAACTTAGAAGAGTAATTTTAAGCGAAGAGTATAAACCATGGAAGTTTATATCTGGAAAAAAATTTTTAAATGAAAATTTAATTCAATTTGATACGAGATTATTAAAAAATTTTTATTTGAATAGAGGTTTTTTTAATATCAAAATAAATACTTCATTTGCAAAATTAATTAGAGAAAATGAATTTGAATTAATTTTTAATATAGATGCTGGTAAAAAAGTCTATTTTGATGATTTATCTTTAAATCTTCCAATTGATTACGATAAAAAAAATTTTGAAAAGTTGAGTCAAGTTTTTTTAGAGTTAAAAGGTGAAACCTACTCTATAAATTCTTTGAATAAGATTTTAAAACAAATTGACATTATTGCTTTGAATGAACAATATGAGTCAATTAAAATCAATGTTAAAGAAAATTTAGTTGATAATAGACTTAATTTAGAATTTAAAATTGAGGAAACAGAAAAATTTTTTGTTGAGAGGATAAACATATTTGGAAACAATGTTACTCAGGAAAGTGTTATAAGAAATCAATTTGAATTAGATGAAGGAGACCCTTTTAATGAAATTTTGAATAATAAAAGTGTAAACAATCTCAAAAACCTTAATTTTTTTAAAAACGTCTCTAATGAAGTGATAGAGGGATCCTCTGATGGTCAAAAGATACTTAATTTTATTATAGAAGAAAAACCAACAGGTGAAATAAGTGCGTCTGCTGGTGTTGGAACATCAGGTTCTTCAATTGGAGCAAGTGTAAAAGAAAATAATTTTCTTGGAAGAGGTATTGGTTTAAATAGTTCTTTAACTTTGAGTGAGGATACTATTAGAGGATTATTCTCAGTAAAGAATCCAAATTTTTTAGACACAGATAAATCTGTATATGCATCAATTGAGTCTTTAGAAACTGATAAATTGACTGATTATGGTTATAAAACATCAAAATCAGGATTTGCTTTTGGAACAGGTTTTGAATATTACGATGATTTTAGATTAAGTTTAGGTACTACAAATTTTTATGAAAAAATTGAGACTAGCAGTAAGGCATCCACAAGACAAAAAAAACAAGAGGGTGATTATTGGGACTCTTTTTTAAAATTTGATTTTGATTATGACAAGAGAAATCAAAAGTTTCAAACTTCTGATGGTTTTAGAAGCTTTTACTCACTTGATGTCCCAGTAATTAGTGAAACAAATTCCCTTAAAAATGTTTATACATATAAGTATTTTGCTGAGCTTTACGAAGAGAATATTTCAACAATCTCACTTTATTTAAGTAGTGTAAATTCTATATCAAGTGATGATGTTAAATTGTCTGAGCGTTTAAATGTACCATCAAGCAGATTAAGAGGATTCAAATTTGGTAGAGTAGGACCAAAAGATGGAGACGATTATATTGGAGGCAATTATGTTACTACTTTAAATTTTAGTTCAACACTTCCTCAAATACTTGAAAATTCGCAAAATACAGACTTTTTATTATTTCTTGATATAGCAAATGTTTGGGGTGTTGACTATGATTCTTCTATACAAGATTCAAATGAAATCAGAAGTGCTGCTGGAATTGCTGTTGATTGGTTTACTCCAATAGGACCATTAAATTTTTCATTAACACAACCTATTTCAAAAGCTTCTTCAGACGAAACTGAGTCATTTAGATTTAATTTAGGTACTACATTTTAAATGTTAAGATTAAAAGAAAAAATTTTTTTTTTAATAATAATAATTTTTTTTCAAAATTATTCATTTGCAAGTGAAAAAATTGCTTTTGTAGATCTAGATTATGTAATTAATAAATCAAAAATTGGTAGTAAAGTTTTAAAAGAACTTGAAAATGTAAATAAATCAAACTTAAAAAAATTAAACTTAATTAAGACTAAAATAGACAAAAATAAAGAAGAAATAATAAAAACAAAAAATGTTGTATCTGAAAGTGAATTAAAAAGTAAAATTGATGAACAAAAAAAAAGTATAATAGAATTTGATCAAACCAAAATTAAACTTGAAAAAGAAATTAATGAATTAAGAAGAAAAAAAATGTTAGAAATTGTTAAAATGATAAATCCTTTATTAGAAAAATATATGGAAGAAAATTCAATTGAAGTTTTATTAAAAAAAGACAGTATTTATTTATCAAAAAAAAATTATGATATTACAAAACAAATACTTGATCTAGTTAACAAGAACATTAAATAATGGAATCTCTCTCTAAAGATCAAATTAAAGAACTCTTGCCACATAGAGAACCAATGCTTCTAATAGATGAGTTACATGATATTAAAAAACTCAAATCTGCAACTGCAGTACTCCATGTAAGAAAAGATAGTTTTTTTGTTCAAGGACATTTTCCCGGTCAACCAGTTATGCCAGGAGTTTTAATAGTTGAGTCATTTGGACAAGCTGCTGCAGCCCTTACGGCTCACGGGTTAGATAAATCTACTTATGAGAACAAACTTGTTTTTTTAATGAGTGTTGAAAAGGCTAGGTTTAGAAATCCAGTTATACCAGATTGTAAATTAGAACTTAAGATTGAGGCTATTAGATCACATGGAAGAGTATGGAAATATCAAGGAGAGGCATTTGTTGAAGGAAAAAAAATGGCAGATGCTCAATGGTCAGCAACAATTGTTGATAGGAAATAATTAGCAATAAATCTTGATAACCTTTTAGAATAAGTTTTGATAATAAACTTATTTATGTCAAATCCTTTTTTTGAAAATACTGGTCCCCACCAAATTAATGAATTATTAAAATTAACTAAAATAACTGATCAAAATATTTCAGGAGAAAATATAAATGATATAAAAGATTTATATCATTCTCAAGAAGGTGATATTTCTTTTTTTCATTCAAAAAAATATGTTGATCTTGCAAAAAATACAAATGCCTCTTTTTGTATCACTTCTGAAAATTTAAAATCATTTTTACCCAAAACTTGTAAAGCAATAATTTCAAAAAATGTATTGTTACATACCGCTCAAATAACAAAAATTTTTTATCCAGATGCGTGTACAGATGACTTTGATGATACTGTTGAAGAAATAATAAAAACAAAATTTAAAGAAAAAGTAAAATTTGGTAAAAATATTTTAATTGGTAAAAATGTAAAAATTGGTTCAAATTGTTTTATAGGACATAATACAATTATTGAAAAAAATGTTATTTTAGGAAATAATTGTTCTATAGGTTCTAATGTGATTATTAGAAATTCCCTAATTGGAAATAATGTTCATATTTTAGATGGATGTGTAATAGGAAAAAAGGGTTTTGGTTTTTTTCCAAATAAAGATTCTAATTATAGATATCCACAAATTGGTGCGGTTATAATAGAGGACAATGTTGAAATTGGATGTGGCTCTACAATTGATAGAGGCTCACTCTCAAATACAATAATTGGTAAAAATACCTATCTAGATAACCAAATACATATTGCGCATAATGTTAAAATTGGAGAAAATTGTGTTATAGCTGGCCAAGTTGGATTTGCAGGTAGTTCAACTATTGGAAATAATGTCATGATAGGTGGTCAAGCAGGGATTTCAGGCCACTTAAAAATTGGAAATAATGTTCAAATTGGTGGTGGCAGTGGAGTAATAAAAGATTTACCAGATAATTCAAAAGTAATGGGTTATCCAGCTAAAAATATTAAACAATTCTTAAAAGATAATAAATGATACATAAAACAGCATTAATAGATCCTAAGGCAAAAATTTCAAAAGATGTAGACATCGGAGCTTATTCAATAATTGGTCCAGATGTTGAAATTGGATCTGGAACATTAATTCAGTCTCATGTCAATATTGTTGGTGATACAAAGATTGGTAAAAATAATAAAATTTTTTCATTTGCCTCTATAGGAAATGATCCACAAGATTTAAAATATAAAAATGAAAAAACTAAAATCATAGTTGGCGACAACAATAAAATAAGAGAATACGTTACAATTAATCCCGGGACGATTGGGGGTGGAGGGTTAACAAAAATAGGAAATAATTGTTTATTTATGGTTCACTCTCACATTGCTCATGATTGTTTTATTGGAAATAATGTTGTACTAGCAAATAGTGTGCCAATAGGAGGTCATGCGAAAATCGAAGATGATGTGATAATTGGTGGAAATTCTGCAGTTCAACAATTTACAAGAGTTGGTAAACTTTCAATGATAGGGGGAATGTGTGGAGTTGTTAAAGATGTTTTACCTTATAGTTTGGTTTTTGGGAATAGAAGCATATTACAAGGAGTAAATATTATTGGTTTAAGAAGAAAAAATGTTTCAAATGAAAAGATTAAGAGAATAAAGAAAACGTTTAGTATAATCTTTAAAGATAGTTATTATATGGAAAATTTAAAAAAAATACCGAATGAGATTTTGAATGATGAAATTGTTAAAGATATAATTAATTTTTTAATTGAAAATAAAAAAAGACCAATATGTGCTCCACAAAGAAATATAGATGAAAATAATTGATAATTATCTTGATCAAAAAACTTATATTGATCTTTTTAAGATTATAATGGAAGCGAGATTTCCGTGGAATTTTGTTAATGGTAAAAGTGAAATTCGTGATGGTGATTTTCAGTTTACTCATCTTTTTGTAAATGATGGAGGTAAAATAGTTTCACCATATTATAAGATTTTATTCCCAATTTTAAAAAAGCTAAATCCAGAGAGCATCTATAGAATTAAAGCAAATTTAACAACAAAAAAAGAAACTAACCATAAAGCATTAATGCATGTAGATACAGACAAAGAAAAAATCAAAACTGCAGTTTACTATTGTAATACCAACAACGGATCTACATTATTTCAAAATGGAAAAAAAGTAGATAGTAAAGGGAATAGAATCGTAATATTTGATGGTCATCAAAAACATTGTGGAGTTGATTGCACAGATGAGAACGTAAGAGTGGTTATAAATTTTAATTATTTTGAAAAAAAATGATCACATTGATTTTAGGAGACTCAAAATTTCCAATCTTAATTATCAATAAATTAAAAAAGAAAAAAAAAAAATTTTTTATAATTGATTTATCAAAAAAAAATATTTTTAAAAAAGAAAAAAATTCTTATAGAGTTGGCATTGGTAAATTTGGATCAATGTTAAATTTGATAAAAAAACATAAATCGAATAAGGTTTTGTTTGCAGGGAAAATACATAAACCAAATTTTTTTAAATTAAGATTAGATTTTAAAGGTTTAATCTATATGCCAAGTGTTATTAAAGCATCAAAATTAGGTGATGCTGCAATAATAAAATCAATAATCAATATTTTAGAAAAAGAAAAAATAACTGTAATAAAATCAAATATTTTTAATCCTGAACTTACTCTTAACACTGGAAATTATACTAAATCTAAGCCAAACATAAATGATAAAAAATCAATTATTAAGGGTCTAAATTTTTTTAAAAATTCAAATAAACTTGATCATGTACAAGCAATTGTTGTAAAGAATAATAAAATTATTGCTAAAGAAAAAAAGGATGGCACAAAAAAAATGTTATCGAGATTAAGAAATAACTCAAATTCAATTTTAATGAAATTTCCAAAAAATAATCAAGATTTAAGAGTTGATTTACCGACTGTGGGACTTCAAACATTAAAAGATTGTAAAAGATTTAGTTTAAAAGGACTAGTTTTAAAATCAAGAAAGAATATTTTCTTGGACAAGAATAAGTGTATTGAATTTGCTAATAAAAATAAAATCTTTATTACAATAAGATGAAAAAAATATTTATCTTAACAGGAGAACCATCAGGAGATAAACTAGCTTCTACAGCTATTTCAAAACTACAAAAAGATAACAATAATATTGAATATTTATCAGTAGGGGGTTCAAATTTGATGAAGATAGGTATTAAATCTATTTTTGAATTGAAAGAAATAACTTATTTAGGTTTTACAAGCGTGTTGCTCAACATTTTTAAGATAAAAAAAAGAATCAATCAGACAGTAAATGAAATAATTAAATTTAAACCAGATATCTTATTTAGTGTGGATAGCCCAGATTTTACATTGAGAGTAGCTGAGTTAGTAAAAAAAAGAAATCCTAAGATAAAAACTATTCATTATGTGGCACCACAAGTATGGATTTGGCGAAAAAATAGAGTAAAAAAGATGAAAAAATTTATTGATCATTTACTTTTATTATTTGATTTTGAAAAAAAATATTTTGATGAAGAAAATATAAATAATACTTTTGTTGGACACCCATTAATAGATAATATTAGCAATAATAACAAAACTGACATTAACAATGTCATTAATAAAGAAAAAAAAATAATATCGCTTTTTTCAGGTAGTCGAAAATCCGAGACAGATGTACTTTTACCAATATTAGTTGAATTTATAAATATGATGAATAAAAAAGATTGTAATTTTAATTTTGTTTTTCATGTAACAGACGAAAATAAAGATGACATAGTTGATTATATGAAAGATAAAGGATTAAATAATATTGATATTATTTCAGATGAAAATTTGAAAAGAGAAGTACTATTAAATTCAATTTTCGCAGTATGCAAATCTGGCACAGCATCTTTACAAGTTTGTAATTCAAATGTTCCCTCTATAATTATCTATAAGCTTAGTTTTATAAATTTTATGATTTTTAAATTATTAGTAAATGTTAAGTATGCCAATATTATAAATATAATTAATGACAAAGAAGTAATCCCTGAATTATTACAAGATGAATGTAATGCCAAAGAAATTTATAATTCAGTTGTATATATGCTCAAAAATCCAGAAATTGGAAAAAAACAACTAGATGAATGCAATAAAACTTTAAAAGGTATTAGATCAAAATCATCTTCTTCAAATGAAGTTGCTTTAATTTTAAGAGATAGTCTTATCAGTTAATCTTTTCTCAACTTCATCTTTACCAAGTGATATGATTATATCATAAATACCAGGTCCGAATTTGGATCCTGTTAAAGCTATTCTCAAAGGTTGTCCTACTCCTTTAAAATTTGTTTCATTAGACTTTATTAAATCTTGAACTATTGGCTCTAAATTTTCTCTATCTATCACATTTATTTCTTTGAATTTTAAGTAAAAATCTGAAATTATTTTTTTTGCTTTATTATCTATTAATACCAAATCATCTTTATTAAAATTTACTTTATCATTTAAAATATATTGGCAATTATTAAATATATCCTCCAAAGTTTTAGCTTTATTCTTTAGGATAGCTAGTGATTTTTGAATTTTTTCTTTTTTATCTTTTTTGATTTCATTTTTGAATGACCGACAATAATTAATAAATTGATCAAATAAATCTTTTTCATTTATGTTTTTAATGTAATGTTCATTCATAGATAATATTCGGCTCATATCCAATTTTGATGGAGATTTGCCTATTCCTTCTATGTTAAAATATTTTATACTTTCCTCTAATGAAAATATTTCTTTATCTTTAAAAGACCAGCCCAATCTCAAAAGATAGTTCCTTAATGCATCTGGCATTATACCAATCTTAGAATAATCATCTAAAGTTGATGCTTTATCTCTTTTTGATAACTTTTTGCCATCGATGGTATGTATCAAAGGGATATGGGCAAAAGAGGGTAGTTCCCATTTCATAGCATTATATATTTGTATTTGTTTAAAAGTATTTATTTTATGATCATCACCTCTAATTATATGTGTCATATTCATTTGATGGTCATCTACAGAAGCAGATAAATTATATGTAGGAGAGCCATCATTTCTCAAAATAACAAAATCTTCTATGGTTTTATTTTCTATTTCAACATTACCTTGAACCAAATCTTTCAATACTGAAGTTCCCTCTATCTTACTTTTAAACCTTATTACTGGATGAATATCATTTGGAGCTTCTTTATCGTCTTTATCTCTCCATTTCCTATTATAGACATAAGGTATTTTTTTTTGTTTTGCTCTTTTTTTTTGTTCTTCTATTTCTTCATTTGAACAATAACATTTGTAAGCAAAACCATTTTTTAATAGTTCATTTGCAACGTTTATATGGTCATCTATTTTTTTTGATTGAATATATTCTTCACCATCATGATTTATGCCAATCCATTTAAGAGATTGTATAATTTGTTTTTTATACTCATCTTTCGATCTATCTTTATCTGTATCCTCAATTCTTAAGTAAAAATTACCATTTTGGTTTTTTGAATATAACCAGTTGAACAATGCTGTCCTTACCCCACCAATATGCAAAGGTCCGGTCGGAGAGGGAGCAAATCTAGTTGCTACTTTTTTCATTAAAATTATTTAGACTATTTTATTAGAAGTTTCTATATAAAGATACCAAAACACCCTGAACTTTTACTCTATCAGGGCCAAAAATTTTGGTTTCGTAGTTTTTATTTGCACTTTCAAGAGCCACTACTTTTCCTTTTTTTCTAATTCTTTTCAGCATTGCCTCTTGTTCATCTATTAAAGCAACAACTATTTTTCCATTATCAGCTGTATCTGTTCTTCTAATTATAACAGTATCCCCCTCATTAATTCCAGCATCTATCATGGAATCTCCTTGAACTTTGAGGCCAAAATAATCACCATTTTTTTCTAAGTTACTTGGCAGGGGTATTCGTGAAACTTCATTTTGGATGGCTTCAACTGGTGTACCAGCTGCAATTTTTCCTAATACTGGAACTTCAGGTTCATCATCTGAGATTAGTTTTTCATCGTCCAATCCACCCTTAATTACACTCGGTGAAAAACTATTATAAATATCATTTGCAGATGCTGTTTCGGGTAATTTTATTACCTCTAATGCTCTAGCTTTATGGGCAAGTCTTTTAATAAATCCTCTTTCCTCCAAAGCACTAATTAATCTATGAATTCCAGACTTCGATTTTAAATTAAGTGATTGTTTCATTTCCTCGTAAGAAGGAGACACTCCAGATCCTCTCAACCTCTTGTTGATAAATAAAAGCAGGTTTTTTTGTTTTTTTGTAAGCATAAGAACAAATATCGTACAAAATCTGTTCTACAAAAGTTCTCTACAATTCACAATAGTAAAAAAGACCTATAAAATAAAGGCTTATTTGACTAAAGAACAGAAAAAATAGAATTATTCTTTAAATTTTTTAAAAGTGATTCACCAATTAAAAAAGTTTTAATAGAAGTTTTATAAGAGAGTTCTAGAAGTTCATCTTTTGTTTTAATTCCACTTTCAGAAATCAATGGACTCGAATGATTAACCAAAACATCATGAATATCAAAAGTTGTATTTATGTCGGTTTTTAAAGTTTTTAAATTTCTATTATTTATTCCAATTAAAGCATCTTTAAATTTTAAGGCACGCTTCGCTTCTTCAACCGTATGTACTTCAACTATTATCGACATGTTTAATTTAAGTGCTTCATTATATAAATCATCAGCAAGTTTATCGCTAACACCAGCTAATATAATTAATATTGCATCAGCTCCATAACTTTTTGCCAAAGGTATCTGAAATTTGTCGACAAAAAAGTCTTTACATAAAATTGGTAAATTAATATTTTGTTTAATTTTGCTAATATGTGTAAGATCTCCTAAAAAAAAATCTTCTTCAGTTAAAACTGATAAACAAGTAGCTTTATTATTATTATATATATTTGCTATATTAACAGGATCGTAATCTTTTATAATTATGCCAGCTGAAGGACTTGCTTTTTTAATTTCAGAGATAATTGAAAAATTATCATTTTTAATGTTATTTTCAATTTTTTCTTTAAAATTAATAAATGTTTTATTTGTGCAGATTAATTCATCTAATGATTCAAGTGAAATAGTTTTTTTTAGATTTACTATTTTTTCTTTTTTCTTATGAATTATTTTTTCAAGAACGTTTTCAGCCATTTTGGATTTTTTCTAAATGTTTAATAACTTTATTTGATAAAATATGTTCCCTAGCATTATTATAGGCATCAGCAAATTCTTGATGGGTTTCATTCACAATTAGACCTGCAGCAGCGTTCAAACAAACAGCCTTGGAAAAATCATTATCCTCACCCTTGAATATATTGATCATTTTATCTGCATTAAATTTTGCATTATCACCGACAAGATTATCAAATTTATCTGCGTTTATATTTAATTCTGTTGGGTTAATTGTAATTTCAGAAATTTTATTATCCTTTAATTGAATGACATTAGTTTTAGCATAAGGTGAAATTTCGTCTAAGCCATCATCACTATTTACAATCCATGCAAATTCAATATCTAAATTATTTAAAGCATTTGCAAATACTTTTAATAGTTTTTGATTAAAGACACCAACCACTTGTCTTTTTACTAGAGCAGGACTACTTAGTGGTCCGATCATATTAAATATAGTTCTTTTTCCAATTTTTTTCCTAGTTGGACCAACAAATCTCATTGCACTATGATAATTAGGTGCAAACATAAAACCAAAATTATTTTTATTAATTTGATTTTCAATTTCTTTTGGTTCCAGATTTATTTTAATATTTAAAGCCTCTAATACATCACCAGATCCACATTTAGATGAAACTGCTTTATTACCATGTTTAGCTACTTTAATGCCCATACTTGCAAGTAATAATGCGGATGCTGTAGATATATTAAGTGTATTCATACCATCTCCCCCAGTACCACATGTATCAATACAATTTTCTGCTTTTACTCTTTTAGACTTATTTCTAAGAACAAAAACTCCACCTGCTATTTCTTCTGAACTTTCACCTTTAGCTGATAAAAGTGTTAAAAAATCAAATATTTCTTGATCTTCAGCTTTACCTTCCATTAACAATTCAAAAGCTGATTTACTCTCTTCAAAAGATAAATTTTCTTTACTCTTAATTTTTTCGATAAATTTTTTCATTAATCTTAAATTTTGATAAAGTTTTTTAAAATTTTAATTCCTATCCTAGTTTTAATACTTTCAGGGTGAAATTGCACTCCATGAACGTGATATTTTTTGTGTCTCACACCCATGATTAACCCATCATTGGTTTCAGCAGTAATTTCAAGATCTTTGGATAGTGATTTTTTATCAATAATTAAGCTATGATAACGAGTTGCTTCAAAATTTTTTGGTAGATTTTCCAAAATGCCTATTTTTTTTGATATTATCTTACTAGTTTTTCCATGCATCAGTTTCCTTGCTTGGACAATTTTAGACCCAAATACTTGACCTATTATTTGATGTCCTAAGCAAACACCAAGTATAGGTATTTTTTTATATAAAGATTTCACAATTTTAAGACAATTACCTGATTGATTAGGATTACCGGGTCCTGGTGATATTACAATTTTGTTGTACTTTCTTTTTACTATTTCTTTTTGTGTAATTTGGTCATTTCTAATTACTTCAACATTTACCTTTAAAGACGATAAATAATGATAAAGATTAAAAGTAAAACTATCGTAGTTATCTATTAAGATTATCTTTTTCATTTTAATGCATTAATTAAGGCTTTAGCTTTGTTAATTGTTTCTTCATATTCTTTTAAAGGTTTACTATCTGCAACAATCCCAGCTCCAGCCTGGACATAAAATTTATCTTTTTTTGCTACAGCTGTTCTTAAAGCTATACAGGTATCAAATTCTCCATTTGCAGAAAAATATCCAATACCTCCTGCATAAACTTTTCTCTTTGTTGTTTCTAATTCATCGATTATTTCCATAGCCCTTATTTTAGGAGCTCCCGAAACTGTGCCTGCAGGAAAACCAGCTAAAAGTGATTTAAATTTAGAAAATTTTTTATTATATGCTCCAACAACATTTGAAACTATATGCATTACATGAGAATATTTCTCTATTATAAAACTCTCTGTTACTTTTACAGAGTCAATTTTGGAAACTTTACCAGCATCATTTCTGCCCAAATCTAATAACATCAAATGTTCTGAAAGTTCTTTTTTATCTTTTAGAAGATCTTTTTCATAATATTTATCTTCTTTGAGTGTTTTTCCTCTCGGCCGTGTACCAGCTATTGGTCTAACAGTAATTTTATCATCTCTAAGCCTTACTAATATTTCTGGGCTTGCACCAATTATTTGAAAGTCATTAAAATGAAAGTAAAACATAAAAGGGGAAGGATTAGTTATTCTTAATTTTTTGTATATATCCAACGGACTTTTTGTCAATTTTGCCTCAAACCTTTGACTTAAAACAACCTGAAAAATATCACCTAATTTAATATATTTTTTTGCTTTTCTAACCATTGATAAGAATTTTTTCTTAGAAGTATTTGATTTTACTCTTATCTCTTGAGACTTATTATTTAATTTATTGTTTTGTTTTTTAATTAAAGATTGAATAAATAATCTAAAAATGTCCATTTTGATCTCTTCATATTTTTTTTTATAGTCTAAAATTTTTTCATCCTTAAAAATATTATTTATAAAAAAAATCTCTTTCTTTAAATTATCGTGGATAATAAGTGTTTTTGGACGTAAAAGTCTTACATCTGGTAAATTTAAATCATCCCTACAATTATTTGGAATTTTCTCAACATATCTTATTGAGTCATAAGAGAAATATCCTGAAATGAGAGAGCAAATTTTTGGTAAACCTTTTGGTGTTTCAAATTTAAAGTCTTCAATTATTTTTTCAATTAATTTTTCTGGTTTATCTTTAAGTTTAGTTTTTTTATTATTTTGAATTATATATGAATTTTTATTATTAAACTCCCAAATTTTATCAGGATTTTTTCCAAATATAGTGTAACGCCCTTTTATTTTACCTTTTTCAACAGACTCAAATATAAAACTATTTTTTTCACCTAAAAAATTATCAATTAAATTTATAACCTCTTTGTCATCTTTTACCTTTTTTGAGGTATATATTATTTGATTTTTTTTGCTTCTATGTCGAAACTTAAAATCTTTGAAGCTTCGATTAATTTTCATTTATAGAAATTTTTAACTCGTTCTAATGTTTTATTATTTACTACAACATTATACTTTTCATTTAAAAGTAAATCATATGTTTTTAAAATACTATTTTTAGTATTTGAATTTTCTTTATTCATATATTTGTTTAAGTCATCATTGCTCATTTTTATATCACTCATATAAAGCTTTTTAATTTTTGCTAGGTATATATTGCCTTTTTCATCATTTATGAGTGTAAAAGAATTTACAGGTAGAGAGTATAATAATTGAATAGAATTTATTTCGAATTTTTTGTTATCTTTAATTGAATTTAATGTAATTTTTTGAATTTTATTTTTGCCCATTTCTAAAAATTCATTTTGTTTAAATTCTTTATTTTGAATTCGTGTGAGTAATTTTTTATTAAATTCTAACTTATTTTTTTGAAAAATTAATTCAACAATTTCATTTTTTAATTCAGGATCATCGATATTTGGAGTTCTCTCATCACTACTATTAATTTTATAAAGAATATAATCATCATTATTTTCAATAATATCAAAATTAATTTTTCTAGAATTGAAAATTTTTTTTTCTATTTCGTTGCTTTTTTCAGAAAATCTAAAATTTGAGACATTTATAGGCTTAATGTTTAAATCTTTTACAATGGAATTAAAGTTAACATCATTTGAAATGTCAATTTCAATTTGATCAATTTTTTCAAAAAAAGCTTCATTAAATTCATCAATTCCGATCAAATTTTTTGGATTTATAATTGCATAATTAAAATCTAAGTATTCAACTTTAAGATCATTTTTATTTTCATTTATAAATTTCTGGATCATTTTATTATCAAAAGTATCTTTTTGATCATAAAATTGATTAAGATCCAAATACTCTAGCTCTAGTTTCTTTTTTTCTTCTTCGTAAAGTTTTTCAGCTAAAAATTTTGGAGTAGTTGTACCTGCGCCAACATAATCAAACAGATTTTTTTGTAATTCTCTACTTTTTAATCTTTGTTCAAAACTTACGGCTGATTGACTATTTTCTAGCAAAAATTTTTCATATTTTATTCGTTGAAATTTTCCATTTTCATCAAGAAAATTTTTATTATTTTTAATTTTTTCTGATAATGAATTTTCTGAAATAGTAATATTAAATTCTTCAATCTCTAAATCTAATAATTTAGATGAAACTAAAGTGGATAAAATTTCTTCAATAATATTTTTTTCTAAATTATCTCTTATAGCTTCTTGAGTTATGTTTAGTTCATTAATATGATCTATGAAATCTTGAGTTGAAATATTTTTATCGTTAATCTGTGCAATATTATTTGTATTTCCAGAGCTAAACATACCTCCCATACCCCAAAAAACAAAAGGGATTATCATTATAAAAACCAAGACACCGGCAAATTTAGTTTTTGCAAAATTTCTAAAGCTACTAATCATTATTCTATAAATTTATTGATCTATAAAAAGCAAACCTATAAATTAAAATATACCATATGACAAATAAATATATGTATTTTATAGCAAATTGGAAAATGTTTGGTGGATTAAATTCTTTAAATTCACTGCATAAAGTACTTAAATTTTTAAAAGGGTTTAAAAAAAATAAATTTGTGAAAATAATTTATTGCCCACCGAGCACTTTAATTCGGCCGATGTCAAAAAAACTTAAAAACTCTCAAATAAAAGTTGGTGCTCAAAATTGTCATGAAAATGAAACATATGGTGCATTTACAGGATCTATAAATCCAAAGATGTTAAAAGATGTAGGTGCAAAATATGTAATAATTGGTCATTCAGAAAATAGAAAATTAGGAGAGACAAATAAATTAATTAATGCCAAAATTAGAAGTGCTCTAAAATCTGATCTAAAAGTAATATTTTGCATAGGTGAAACACTTCAAGAAAAAAGAAAAAAAATAACAAAAAAAATTTTACGTCAACAAATGAAATTAGGATTAAGAAAAATTAATAATTCAAAAAATATAATTATTGCATATGAACCAGTATGGTCTATTGGCACGGGATTAATTCAAAAGTCTAGTGAATTATCTAAAACAATAACTTTTATTAAAAAAGAAAATAAAAAATATAAAGTTTTATATGGAGGATCTGTTAATCCAAAAAATATTAATGAATTAAGATTTGTAGATAATATTGATGGTTTTTTGATCGGTGGAGCATCACAAGACTCGAAAAAATTTATTGATATAATCAAAAAAACATATAATTAAGCGAAATGGAAAATATATTGTTAATCTTAAACATTGTTTTTGCATTTATTCTTGTTTTATTGGTTCTTTTACAAAAATCTGAAGGAGGAGCTCTAGGAATTGGTGTCTCTCAAGAAAATTTCATGTTTTCAAGGACAGCTGGAAATTTTATGACTAAAGCAACTGCTTTTGTTGCTGCATTATTTATAGTTTGCAGCCTAGGATTAACAATTATATCTAGAGGTGATTTAGCTCCCACTTCCTCAGTTTTGGACATTGTTGAGGAAGAAAATGAGGACACACCATCTATTCCAGAAAATAATAATTAATACTTTTCAATTACTTTTTTATTCGCTATAAGATACTTCCATGGCGCGATATATTTTTGTCACGGGCGGCGTGGTTTCATCTTTAGGAAAAGGTCTTTCATCAGCTTCACTTGCTTATTTGTTAAAATCTCAGGGTTACAAAGTTAGGTTAAGAAAGATGGACCCGTATCTAAATGTAGATCCAGGAACCATGAGTCCATTTCAACATGGGGAAGTTTTTGTTACAGATGATGGCGCTGAAACAGATTTAGACTTGGGTCATTATGAAAGATTTACTAATATTTCATCAAAGCAATCGGATAATATTACAACTGGCCGTATTTATAGTGATGTAATTAAAAAAGAAAGGAAGGGAGGATATCTTGGAAAGACTGTTCAAGTTATACCTCATATTACTAATCGAATAAAAGAATTTATAAAAAAAGATATTACAAATGAGGATTTTGTTATTTGCGAAATCGGAGGCACTGTTGGAGATATTGAAAGCTTACCTTTCGTAGAAGCTATTAGGCAATTTTCAAATGAGCACGGTAAGTCAAAAACTTTATTTATTCACTTAACTTTTGTTCCCTTCTTGAAATCTTCAGATGAAATTAAAACTAAGCCAACCCAGCATTCAGTTAAAGAATTAAGAAGTATTGGAATTCAGCCGGATATAATAATTTGTAGATCTCAACAATCTATTCCTCTAGATCAAAGGAAAAAAATATCTTTATTTTGTAACGTTCCAATAGATAACGTAATAGAAACAGTTGATGTAAGAACAATTTATGAGGCACCTATCAGTTTTTTTAATCAAAAACTTGATAAACAAGTCCTAAAGTATTTTAAATTAAAATCAAAAAAAAGTGCAAATTTAAGTCCATGGAAAAAAATAACAAATATAGTCTTAAATACTAAAAAGATTGTTGATATTGCAATAATTGGTAAATATGTAAATTTGAAAGATGCATATAAATCTTTAGACGAAGCATTAATTCATGGTGGTATTAATAATAAAGTAAAAGTAAATTTAATTAGAATAGAGTCTGATAATTTAAATAAAAGCGAAATAAATAAAAAGCTTAAGAATGTGTCAGGATTATTGATACCAGGAGGTTTTGGAAAAAGAGGGACTGAAGGTAAAATTTCAGCTATTAAATATGCTAGGGAAAAAAAATTACCCTTTCTTGGAATTTGTTTTGGTATGCAGATGGCAATTGTAGAATTTGCAAGAAATAAATTGAAAATTAAAAAAGCCGGGTCTAGTGAACTGGATAAGAAATGTTATCCAGTAGTAGGCCTGATTAATGAGTGGGATAAAAATGGTAAAATTATCAAAGGAACTGATAAAAATTTAGGTGGAACAATGAGATTGGGCTTATATGAAGCTAAATTAAGAAATAATTCTGCCATAAATAGAATCTACAAATCTAAAACTATAAATGAGAGACATAGACATAGATATGAGGTCAATAGCAATCTCAAAAATAAATTTGAAGAAAAAGGATTAATTTTTTCAGGAATGTCACCAGATAATAAATTGCCAGAGATAATAGAACTTGAAAATCATCCGTGGTTTATAGGTGTTCAGTTTCATCCCGAATTTAAATCTAGACCTTTATCACCACATCCCTTATTCTCTTCTTTTATTAAGGCAGCGAAAAATCATAAATGAGTACTATTAAAGTAAATTGTGAAAAAATAGAAATTTCAAATAACAATAAAATTTGTATTATTGCAGGACCTTGCCAAATGGAAACTGAGCAGCATGCGATAGATATGGCAGGAAATATAAAAGAAATTACCTCAAAATTTGGACTAGGATTTATATATAAAACATCATTTGATAAAGCCAATAGAACAAGTTTAAAAGGAAAAAGAGGAGCGGGTCTAGAGGCATCACTACCCATTTTTGATAAAATCAAAAAGGAATTAAATGTGCCAATTTTGACTGATATTCATAATGCTGAACAATGTGAGATTATTGCAAACCATGTTGATGTTTTACAGATACCAGCATTTCTCTGTAGACAAACAGATTTATTAATTGCTGCAGCTAAAACAAAAAAAATTATTAATGTAAAAAAAGGTCAGTTTCTTGCGCCTTGGGACATGGTAAATGTTACTAAAAAAATTTCAGAATCTGGAAATGATAAAATATTAGTAACCGAAAGAGGGGCAAGCTTTGGTTACAACACTTTAGTTTCAGATATGAGATCTTTACCTATTATGGCAAAGAATGGTTATCCAGTTATTTTTGATGCAACACACTCTGTACAACAACCAGGTGGCCAAGGTGAAAGGAGTGGAGGCCAAAGAGAATTTGTTGAATATTTGGCAAGAGCTGCAGTTGCAGTTGGAGTTGCAGGAGTTTTTATTGAAACTCATCAAGATCCAGACAATGCTCCATCCGATGGTCCCAATATGCTGCCTTTAGACAAATTAGAAGCTCTTCTAAATCAATTAAACGATATAGATAATCTTATAAAAAATTAAGTGAGTAAAATTCTTAAAGTAAAAGCAAGACAGATTTTTGATAGTAGAGGAAATCCGACTATTGAGGCAGAAGTTTTTGCGAAAAATAAAAGTGCAAAAGCTATATGTCCATCAGGAGCGTCAACTGGTACTTATGAAGCTTATGAAAAAAGAGACTATAGAAATAAAAAATATTTAGGTAAAAGTGTTTTTTCAGCAGTTAATTCAGTTAATACAAAAATATCAAAAACTTTAAAAAATAAAAATATACATGATCAAGAAAGAATAGATGAATTACTAATTAATTTAGATGGCACAAGACAAAAAACAATACTAGGAGCTAACGCAATCTTAGCTGTATCTATGGCTGCCAAAAAATTATCAGCGAAAATAAAAAAGATCCCTCTTTATAAATCATTTTTAATTAAAAAAGACTTTCAACTTCCTTACCCATTAATGAATATTGTTAATGGAGGAGCTCATGCTAACAATGGATTAAGAATTCAAGAATTTATGATCAGGCCTGATAAAGCAAAATCTTTCTCTGAGGCAATGAGAATTTGTTATCTTGTTATAAAAAACTTAAGTAATTTAATTAAAGCCAGAGGTTTATCAATATCTGTTGGAGATGAGGGAGGATTTGCACCAATGATTAATAGTAATTATAAAGCTTTGGATTTAGTTGTTTCGGCAATAAAAAAATCAGGATTTAAAAATGGTAAAGATGTTTCAATTTGTTTAGATGTTGCAGCAAACGAATTATTTAAAAAAAACAAATATTCAATTCACTCAAAAAAATATATTTCTGTAAATAAATCAATTATGGAGTATAAAAAAATGATTAAAAAATACAAAATTAAATCTATTGAGGACCCATTTGCAGAAAATGACTGGATGGCATGGAATAAGTTCATGAAAGCGATCAATAAAGTTCAAATAGTTGGAGATGACCTTTATGTGACTAATTTAGAGAGACTAAAAAAAGGTTTTCTAAATTTATCCTCTAATTCAATTTTAATTAAGCTTAATCAAATTGGAACTGTTTCTGAAACATTAGATGTTATTAAATTTGCTCAAACCATTGGATTTTCAACAATAATTTCACATAGATCTGGAGAAAGTGAGGATACATTTATCGCTGATTTGGCTGTAGGAACAAATTCAAATCAAATCAAAACTGGTTCTTTAGCAAGGTCTGAAAGAGTGGCTAAATATAATCAATTATTACGCATAGAAGAAGAACTTGGAAAAAAAGCTAGAATGAATAAGATTCATTAATGCTTAAAAGATTAAAAAAAAATTACTTTTTATTAGTCTCTACTTTTCTAATTTTATATTTTTTCTTTAATCTGTTATCTGGTCAAAGAGGACTAATCTCATATTTTGAGAAAAAACAAAGTTTAAATAGTCTTAAAAAAGAGGAATCTTTGCTAATTAGTCAGATAAAGGACTTGGATTTTAAGAATTCATTATTAAGTGACAATCTAGATCTTGATTATATAGAATCTTTGATTAGAGAAAGGTTCATATTCGGTAAAAAAAATGAAAAAATTTATATTATAAAAAATTATGACTCAAAAAATTAGACCAAGACATCCAGAAAAAGTTAAAAATCCAGTCAATCCAATAAAAAAAAAACCAGACTGGATAAGATCTAAATTAGTAAATAGTAAAGAATTTTTTACAACAAAAACTGTAGTTAACAGAAGTAATCTTGTTACTGTATGCCAAGAAGCTAATTGTCCAAATATTACTGAGTGTTGGAGCAAAAGGCATGCAACCTTTATGATAATGGGTGACACGTGTACTAGAGCTTGCGGATTTTGTGATGTAAAGACAGGTAAACCTGACAAATTGGATCCATTTGAGGACATTAAAATAGCTAATGCAGTTAAAAAATTGAACTTAAAACATGTAGTGATTACTTCCGTTGACAGAGATGATTTACCAGACGGTGGATCAAATCATTTTAAAAAAGTAGTCGAAACTACAAGAAAAAAAAATCCCAATACAACTATTGAGGTTTTAACACCAGATTTTCTAAGAAAAGGAGATTCTTATAAAAAATTACTTGAAGCAGATTTGGATGTATTTAATCATAATATTGAAACTGTACCGAGACTTTATTTAAAAGTAAGACCAGGGGCTAGGTATTTTGCATCTCTAGAACTTTTAAAAAATGCAAAAAAAGATAACACTAAAGTATTTACTAAATCAGGAATAATGGTTGGGCTTGGAGAGGAGCATGATGAAATATTACAAGTCATGGATGATTTAAGATCTGCAAATGTAGATTTTATTACAATTGGTCAGTATCTTCAGCCATCTGTTAAACATCATCCTCTTGAAAGATATTATCACCCAGATGAATTTAAAGAATTAGAACAAATAGCAAAATCTAAAGGTTTTCTTTTAGTTTCATCATCTCCTTTAACTAGATCTTCTTATCATGCAGATGAAGATTTTGCTAAACTTCAAAAAAATAGATTAAATTTAAATTAATGCCAAAAGCTTCTGTAAAGAGGTTAATTGAATGTCAAAAAAAGGATTTAATAAATCTTGTCCTTGATATTGAAAAATATCCTGAATTTGTACCATTTTGCTTTAGCGCAAAAATCTATGAAAATAAAGATGAGGGTGATTTGAAAAAAATAATAGCTGATCTAACTATTGGAAAAGGACCGTTCAAAGATACCTACAAAAGTGATGTAGTTTTTAACAAAAAAAAAGATAATATTTTTGTTAAAAATATAGAAGGACCTTTAAATCATCTCTCAAATAATTGGACATTTTCTGATAAAAAAAATGGAATTACAGAGGTTACTTTTGATATTGATTTTGAAATTAAAAATAAATTTTTGAATTCATTGATGGTTGTTTCATTTCAATTCGGATTAGAGAAAATAGCTGATGCATTCCAGAAGAGAGCAGAAGAGCTATTTGGCAGCTCTAAGAATTAAATTTAATGCTTTTCTAACTGTAGCTTTTTGTATTAAAGATCTGTTTTTGACTTTAAATAAGCATTTATTAACTTGTATTTTATTACCTTTTTTAACTCCAATATAAACTAGACCAACAGGTTTTACTTTAGTACCACCTTTTGGTCCTGCAATACCAGTTATTGAAACATTGATGTTAGCATTAGATATTTTAGATAAATTTTTAACCATTGCTGAACAGCATTCATGACTTACAGCACCATACTTTTTAATGATATTTTTATTAACTTTTAAAGTCTTAATTTTTGCTTGGTTAGAGTAGGTGACTAAACCTAAATTAAATATTTTTGAAGCACCACTTTCTGAGCTGATAGTGCTAGCCAATAATCCCCCTGTGCAAGATTCTGCAACAGAAATTTTTAATTTTTTTTTGGATAATCGATTTATAATTTTTTTAATCATTTAATAAATTAAACTTAATAATAGATGAGTAATTATTGCTGCAAAAACACCAGCTACTACATCATCAAAAACAACACCAAATCCATTTTTAATTTTTTTATCAATCATGTTAATAGGAAATGGCTTTAATATATCAAAAAAACGAAATGATACAAAAGCTATAAGAAAAGGAATTATAGATTGTAATAATGGTGGAGAAGCAACAGTGCCTAACATTCCATATACTTTAAGCTTATAACAAATCCAAAGGCAAGGTATTGATTGTCCAATAAATTCATCTATTACTATTTCTTTTGGATCTAAATTTTTGAATTGATGAATATTTTTATCAATAATATTAGGAGAGAAAACTAATAATATAAAAAAAACAATTAAAAGAATATATATATTTATTTCTGCAACAAACATAAAAAGAAATAAAATACACGTTACTAAAGAGGCAATAGTACCTGGCATCTTACCTAAATTACCTATTCCAAACAATGTGATTAAGTAAAGACCAATTTTATTCATATTTTGTAATTGAAATTATTACTTCACAAGCAATTGCTTTTTCTTTTCCTATTAAGCCTAATTTTTCAACCGTTTTACCTTTAAGATTAATTAAACCTTTATTTATATTTGTGAGCTTAGATATAGAGTCGATTATTTTATTTCTATATTTTGATACTTTCGGTTGTTCACAAATTAAATTAATATCTAAATTATTTATAGAAAAATTCGATTTATAAAGATTTTCTATAACTGGCTTTAACATTTTTGGTGATCTTATATTCTTATATTTTTTAGTATTTGGGAAATATGTGCCTATATCTTTTTTTCTTAATGCTCCTAAAATAGCATCAGTAATTGCATGTAAAATTACATCACCATCAGAATGGCCTTTTAAACCTGAGTGAAAAGGTACTTTAGCTCCGCCAAGAAAAAGTTTTTTATTTTTAACTAATCTATGAATATCAAATCCTAATCCATGAAAAGTTTTTGATGTTTTTATATCATCTAAATAAGTAATTTTATTATTAGAATTTTCACCTGGGATAAATTTTATTTTGTAGTTTTGATTTAGGAACAATGAAGCTTCATCGTTGATTTTAGATTTTTCTTTTATTGCAAGTTTATATAATTCCTTAAAATTAAAAGCTTGTGGTGTTTGTGTTAATAAGGAATTTTTCCTATTTAAGTTAAACACCTCATTTTTAACTTTATATTTAATAGAGTCTCTTGAATTTACGATAGGAACGACAGCCTTATTTTTTTTTAAATTTTTTGAGATATTTTTAAGTAATTTTATTGAAAAATTTGGTCTGGCAGCGTCATGAATATAAACATTTTTTGGCTTATATTTCTTGATGAATTTCAGTGCATTTAATGAGGAGTCTGATCTTTCTTTACCACCCTTAATGATAGTCACAAATTTTGGATATTTCTTTTTTTTTAGATATCTCGCATTGTTTGATACAATGATTATCTTTTTAAATAATTTGGATTTTAATGATTTTTCTACAGAATGATCTATAATTTCCTTATTCTTATATTTGAAGAATTGTTTAAGAAAATTTTTACCAAATCTCTTACTTTTTCCTGCTGCCAATATTACAAAATAGTTGTTCATTTGTTTAAATGCTATAATTCTAAATTATGTTAGATTTTTTGAAAAAAAATATATTCATTATCATTCTTTCTAGTATCACACTATTCATAGGTTTTTTAACATTTTTAACATTCATTGATAGAAGTTTTATTCAATTAACTCAAGATAACTTACAACTTTTACTGATTATAAATATTTTCTTACTATTTTTATTATTTGTTTTTATCTTTATTGAAATTAAAAAGTCCATTAAAAATGATATAGATAAAGATGGTCTTAATTCTAATAAAAAATATATAACATATTTTTCACTTTTTACTTTAATTCCATCAATCTTGATTTCTATATTTTCATTATTTTTATTTTCATTCGCTTTAGAGAAATATTTTGATAAAAAAGTTACAACTGTTGTTAATAATTCTTATGAGCTTGCTAAAAATTATGTTCAGGAGGTTAGAAATAAAGTTGAGGCAGATATTATTTTAATTGCATTTGACATTAATAAGAGTGCAAATTTTTTGAACAATGATGAGAATGAATATTTAAGATTCTTAAGAACTCAAAAACTAATTAGAGGTGTAGATGAAATTCATATTATTGATAAAAATAAAAACTTATTGTTTTCATCAGAAATTGCTAAGAAATACACACCTCCAGTTGATAAGGCTTTAAACTTAGTTTTGGAGGATGATAGGCCTTTAAAAATTATAGATGCACCCAACAATATATCAGCTGCAATAATTAGATTACAAGCTTTTGAAAATAGATTTTTATATGTTGTGAAATTTTTAGATAAAAATATATCTAATTATCTTTCAGAGTCTCAAGAAGCGATTAATTTTTATTACACAGTTGAGGAAAGAAGTACGGGTATTAAAATTTCATTTATATTAATCTATATTATTATAGTATCTTTACTTTTATTTATTTCTATCACTATTGCTATAAGGTTTTCGTCAAGATTTTTTAGATCCATAAATAATTTAATTTTAGCTTCAACAGAAATTGGACATGGAAATTTAGATACTAAAGTCCCAGAAATTAAAACTGATAAAGATATGGAAGTTTTAAATAGAAATTTTAACTTTATGATCAATCGACTAAAAAATCAGCAAGAAAAATTGATAATAAATGAAAGATATAAAGCATGGGGAAATTTAGCTAGAAAATTAGCACATGAAATAAGAAATCCACTTACCCCAATTCAACTTACTATCGATAGAATTAAAAATAAATATGCATCAAAAATTTCAAATGATGATCAAGTTGATTTTAAAGAAAATTTAAAAATAATTAATAACCAAATCAAACAAATAGAAAATTTAGTTAATGAATTTTCTGATTTTGCAAGAATGCCAAAACCCATTTTTAAAAATAATGACTTAATTAAAATTCTTAATGAAAATATAAAATTACTTTCTGAGATAGACTCAAATATAGAAATTAGTTTAAGGTCTGAGGAGAATAAAGTTTTTTTAAATTGTGATAAAGAACAAATTGCGAGAGTTATTTTTAATTTAATTAAAAATTCAGTTGAAAGTATTCATCAAAAAGCAGAAAAAAACCCCAATTTTGATAAGAAAATATTAATTGATATTTTTGATAATAATGACCATATTACCCTCACATTATTAGATAATGGTATTGGTTTTAAAAATCTGAATAATGATATAAATGAAATACTGAACCCCTACTTTACTACAAAAAAAAATGGAACTGGATTAGGTTTGTCTATAGTTAACAAAATAATAAATGATCATAATGGAGAACTTAAATTTTTTGCAGTTTCTGATGGAGCAAAAATACAGGTAGACTTTAAAAAAAATGGCAATTGAAATTTTAATAGTTGATGATAATTCAGACATAAGAAACATCCTAAATGAATTAATTATGGATGCTGGTTATAAAACAAGAATAGCTGCAAATTATAATCAAGCTTTAGCAGAAATTGATAAAAAAATTCCTGATGTTGCTATTTTAGATGTGAAGTTGGATAAAGGAGATAACGATGGTATTGAATTATTAACTCATATTAAATCAAAAAATAGGGATGTTCCTGTAATTATAATTACAGGTCATGCTAATGTAGAAATGGCTGTGAGTTCTTTAAAACACGGTGCTTTTGAGTTTATCGAAAAACCTTTTGATCAAACAAGGTTATTAAACTTCATAAAACGAGCAGTTGAAAATATTAAGTTAAAATCTCAAAATAAAGAGTATGAGACTAAGTTATTTTATTCATATGAATTAATTGGAGAAAGTAAAAATATTTCAACTATCAGAGAACAAATTGATAAAATTTCTGTAACAGAGAGTCGTATATTAATTAATGGTCAATCTGGCTCTGGAAAGGAGTTAGTTGCTAGAAAAATACATAAAAAATCAAAAAGAAATAATAAACCATTTATAATATTAAATGGTGCTCTTCTTGACTCAAACAAATATGAACTTGAATTGTTTGGAGAAGAAAAAAAAGATGGATCCATATCTTATGGAGCTTTAGAGAAAGCTAACGAGGGAACTCTACTAATTGATCAAGTTTCAGAGATACCTTTGGCAATCCAATCTAAAATTTTGAGAGTTTTGACTGATCAAAAATTCAAAAGATTAAATGGTAATAATGATATTAATGTTGATGTTAGAATAATTTGTTCATCTAGTAAGGATTTAAAAGAAGAAATTAAAATCGGAAATTTTAGGGAAGACCTTTATCATAGATTAAATGTGTTTGAAATAAATATAAAGCCATTAAATGAAAGAGTCTCTGATATACCATTACTGATAAGATATTTTTCAAAAAAAATCTCATTTAATTATAATATTAAAGAGTTAGATATAGATGAAAATGACAGTTATATTTTAAATCATAATTGGCATGGCAATGTAAGAGAATTAAGAAATTTAATTGAGAGAATTGCTATTCTTCAACCTGATACAAAGGAAAAAATATCGAATATTGTTAAAGAGTCACTTAAAAATGAAGAAATTAGAGACAAAATTGCAGAAAATAGTCTTTCTGTGCCATTAAAAGAGGCTAGAGAAAAATTTGAAAAAGAGTATTTAACTATTCAACTAAAAAAATTTAATGGAAATATTTCTAAAACAGCAAATTTTGTGGGAATGGAGAGAAGTGCACTTCATAGGAAACTCAAAGGTCTAGGAATCAAAGAATTTAATTAAAATGAATATAATTATTTGTGGAGCAGGTAGAGTGGGATTTACCATTGCTAAATTATTGAGTGATCAAGGTCATTCAATAACTGTAATTGATCAATCTAGTGAGGATATTCAAAAAATAAATGATAGTTTGGATGTTAAAGCAATAGTTGGTAAAGCAACATATCCTTCGATTCTTGAAAAAGCCAATGCTACTGAAACTGATATGATAATTGCAGTTACAAGAAATGATGAAATAAATATGCTTATTTGTCAAATCGCGTTCTCAATTTTTAATATTCCAAAAAAAATAGCGAGAATAAGATCTCAAGATTACCTTAATCCAAAATTTACAAGAGTTTATAATAAGGAAAATTTACCAATAGACGTAATTATTTCCCCAGAAATTGAGATAGCGAAATCTATCCAAAGGAAATTGGAGGCACCAGGTGCTTTAGATAGTGTTCCATTCGCTGATAACAAAATTAGATTATTAGAAATCTTTATCAAAGACGATTGTAAGTCAATTAATATCAAGTTTAATGATTTGACTAAAAAATATCCTAAATTAGAGGCCAATATAATTGGAATAAATAGAAAGGAGAAATTCTTTATTCCCAAAAAAACAGACTCAGTTCAAAAGAATGATAAAATTTACGTAATTATTAATTCTTCCCAAATGGCAGAAACTTTATCAGCATTTGGACATGAGGAAAAAATATCAAAAAAGATTCTTATAATTGGTGGAGGTAATATTGGATTTAATTTAGCAAAAAATATTGAAGATACACTTGATACAGTTAGAGTAAAAATTGTAGAAAAAAATAAAGAGCGTGCTGAATATTTAGCAAGTCAATTAAATGATACAATTATTATAAATGGTGATGGACTTGATGAAGAAGTTTTGACCGAAGCAAATCTTGGTGAAGCAGAGACAGTTCTAGCTATAACAAATGATGATGAAGATAATTTAATGGTAAGTGTTTTAGTTGAAAAATTTGCTAAAGATCAAAATGATGTTGATGATAAAAGAACTATGGCTTTAATAAATAAACCTAATTATTCATTACTTCAATCTTCTTTGAAAATAGATGATTTAATAGATCCAAGAATGACAACAGTTTCTAGTATCTTAAAACATATTCATAAAGGAACTATTGAGAATGCTTACACAATTTCCAATGGCGAATATGAAGTTATTGAAGCTGAAATTATAGAAAATTCAGAACTTATAAGTAAAGATTTAAAAAAGTCTGATTTACCTGAGGAAACAAGAATCGGTGCAATATTGAGAGATGATAAAGTTATAATACCTAGATCAGATTTTGTTTTCAAAAAAGATGATAAAGTTGTTTTTATTGTCAAAAAAGATTCAATATCTTTTGTAGAAAATCTTTTTAGGTTAAGTTCAGTTTAATTAATGTTTAAATTACAGCTTAGATATTTAAGTCTTTTTTTTGGTTTAATTTCGATTCTATCTTTTTTCAATATAATTTATTCTTATTATTTAAATCTTTATTTAAATCTTGATACCTACTATTTAAGTTTTGGCTCATCACTAATTTTAGCTATTCTTTGTTATAGATTTAAGATAGAAAAAAAAAAAGACTCTATTTTTGATAAAATTTTAACTGTATTTTTTGGCTATCTAATATTACCATTAGTTTTATCAATACCATTTTATTTTAGTATCTATGATTTAACTTTTTTAAGTTCCTATTTTGAGTCAATTTCTGGTTTTACTTCTACAGGCTTTACTATGTTTGAAAATATTAAGCTAATTGACCAAAGTTTGATTTTGTGGAGATCTTCAATACAATGGATAGGGGGTTTGTATTTCTTATTTTCTATAATTTTTTTAATAGATATTTATGATGAAAACTTCAAAAAAACTTTAACGAATTTTATATCTTTTGATAGTTCTGAAATTTTAAAACAAGCATTTAAAATATTTTTTTTATATTCAGTTTTAACTTTGTTAATATTCATTATACTGAATTTATTTTCAATAAGGTCTTTTAATTCCTTAAACTTAGCGTTTACACTCATCTCCTCAGGAGGCTTTTTACCTGTCAATGATCTTTCAAATATAATTAAAGATAGCACCCAAGCAATCGTAATATCTATATTAATGTTATTGTCCTTTTTAAGTATTTTTTTTATTTATAATCTTATTTATTTAAAAAAGAAAAATATAAATTTTTTTTACGAAGACCTTCATTTAATTTTTTATTTTTTAGTTGTACTATCTATTTTTTTTCTTTTTTTTAGTTATGATAGTAAGTTTTCCTCAAATCTCTTGTCCATTACAAGTAGTATATCTAATATTGGCTTTGGTCTTGAAACTGAACAAAAAAATCTAACATTTATTTTTTTAATTTTAGTAATTATTGGTGGATCTTTTTTTTCAACTAGCTCTGGATTGAGATTTATTAAAATTTATTCACTATTTAAGTATTCATTAAATCAAATTTTATCATTCAGTAAGCCTAAGAATGTATTTATGAATAAGTTAATTTTTACAAAGATTAATTTTGATTTTGATGAGATTAATAAATACTTTTTAACAATTTTGATATTTGTTATATCTTTTTTAATTTTAGTAGCTTTATTAACGATTAGTGGAATAAATTTTGAGAAGTCTTTTAAATTAGCTATTTTAACATTGATGAATACAGTCAATTCACCTATTTATGGGATGGGTGAATTTAATTTTACTACTTTAAATTTTCTTACGAAAAATTGTCTTATATTATTCATGATTATTGGAAGAATTGAGTTATTAACAATTCTGGTTATTTTGAAAAAATTTCTTTTTAAAAATTAATTTATTGTTGTATATGTATAAATTAAATGCGCCCTTAGCTCAGCTGGATAGAGCATCGGTTTTCTAAACCGAGGGTCGTAGGTTCGAATCCTTCAGGGCGCGCCATTAATGACACTTTTTTATCTCAATAAATCAAAATATTTTACTTGACTGGAATCTCACATTATCACTTATTCTATTAAATTTTCCTTGAAGAGAGTTTTTGAAAATGCTTAAATTATAAATATTCAAAAGTTATTTTGAATTATTTGTTAACAAATAAACAAACAGAGGAAGAAATATGTTTAAATACTTAAAACAATTAACTTCTTTAGTAGCAATGGTTGCTGTGTTGTTCACTTTTACAACAGAGTCTATGGCTGCTAAAAAATCTAAAACACTTAAAAACACTCAAAAAAAGGGTTTTGTAAGATGTGGAGTATCTCAAGGTCTTCCAGGATTTTCTAATGCTGATGCTGCAGGAAATTGGACTGGTGTTGACGTTGATGTATGTAGAGCGGTAGCTGCTGCAGTATTAGGTGATGCAAACAAAGTTAAGTTTACGCCACTAAGTGCTAAGGAAAGATTTACAGCTTTAACATCTGGTGAGATTGATATCTTATCTAGAAACACAACTTGGACTCTTTCAAGGGATGCTGATATTGGACTTACTTTCGTTGGAGTAAACTTCTACGATGGTCAAGGTTTCATGGTTAGAAAAAGTTCAGGTATCACTTCAGTAAATCAATTCAAAAATGGTATCTCAGCTTGTACTAACATAGGTACAACAACTGAGTTAAACATGAGAGACTTTTTTAATTCAAAAGGAATTTCTTATGAGCCAGTTGCTTTTGAAAAAGCAGACGAAGTTGTAGCTGCTTATGATTCTGGAAGATGTGATACGTATACAACTGACAAATCTGGTTTAGCTGCTCAAAGAACTAAAATGAGTAATCCAGATGAACACATTGTATTACCAGAAACTATTTCTAAAGAGCCATTAGGTCCAGTTGTTAGACAAGGTGATTCAGTTTGGGAAGATATCGTAAGATGGTCTTTAAATGCTATGATAGAAGCAGAAGAATATGGAATCACTTCAGCAAATGCAGACTCAATGAAAACTTCAGAAAACCCAGCAATCAAAAGATTAGTTGGAGCTGAAGGTGAATTAGGAGCTGCTTTTGGTCTTGATAACGAGTGGAGCTTAAGAATTATCAAGCAAGTTGGTAACTATGGTGAAAGCTATAAAAGAAATATAGCTGACACTGGCATTTTACCAGACAGAGGTCCAAACCAATTATGGACAAAAGGCGGAATACTTTACGTTCCACCTGCAAGATAATTGTAATTTAAAACAATTTAAAAGGGCTAGATTTTTCTAGCCCTTTTTTTTATAAACTCATATATTATCACATCGTGAATTTTAAATTAAAAGATCTAGGCCCTCAACTTATTACAGTTATAGTTGTAGTGCTTATTTTTGGTTTTTTTACTTATAATGCACAAATCAATATGGAAAATAGAGGTATTGATTTTGGATATGGTTTTTTATCTCAAGAGTCGTCTTTTGATGTTCAATTTTCTTTAATTGAATATGATGGTTCACATTCATATTTCAGAGCTTATCTTGTAGGTTTATTGAATACGATACTTGTTTCTGTGATAGGAATTATTATAGCTACGATACTCGGTGTTATTGTTGGTGTTGCAAGACTATCTCCAAATTATTTAATCAACAAGTTTGCTGCTTATTATGTTGAATTTTTTAGAAATATACCTCTACTTTTACAAATATTTTTTTGGTATTTTGCTGCATTAAGAGCTCTACCATTGCCTCAAGACGCAGAAGCAATTTTTGGAGTATTTTTTTTAACAATTAAAGGTTTGTATGTTCCTGCCTTTATTTGGGAAAATTTTAATATTTTCTTTTATTCGATTGTTGCTGCAATAATCGCAATTGTTGTAATAAGAATTCACGCAAAAAAACTTCAAGAATCACAAGGAAAGCAATTACCTGTTTTTTTTATATCGATTGGATTAATTTTTATTTTACCTCTATTAAGTTTTTTAGTTGGAGGTGTTAATTTATCTTTTGAAATTCCTAAATTAAAACAATTAGCAGCTACTTCATATGTTTATGATGGTGGGTTAAGTTTACCACCAGAATTAATAGCATTAACCTTATCTCTATCATTATACACTGCAACATTTATAGCTGAATGTGTTAGGGCTGGTATTCAGGGAGTTGGAAAAGGTCAAAAAGAGGCTGCAGCGTCAATTGGTTTAACACCTAATCAAGTTTTAAAACTTGTTATTATGCCTCAAGCTTTAAGAATTATAATTCCGCCCACAACTAATCAATATTTAAATCTAACGAAAAACTCCTCATTAGCTGCTGCAATAGCATATCCAGATTTAGTTTTGGTCTTTGCAGGAACAGCTTTAATGCAAACTGGAAAAGCAATAGAGATTGTTTCGATAACTATGTTCACTTACTTAAGTTTAAGTATATCAATCTCAATTTTGATGAATTGGTATAACAAAAGAATAGCTATACAGGAAAAATAATGAAAAAAATTAATTTTCTAAAACCTGATAAAACAAATTTAAATACTTTTTTGTACTTAGGTTCGTTTTTATTTTTTATAAGTATTTTAGATGTATTTTTAAATTCTTTTTTAAGAGTAAATTTAATTGGTTTTTTACCAAATTTTTTAAGCTTTTTTATGCCTTTAATATTAGGTTTTATTGGGCTTTATTTTATAAGAATCGAATATAGTGGAATTAAACAATTAGATCTTATTAATAAACATATTAATACCAATAATTTTAATGCAATTCTTTCTTTATTAATAATTTTTGTAGTAATTAAATCAATACCTCCAATACTAAGCTGGTTTGTGATTGATGCTAGTTTTGCTGGTGATAGCAAAGATGTATGCTCAGGCTCAGGAGCATGCTGGACTTATATAAAAGTTTGGATAAGAAGGTTTATGTATGGAATGTATCCAAATGCTGAACAATGGAGAATTAATCTTTCATTTATAGCACTAGCTTTACTTGGTTCTGTTGGATACTTTGCATCCGATAGATTTAAAAAATATCTAACTCTTTATTATGTAATAATTTACCCTTTTATTGCGTTTCTCTTTATATTTTTCTTTATTTCAGGTGGACCTGTATTTTTTGATTTTTCATATGGTATTATAGCAGCGATTTTATCAATTATTATTGGTTTTTTTATTCCTAATAAATTTAAATTTTACTATTTTTTAATAGTTCCATTTGCCCTGTATATTTCATTGAAATATTTTCTTTTTTTTGAAGAATATATTGAATTAGGTAAGTTAGAAGGTTTAAATTGGGTAGAGACCGGCGCTTGGGGAGGTTTATCACTTACTTTTATAATATCTTTTTTCTGCCTGATATTTTGTTTTCCGATAGGAATGGCCTTTGCATTAGGTAGAAGATCGAGCTTTCCATTAATTAGATATATTTCAATTGGTTTCATAGAATTTTGGAGAGGTGTTCCACTTATTACAGTTTTATTTATGTCTGCAGTTATGTTTCCGATGTTTTTACCAGCAGATTTTTTTATAGATAAATTAGTAAGATGTATAATAGCAATATCATTGTTTGAAGCTGCGTATGTTGCTGAAGTTATAAGAGGTGGATTACAGGCTTTACCAAGAGGTCAATATGAAGCTGCAAAATCTTTAGGTATGGGTTATTGGAAAATGCATATATTTGTAATTTTGCCACAAGCTTTAAAATTAGTCATTCCTGGAATTGCTAATACGTTTTTAGCATTAGTAAAAGACACTCCATTAATTTTTGTTGTTGGTTTATTAGAGATAGTAGGAATGTTAAATTTAGCTAAAACTAACCCAGAATGGTTAGGATTTGCTATGGAAGGCTATGTATTTGCAGCAATAATTTTCTGGATTATTTGTTATGCAATGAGTAAATATAGTTATAATCTAGAACAAAAATATAAAACTGATAGATAATATATGTCTGATAGCATAATCCAAATAAGTAATATGAATAAGTGGTTTGGAGACTTTCAGGTCTTAAAAGAAATTAATTTAGAAGTAAAACCAAAGCAAAAAATTGTAGTATGTGGACCATCAGGCTCTGGTAAGTCGACTTTAATTAGATGTATTAATAGATTAGAAGAACATCAAGAAGGAAACATAGTAGTTGATGGAACAGAATTAACTGAGGATACAAAAAATATAGAACAAATAAGAGCAGAAGTCGGCATGGTATTTCAACAATTTAATTTATTTCCTCATTTATCTATTTTAGATAATTGCACGCTCGCTCCCATATGGGTAAAAAAAATGCCTAAAAAAGAGGCAGAAGAATTAGCTTTGAAACATTTAGATAGAGTACAAATACTGGACCAAGCTCAAAAATATCCTGGTCAATTGTCTGGTGGACAACAGCAAAGAGCAGCAATAGCTAGAGCTTTATGTATGGAGCCTAAAATAATGCTTTTTGATGAACCCACATCAGCATTAGATCCAGAAATGATTAAAGAAGTGCTAGATGTAATGGTAAATTTAGCAAAACAAGGGATGACAATGATTGTTGTAACTCATGAAATGGGCTTTGCTAAAGAAGTTGCTGATCAAATGATTTTTATGGATGAGGGTATGATTGTAGAAAAAGCTGATACTAAAGAATTTTTTGCTAATCCTAAGAGTGAAAGAACTAAACTTTTTCTAAGTCAGATACTATAGTCAAGTTGAATTTCAAGGAATATTTCTTAAATTATAGCATAAGTAATGCTTGACATATTTTTGATAAATCTGGTTTTTCCCTCAAAAATAAAAAAAAATATAGTTGCAGTAGGTATTAAAAACTAGTTGAATAAGTTTTTATAAAAAATTAAGAGGGGTCTTAATGGAAGATAATTTTAATAAGCACCTAGGCAATAAGCTTAAGCTTAGAAGGCTAGCGTTAGGTTTAACACAAACAAAAGTTGCAAAAGCAATAAACGTAACTTTTCAACAAATTCAAAAATACGAAAAAGGGACAAATGGAGTTAGTTCAATTAGATTATTGCAACTTTCAAACTATTTAAAAGTACCTATAAATTATTTTTTTGAGGATTTTTCAGAATATTTAATAAATTTAGAAAAATCTCAACAAGGACATATGAATGTGAATTACAATTTTTTAGTAAAATTATATTCAGAACTCAATTCAGACCAAAAATTGAAATTCAATAAGTCGTTGCAGGTATCTAATAATATTTCAAAAGTTGGCTAATTTGGCTCCTCGGGCAGGACTCGAACCTGCGACCAATTGATTAACAGTCAACTGCTCTACCAACTGAGCTACCGAGGAATATTAAAAACTCAACTTACTTTTTTTTTTAACTAAAACAAGAATTTTTTTGGAGGCAACGCCCGGAATCGAACCGGGATACAAGGATTTGCAATCCTCTGCGTAACCATTCCGCCACGTTGCCATATGTTTTAGATGATAGCTACAAGGGTTTTATATAAAATATTTGCAATTAGTCTATTAAATAACGTTCCAATTTGATTATTGTTAATTTAAATTATTAAATTATAAACTAATTACACCCATGATAAGCGATAAATATATACATTCTAAAGTAGAAGATAAGATTTATGCCTATTGGGAGAAAAATAAATTATTTGAACCGCAAAAAAATTCTAAAAAGTTTTCAATTGTAATTCCACCACCAAATGTGACTGGAAGTTTACATATGGGGCATGCTTTAAATAACTCAATTCAAGATTTCTTGGTTAGATATTATCGAATGAATAATTATGAAACTTTATGGCAACCCGGAACTGATCATGCAGGCATAGCAACGCAAGCACTTGTTGAAAAAAAACTAGAAAAAGAAAATTTAAATAAAAATACTCTTGGAAGAGAAAGATTTATTGAAAAGGTTTGGGAATGGAAAAATGAGTATGGTGATATAATTATAAATCAACTAAAAAAACTTGGTTGTTCATGTGATTGGTCACGTAATGCATTTACAATGGATGATAATTTATCAAAATCTGTAATTAAGGTCTTCGTAGAATTACATAAAAAAAAATTGATTTATAAAGCAGAAAAATTAGTAAATTGGGATACAGTGTTAAAAACAGCTATCTCAGATTTAGAAGTTGATCAAAGAGAGATGAACTCTAAAATATACTATATAAGATATCCACTCGAAAACTCTTCAGAGTTTATTACTATTGCTACTACAAGACCCGAAACAATGCTTGGCGATACAGCGATTGCAGTTAATCCTAAAGACAAAAGATATAAGGATTATGTTGGCAAGATTGTCACTATCCCGATAGTAGGTAGAAAAATTAAGATTATTAAAGATAACTATGCAGATCCAGAGCAAGGAACAGGTGCATTAAAGATTACACCCGCACATGATTTTAACGATTATGATGTAGGCCAGAGAAATAAGTTGGAGATAGTTAATATATTCACCCAGGAAGGAAAGATAAACGATAATGCTCCCAAAGATTATGTGGGGCTTGATAGATTTGATGCTCGTAAAAAAATATTACAAGAACTTAAAGAAAAAAATTTTTTTGTTAAAGAAGAAAATATAAAGAATAAAGTTCCTTACGGTGATAGATCTAATTCAGTCATTGAACCTTTTTTAACTGAACAATGGTTTGTTGATGCAAAACGATTAGCTGTAAAAGCAAAAAAAATAGTTAAATCCAAAAAAACAAATTTCTTTCCAACTAATTGGTCTAAAACTTATTTTCAATGGATGAATAATATTGAACCCTGGTGTGTTTCTAGACAACTTTGGTGGGGTCATCAAATACCAGCATGGTATGGTCCAGATAAAAAAATATTTGTTGCAACAAATGAAATAGATGCAAAAAAACAAGCTAAAAAATTTTATAAAAAAGATGTTAAAATAACCAGAGATCCAGATGTTTTAGATACATGGTTTTCATCTGGCTTATGGCCTTTTGCAACATTAGGTTGGCCTGATAAAAAAGATTTTGTTAAGAAATTTTATCCTACCTCAGTTTTAGTTACAGGTTTTGATATTATCTTCTTTTGGGTTGCTAGAATGATGATGTTTGGTATGGAATTTTTAAATAAAGAACCTTTTAAAGATATTTATGTTCATGCTTTAGTTAGAGATGAAAAAGGACAAAAAATGTCCAAGTCTAAAGGCAATGTTATTGATCCATTAGATTTAATAGAAAAATATAGCGCTGATGCTTTAAGATTCACTTTATTATCAATGGCTTCACCTGGCACAGATGTAAAACTTTCCGAAGATAGAGTAAAAGGTTA